>JANLPN010000214.1:0-3589 GCA_031367285.1 Betaproteobacteria bacterium | reverse complement strand
ACCAATGCGCCAAGACTGATGCTGACCGCGAGTCCGGCCCGATCAACGATGCTAATATTTTTTCGGTCATGAGTGATTGGACAGCCCGTGACGCCCATAGTGCGGGCGACTTCTCAATCCCGACAGCCGGGCGTTAGGGATGCCGGACCGCCAAAGGGGACAATTTAGGTCCTGGTTCGGAATCCGCCGGTCAAAAAGACGACCAGACAAATCAGCAGGATCAAACCCAGCGCACTGCCGCCAAAAACCGGGCCGCCGAGATAAAAGCCGCCGCCCCCAAACAGGAGAAGCAACACAATGATGAGAAGCAGAGTATTCATGAGCGAAGGATAACCTCTGATCCGGTCCGCCAATATGGGGCCTTACCCGACTTCACCCTACGGGTTGCGCCCCTCCCTTCCCTCGGCGAAGCCATACCTGCCTAGCATTCCGTCACTTCCAATCCATCGATCTCCCCATCGGTCACGCGGACTGCCACAGTCATCGGCCGGCAACAGACCTCGCAGTCCACAATGAACTCGGCGCTCCCCTCCGACTCATCGAAAGCCAGGGAGAAGGTCTCGCCGCAGTGCGGACACTCGATGGCCAGAGACTCGTTCATGTCGCGACAGTGGTTAGGGTATCAGCGAATGCAAACCTACCGGACCGAATCGCATTTTCGCCACAAAGCAAAGACCCAGAGGCACAAGGGTAATACCACTCTCTCTGCATTGGTTCGGACTTAGTGCCTTTGTGGTTAATTCTGTCTGTCGCTTGGACCGTCCTTTCTACCCGGCCAAGATCCGCTGGCCCGTCCAGAACAAGCCCACCGCCGCGATCACCGCGCAGCACGGCACCATGATTCTCGTCCGGAACCACGGCTTATTCCGGAACCACCCCACCGCCAGTAACGCCAGGCCGATGATGAACAGCTGACCGAAATCCACGCCAAAGTTGAAGCCCAGTAGGGCCATCAGAAACTGCGCACGCGGAAACTTCACCTCGCTCAGGCTGCTCGCAAAGCCCAGCCCATGGACCAGCCCGAAAGCAAACACCAGTACGAGCCGCGTAGGGCCCAGTTTGGGGCTAAAGATGTTTTCCAGGGCGATGCACGCGATGGAGAAGGCGATGAGCGGCTCGACATAGCGACCGGGCAGACTGATGACACCATATTGTGCCAGGAACAATGTGGTGGCATGCGCCACGGTGAAGATCGTCGTCTGCGCCACGAGCTTGCGCCAAGTCTGGCCGAGAAAGAACAGCGCGAGGACGAAGAGAATGTGGTCGAGCCCATCGGGTACGATATGCTTGAAACCCAGCCGCAGGTACTTGGCGAAATCACGCCACCAGGGTGGACGCGGGGCGAGCGTCTTCCAGTCGAAAGGCTCGCTTGGTCCCTCCTCGACCCAGCAGCGGGCGATCACGCCAGCAGCCGGCGTCCCGACGGCAAACAACACCGGGTGGTCCACCCGCGCACCGTAGGGCACCACGAGCACCAGTGGGCCGCCGTTTGCCGGCAAAGCAGCGGTGAAGCGCAGTACGGTGGACTTGTCCTGCGCTGGATCCTGAAAAGCCCCGGCGGGAAGCTTGGGCAGGGTAAAGCCCTGCAGTTTCAGCTGCAAACGCTGGTCGCCCGCATAGAATTGGAGGGCCTCATGGATCTCCGGCAACGCCTGGGCGACGGCAACCTGCTGCGTTTCGGCGGTGGCGGCGGTGAGAGCGTAATACCCGTCCCGTTGTGGCAAAACGAGGCCCAGGTCGTATTCGACGGTTATGTTAACCACACCCGGCTCAGCGAACATCGCCTCCACCTTGGTGAAGACCAGACCGTGCGCCCGGACTGCGACCGGAGCCAGGAAGAGGAGGGCAAAATAAACCGCAATGAAGGACCAAACGCGGAGGGTCGTCGGGCTGATACCTGGGATGCGAGGGTGATTCACGTGGAAGGGACGGCGCACAGAAGACGGTGCAGAGGCCGCTGACAAGACGTGAGCGCGGAACGCCCCGATGGTATAGCTGCGTTGGAGCGTAGCGACAACGTGGCAGAACCACGCTTTCGCAGGAGGCTCAAGCGCGGCTACTGCCGGGGGCATACAGCCCCTCCTACAGCTGGAGAAGTACGAATCTGACTTCCATTCTTTCATCGTTGATTCAGAAATCACCCCGGATTCAGTGTCCGGGCGCATGGAAAACAGTCCTTTTTTTGACGTCAAGCTGAACCTCCCTCATGCGGGCCGCATCTCCCGGCGCCTGCTTACGATCCTGCATGGCGACGGCCATGATCACACGGACGCGGCTGCGACGATCGCCCAGCTGGTCGACCTGCTCGACCCCTATTACGAGAGCGATGAAAACCCTCGTCCCGACAAAGCCGCGCGGGTACGCCTGCAGACCGCTGAACTCGGCCGCGTGTTCGTGGATCAAGTCGAGGTCGAGCGACTTGGCCACGATCGCCTCGGCCAGTGCGTCCGCAATCTTTTCGAATGCCTCGAGCTCGGCCGCGAAGGCGCGGCCATTTCCCTGCGGGCCGGGGAAGAGCCCGGCTCGATGCAACGACCGAGATAGGTAGCCCAAATTTTTGGTAACCACAGAGACACGGAGGCACAAAGAGAGACCCTACTTCTCTGCATTAGTCCGTGCTTTGTGTCTCCATGCCTCTGTGGTTAATTCTGGTTGGATAGCTTGCAGCGCCCCGCCCGGCATGCATCCTCGGCCTTTCCTGCTGCTTTCTGACCTCCGGCCTCCCGCCTCCCCTCTCCCGCCTCCGCCAACATGAGCCAAGATCCCAATGCCGAGTTTGACCACGCCGTGCTGGACAAGATTGACCAGAGCCCCATCGGCGCGGTGCCCACCACCCCCGCCTATCAGGACGCCCTCCGGCGGCTCTACGCGGCCCGACAGGTCTATGCCAGCGCCGATTACAAGGGTGGGCATGTCACGGCCCGCTCGCTGACCCAGCTGCCTTCCTTTCACGCGAACAATCTTGAGGACTTCATCGCCGGGGAGATTTCAGATGATCTGCTTGAAACCAACGCCAGTATTTACGACCGCTACGTGCACTCCCTGCCCCTCGATCTCCGCGCCAAGGCGGACAAGTTGCGTCTGTTGGTGATCGGCAAGGCGGTCCACCACCGCGCCAAGGCGGGCCATGCCACGGTCCACGACCCGATGCACACCCTCTTCCTCGTGCCCGGCACGGGACCGCACCCGGGCCTGCCGGGCAACTACCTCCACGGCTCGGTCTTTCATGTCGGTGACGAGGTGACCGGGTCCTGGGCGGTGCATGTGCATGATTCGGACGATGGCGCCTCCCTGTTTAGTACGCCGAAACTGCCCGAGGCCCTCGCCAAGCTGCAGGAAGTCCTTGCCAGCGCCCCGTTCCATTTGAACGAACTCGAGGGGCTCGGCTTCAAGCTGACGTGAAGCCGATTTTCACCACAGAGGCACGGAGTTGTAAGTAAAGATCCTCGGGGCAAGCCCCGAGGCATTCCGCCAAGTCACTTGGTTCGATTTTGTGGGAGCGACCTTGGTCGCGATTCGTTCACCAAACATCGCGTGCAAGCACGCTCCCACAGGTTTAAGCCAAGCCGAAGCAAGCTTCGGGGTATTA
>JANLPN010000208.1:0-11637 GCA_031367285.1 Betaproteobacteria bacterium | reverse complement strand
AGCGCCACCGACACGTCGTGCACCTTCTTGTAGGAAGCATGGGCGAAGTTGACCAAGGCCTCGTCGTCGAGCGCAAAGGCCTGCGGAATGTCGGTCGGCCCGGCCTGGTGGCCCGAATCGGTGCCCACCGTGACGAAGCCTTGCGCTAGCGGCGACGGGGTGTCGAAGCGCTGCGACGGCGGCAGGCCCAGCCCGGTGGTCAGCGTGCCGTTGAACCCGCCGCCGCCGTATTGCAGCGAGCGGCCGTTCCACTGGGCTGGCAGATTGACCTGGAACAGGATGGGCGGCGAGCCGGGATTCAGCGGCGTTATGCGGCCCAGCACGCGGCAAAAGGCCGGCGTCGCGGGAGTGACCCGGCCGGCCGGCGTCGCGCCGCGTTCGGCGACAACCATCGGCGCGGCTGCGATCCAGATGGCCGAGTCGATGCTCGCCGCGCCACTCGGGACAGCCGGCACACCGATGGCCGAGGCCGGAATCGGCGCCGTCAGGGCTGCACAAGCGACAGAGGGATCGGTGCCGAGCGGCGTTGGGCCGGCGCTGCGCGGGGTAGTGCCCGCGCAACCTGCCAACACCGTCGCGGCGGCGAGCGCCGCCAAGGTAAAGCTGTGTGCCATGTAGTGTGTCTCCAGGGGAAGGTTATCGCGCCGAGTCAGCGCGTTTCTCAGGACCAGTACAAACGGGTCGGGTTGTCTACCAGCAGTTTTTGCTGCAGCCAGGGTGTGGCGGCGATGCTGGGAATGTAGTCCACCAGCAAGCCGTCGTCGGGCATATGGTCCTTGAGGTTGGGGTGCGGCCAGTCGGTACCCCACAACACGCGGTCCGGAAAGGTTTCGACCAGGTGCTTGGCAAACGGCACCACATCGCGGTAAGCGTGTTGCTCGCCACTCAAGGCCTTGGGGCCCGCTGCCGACAGGCGCTCGGGGCAGCTGACCTTGCTCCAGACATTGTGATGTTCGCTCATCATCTTGAGGAACAGGCCGAACTCCGGGCCGGTGACAGGTTTGCCGACATCGGGGCGGCCCATGTGGTCCACCACCACCGTGGTCGGCAAGGCCGTGAAAAAGTCGTACAACTCGGGCAAATCCTGGGCTTCGAAATACACCACCACGTGCCAGCCCAGCGGGGCGATACGGTTGGCAATCTCCAGCAGCACCTCGCGCGGCGTGAAGTCAGCCAGGCGCTTTACGAAGTTGAAACGCGTGCCGCGTACACCGGCGACGTGCATGTCCTGCAGCTCGGCATCGGTTACGTTGCGGTTGACCGTGGCTACGCCGCGCGCCTTGCCGTTGGAGGCCTTGAGCGCATCGACCAGCGCCCGGTTGTCACTGCCGTGGCAAGTGGCCTGCACGATTACGTTCTTGTCAAAGCCCAGGTGGTCGCGCAACGCAAACAGCTGGTCCTTGGACGCGTCGCAGGGCGTGTATTTGCGCTCGGGCGCATACGGGAACTGGGTACCCGGGCCAAACACGTGGCAATGCGCGTCCACCGCACCCGGCGGCAGGGTGAAGCGCGGAACGCTTGGGCCGGTGTACCAGTCGAGCCAGCCGGGGGTCTTGGTGAAACCTTCGGTGTTGGTAGATTCCATGGTCAGTCCACGTATTTGAGGCCGGCTTTTTCCAGCGGGCCGCGCATGTTGTACATGTCCAGGCCCAACACGCCGGCGGCGAGTTTGGCGCGTTTCTCGGACTCGTTGGCTTCGCGTGCCGCAGCGGCATCGGCCACCTGCTGCGCCAGGGCGGCGGGAACCACCACCACGCCGTCATCGTCGGCAATCACCACGTCGCCCGGGTTGACCAGGGCACCGGCACAGACCACCGGGACATTGACCGAACCCACCGTGCCCTTGATGGTGCCTTTGGCGTTGACGGCCTTGGAGAACACCGGGAAACCCATGGCCGTGAGGTCTTTCACGTCGCGCACGCCGCCATCGATAACCAGGCCCACGGCGCCGCGCGCGCGAAACGAGGTGGCCAGCAGATCGCCGAAAAAGCCGTCGGCATTGTCGGAAGTGACCGCGGCAAGCACCACGTCCCCCGGCTGCAACTGCTCGGCCGCCACATGCATCATCCAGTTGTCGCCCGGGTGCAGCAGCACGGTTACGGCCGTGCCGCACAGGTGGGCGCCGGCATAGATGGGCCGCATATAAGGCTTCATGAGGCCAACGCGGCCCATGGCTTCGTGGATGGTGGCCACGCCGAATCTGGACAACCGGTCCACCGCAAGCTTGTCGGCGCGCACGATATTGCGCTTGACGATACCCAGCGTATTCATGGGAGTGCTCATGCTCATTGTCCTTTGCTCTTGAGTGCGGCATCCAGGCGCGGAAACACGCGCCGGGTATTGCCCTCGTAAATCTGGAAGCGGTCTTCCTCGCTGAGAATTTTCGACGCCTCGATATAACGTTTGGTGTCGTCGTAGTAGTTGCCGGTTTCCGGGTCTATGCCCCGTACGGCGCCAATCATCTCCGACGCGAACAAGACATTCTTGACCGGGATCACGGTGTTGAGCAAATCAATACCGGGCTGGTGGTAGACGCAGGTATCGAAGTAGATGTTGTTCAGCAAATGGTCCTTGAGCAGGTGTTTCTTGAGCTCCTGCGCCAGGCCGCGGAAACGCCCCCAGTGGTAGGGTACGGCGCCGCCGCCATGCGGGATCAGGAAACGCAGGGTCGGAAATTCCTTGAACAAATCACTGGTCAGGCACTGCATGAAAGCCGTGGTATCGGCGTTCAGGTAATGCGCGCCGGTGGTGTGGAAACACGGGTTGCAGCTGGTGGACACATGGACCATGGCCGGGATGTCGTACTCCACCATCTTCTCGTAGATCGGGTACCAGTGTTTGTCGCTCAGGGGCGGCGAGTTCCAGTGGCCGCCGCTCGGGTCGGGGTTGAGATTGATACCCACATTGCCGTATTCCTTGACGCATTTTTCCAGCTCTGGAATGCAGGTGGCCGGGTCCACACCGGGCGACTGCGGCAACATGGCCGCGCCGATGAAGTTGTCCGGAAACAGCTGCGACACGCGGTAACACAACTCGTTGCAGATGGCGGCCCAGGTGGACGACACGTTGAAGTCGCCGATGTGGTGCGCCATGAAACTGGCGCGCGGCGAAAAAATGGTCAGATCGGAACCGCGCTCCCGCTTGAGCTTGAGCTGGTTGGTTTCGATCGACTCGCGCAGCTCGTCGTCGCTGATCTTCAGCTCGGACAGCTTTGGCATGAGGCTGGTGTCCTGGATGCCGGCGATCTGGCGGTTGCGCCAGTTTTCCAGCGCCTTGGGTGCCGTGGTGTAGTGCCCGTGGCAGTCGATGATGATCGGCTTTTTCATTGCTTTATCTCCTTGGGTCATTTGAGCATCGCCGGACATAGCACGAAGGTCTCTGAATGCCGCCTATTGTGGTACCTGGCGTCAGAAAAATGAAGGATGGCGGGTCACTAGCAGATATATCATTGCGGCATGGACATTGGAAAGATATGCCGGCAATCAAGAACCCGCCATGGACCTGAAACAGATTGAATATTTTGTGCGTGTGGCCGAGCTGGGCGGATTTACACGCGCCGCCGTGGCGCTGGGCATTGCCCAACCCGCCTTGAGCCGGCAAGTGCGCCTGCTGGAGGTGGAACTGCGGCAAAACCTGCTGGTGCGCGACGGGCGCGGCGCCATGCCGACCGAAGCCGGGCGCTTGCTGCTGGCACACGGCCGGGGCATCCTGCACCAGGTCGAACGCGCGCGCGAAGAGCTGGGCCGTGTACGCGGCGCCCTGGCCGGCCGGGTGGCGGTGGGGCTGCCGACCAGCCTGGCGCGTCTGCTGGCCGTGCCGCTGACCCGCGGGTTCAGGAAGCAGATGCCCGACGCGACCATATCCATCAGCGAAGGGCTGTCGGTGGCCATGCAGGAATCCCTGGTCAATGGCCGGCTGGACATCGCCGTGTTGTACAACGCGCTACCGAGCGCCGAGCTCGACATTACGGCCTTGCAGCGCGAAGAGCTGTTCCTGGTCCAGTACCGTGCGCACGCCGCGGGTGGCGCTCAGGCCGTGGAAGGGGCGCCTATCGCCTTGAAGGCGCTGGCCCGGTTGCCGCTGGTGATTCCGAGCCGGCCGAATGCCATCCGGGTGCAGGTCGAGGCCGAGATGGCCAGGATAGGCTGCAAGCCGCTGGTCGCTCTGGAGATCGACGGCGTTTCGGCAATCCTGGATTTGGTGGCCGACGGCGCGGGTTGCGCGGTGTTGTCACGCAACGCGGTGGCCAGTTCAGTCCGGCCCGCGAACTACACCCTGCGCGTTATCCGCAGTCCGAGCTTGCGCACCCAGATTTCGCTGGCCATCAGCTCGCAGCGGCCCGCCACGCTGACCCAGCAGGCGACCCAGACTCTGATACGCGATACGCTGGCGCAGATCATGGAAAAAATCTGAACCGAAGCTGCCTGAACGATTGGAAACCGATCCCGCTTGCCCGCCATCGTGCTTCGATCTAAGTCAAGGCTAAGATCGCCGGAAATAGTACAAGGAGCACGATCAACATGACTTCGCTTGTAATTACGCTGGTGGGTCCGGACCGCCCCGGCCTGGTCAGCGCGGTATCGGACAAGGCCACCGAACATGGCGCGAACTGGGCCGACAGCCTGATGGCCAATTTCGCCGGCCAGTTTGCGGGCATCGTGCAGCTCGACGTGCCAACCGAACGCCGGGATGCCCTGATGGCCGCCCTGCGCGCCTTGGAGTCATCCGACCTGCGTATCGTGGTCGCGCTTGCGGCGGATGCCGGCACGGCCGTTGCGACACGCCGCCTCCAGCTTGACCTGGTCGGCCATGACCGGCCCGGCATTATCCAGACCATCTCGGGCCAGCTCGCCAGCCAGGGCGTCAGCATCGACAAGATGAAGACCTACATTGCCAGCGGTGCCATGTCGGGCGAGCAGATGTTCCATCTGAGTGCCCAGCTGTCGGTACCGCTCACGCTGGAGCCGGACGCACTGCGCACCGGGCTGGAAGGACTGGCCAACGAACTGATGGTGGACATCAGCTTCGACAGCCCATCCGCCGATCACACGGGCACTTAGCCGCGGCTACTTGCGGCCCGCCGGGGCCGATACCTGGCGCGCCGCGCGATGCAGGTGGGCGATGAAGTGGCGTATGAGGGGCGATGTCGCGGAATCGCTGCGCACAATCGCACCCACCGACAGTGGCAAGCCGCCCTCGGCCACCGTCACGACGTCCAGCGATTCCCTGGCCAGCGGGTGCCGTGCGATCTGCTGCGGCAAAAGCCCGACAAAATCGCCCGAGGTCACCAGGGACAACAAGGCCAGCGTGGAGTTGACCACCGCACCCACTGGTGGCGCCGGCAGGCCGTTGGCCTCGAACAGGATCTTGGCATAACCCTCGTCGCCCGAGGCGCCGGTGTACACCCATTTGGCATTGGCAAGGTCACGCAGTGATCGGGCCTTGACACGGTCGCTGCCCTTTCGCACCACCACCACCATGACCGTTGCCATGAGCGTTTCCACCACAAACTCCCCGCTCGCCAGCCCGTGCGGAATGCCGCCCACGGCGACATCCACTTCGCGCTGGCGCAGGCGCTGCAGTTGCGCGATATACAGCTCCTCGCTGACGCGCAGGCGGATATCGGGGAACTCCTTGCCGAAGGTCCGCAAGGTCTCGGGAATCAGCAGCATCACGGCCAAGGGCACGGCACCCACGGCCAGTTCGCCCGCCATGCGGCCACCCAGCTGGCTGATGCGGTCGACCGCGAGACCCAGCTCGCGGGTGACGTTCAATGCGTGTTCGAACAGGACCTGGCCCTGCGCCGTCAGCAACACGCCCCGGGTGGACCGCACCAGCAGGCTGGCCCCGAGCTCCTGCTCCAGCTCCCGGACCATCTTGGTCAACGCCGGCTGCGACAGGCCCATGCGCCGTGCCGCGGCGCGCAAGCTGCCCTCCTGTACGGAGGCCACCAAGGCCCTGAGTGCGACCAGTTTCATCGTCCATCGTCCTCAAGGGCGTTAAGGGTACCGGCCGGACCAGTACCTGGCCGGCTATTCCATCTTGCCACACTCGATAACCATGGGTTATCGCGAGTGGGGTTTCAGCATCTAGCCAGAAGCCATGCTTGCCACCAGAATCCGCACACTTTTGCCGGGCCCGGGCCTGGGCAATTGCCGTCTTTCCACAACACAAAGAGGAGATACCAGGATGATGAAAACTTCCATGAGGACCGTGCTGGCCGCGCTGGCGCTTTCGACCGCTGCCCTGTCCCATGCCCAGACGGTACCGATCTTTGGGCTGGTGGAGCTCAGTGGCCCCGGCGCCACCTCGGGCACCAACTTCGACAACGGCATCAAATTGGCCGTGAAGGAAATCAATGCCGCCGGCGGCATCCTCGGCCGCAAGGTGGATTACCAGGCTATGGACACCCAGTCCAACCCGGGAGTGGCCAAGGCACTGGCCCAGAAGGCGGTGGACCAGAACGCCTACGTGGTGATGGGGCCGGTGTTCTCGGGCTCGATCATGGTCAGCATGGCCGAGACCCGCCGCGCCGAGATTCCCAACTTCACCGGTGGTGAAGCGGCCTCCATCACGCAACAGGGCAACCCCTATGTATTTCGCACCTCGTTCACACAGACCACGGCGATGCCCAAGATCGCCAACTACATCCGCGACACGGTCAAGGCCAGGACGGTGGACGTCATCTATGTGAACAACGACTTCGGCAAGGGCGGGCTGGACGCCATCCGCAAGGAACTCGAGGCGCGCGGCATCAAGGTGGCCAACATAATTTCCACCGAGCAAGGGCAGATCGACTTCAGCGCGCCGGTGCAGAAGGCCAGGCAGTCCGACAGTGACGCCGTGTTCGTCTACAGCAACGAGGAGGAGTCGGCGCGCGCGCTGCGCGAATTGCGCAAGCAGGGTTATACCAAGCCGGTGATCGGCGAGACGGTGCTGACCAGCCAGAAGGTGATTGAACTCGCCGGTGACGCGGCCAACGGCGCCATCGCCCACGTGGGGCTGACCGCGGATGCGCCGCAGCCGCTGGTCAAGAAGTTCAGCGACGCCTTCGTGGCCGAATACAAGACCAAGACCGACCACAACGGGCTCAAGGGCTACAGCGGCATGTACATCGTAAAGGCGGTCACCGAGAAGATCGGCAAGTTCGACCCCAAGGCCTTTGCCGCGGCCATGAAAGGCATTTCGCTGTCGGCCAAGGACTACCCCGGAATTCTGATGGACGTCAGCTTCGACCAAAACGGCGACCTGAACCGCGAAAGCTACATGACACGCGTGGAAAACGGCAAGCAGGTGGTCAGCGCCATCCTGCCCGCGGTGAAATGAGCCTCGCAGGGCCGCTCCCAAGAGGCTCGTACCGCAGTGCGCGGCACGGAGGTAGCTCATGAGCGCTGCGGCATTCGGACTGGCCGGCGTGATGGGGTGGCCGGTGGCGCATTCGCGCTCGCCGAAGCTGCATAACTACTGGATCGCGCAACATGGCTTGCAGGGCGCCTACGTGCCGCTGCCGGTGGCGCCGGGGCAACTGGCGGCAGCCGTCGCCGGCCTGGCCGTGCTGGGGTTTCGGGGCTGCAACGTGACTCTGCCGCACAAGGTGGAAGCGATGGGCCTGGTACACGAAGTAGACGCCACAGCACGGCGCATGGGCGCCCTCAACACCATCGTGGTACAGGCCGACGGCAGCCTCAAGGGTTTCAACAACGATGGTTTCGGATACATCCAGAGTCTGCGTGATGCCGATCCGCAATGGCGTGCCGATGCGGGGCCGATTACCGTGCTGGGCGCGGGCGGTGCGGCGCGGGCCGTGGTGACCAGTCTGGCCGAAGCCGGGGCCACGGAAATCCGCTTGCTGAACCGGACCATAGGCAAGGCAATGGCGCTGGCCGATGCCTGTGGCGCGGTGGTCAAGGTATCGCCCTGGGAGGACCGCGCCGATGCGCTGCAGGACATCGCATTACTCGTCAACACCACCAGCCAGGGCATGCAAGGCAACCCGCCACTGGATCTGGACCTGGGCCGGATGCCGGGGCGCACGCTGGTGTCCGACGTGATCTATGTGCCCATGGAAACGCCGCTGCTCGCCGCCGCGCGCGCTCGCGGCAACCGTACCGTCAACGGACTGGGCATGTTGCTCAACCAGGCGCGCCCCGCCTTCCATGCATGGTTTGGCGTGATGCCCGAGATCACCCCGGAACTGCGCCGCATGATGGCGGCCACTCTTTAGGTGCAGGTTACCGACTTCACACTGTACAGCCAACCCAAGGTGGACGGGCATTGCCACGTGCTCGACCCGGAGCGGTTTGCCTATGCCGACGATGTGGCCTACCGTCCCCGGGGGCAGGAGACCGGGTCGGCCGCCTACTTTGCCGAGGTGCTGGGGGCCTATGGGGTGCGGCACGCCCTGCTGGTGGGGCCCAACTCCGGTTACGGCAGTGACAACCGCTGCCTGCTGGACGCAATCGCGCGCGGCCAGGGCCGCTTCAAGGGTGTTGCCGTGGTGCCCGCCGACACCTCGAGCGATAAGCTGCAGGCGCTGCGGGACCAGGGCATCGTGGGTATCGCCTTCAACTATTCCCTGAACGGCCTGCCCTACTACGCCGACACCGGGCCGCTGATGGAACGCCTGGCCGCGCTTGGTATGTTTGTGCAGGTGCAGATCGAGCAGGCCCAACTGGTACAACTCGGGCCGCGGCTGGCCGGCACCGGCGCGCAGGTGCTGGTGGACCACTGCGGCCGACCGGCCGTGTCCGAAGGTGTGCACGGCGCGGGCTTCGACGCCCTGCTGAGAATGGCCGACGGCGGCAGAACCACGGTCAAGCTCTCGGGCTACGCCAAGTTCTCCCAATCCGGCTACCCCTACGCGGACACCTTGCCGTTCACCCAGGCATTGCTGGACAGCTTCGGCCCGCAACACTGCATCTGGGCATCCGACTGGCCTTTCCTGAAGGCGGGCCACCGGCTCGACTACGGCACGCAACTGCAGGAATTCGGGCGCCGGGTCCCCGACGCGGCGCAGCGGCACGACATCCTGTGGCGCACACCGATGCGCCTGTTTGGATTCGACGCCGGCTCAGTTGCCTGAAGGTGGCTAGTTGGTGCGGGCCGCCAGCAGGCGGTCCGCATAGTCCTGCCAGGGCGCGGCTTTGCCGATACCCTGGAAGGTGCCTGCCCCGGCCTGGTCGGCCACCCATTGCTGCTTGTCGGCGATGGCGTCGGCCATGAACGGCTCAAACCCGGCTTCGCGCACGGTGTTGGCAGCCTCGCGCATTTCCTCGGCCCGGCGCTGGCCATGCTGCACCACCCGGCTGAAAAAATAGGCTCCCTGCTGCTGCCAGTCTATGCTCGGGAACGTCTCCTGCAGCGTCGGGATCATGTGGTCCTCCACGCCGTAAGCGCGCGCCGTGGCGTAGCTCTCTATCACCAGCGCTTCCAGCCCCTTGATCATCACGCTGCGGCACATCTTGATGGCACTGGCTACGCCCAGTTTGTCGGATACGGCGCTCGCGTCCATGCCCCAGGCCTGCAGCACGACGGCAAGCTCCGCCGCACGGGTACCACCCAGCAGCATGGGCACACGGATGCCATACGGGGGCACCGAGGTCATCACCCCGGCCTCCACATAAAACGCGCCCTTCGCGTCAATCAGTGCGGCGGCCTGTTGCTTGGTGCCGGGCGACGCGGAGTTCAGATCCAGAAACACGGCGCCAGGCTTGATGCAGGACGCCGCCGCCTGCGCCACGGCCAGCGTATTGGAGGCGGTGACAGCCGAGATCACCAGATCCGCGCCAGCACATAACGCCTGCATCGAACTGGCCCAGCCGACACCGGCTCGCGCGGCATGGGCCGACTCGGCATCGCGCAAGGCGGGGATGTCGAACTTGGTATCCCAGGCGGCGACCGAGCGAACCTGCGGTTTGAGTCCGGCGGCGAAGGTCTTGCCCACCTCGCCATAACCCACCATGCCTATGTGTTCGAGTTTCACGCGCCTTGCTCCTTCATGTCTCTGCAGACCTGCAGTCGCCTGCAGACGTCTATTGGGTCGGAATTTTGGCGCGAGTTATGACATCGCCCCAGCGCTTGACTTCACCTGCGAGCAATTCGGAGGCCTGCTCGGGTGAACTGGATTGCGCTTCCACATTGAGCTCATGCAATTTCTTCTTCACGTCAGGCGCGTTGACGGCCGCCACAATCTCCTTGTTGAGACGTGCGATCACCGCAGCCGGTGTTTTTACAGGCGCGGCCAGGCCATTCCAGGACGAAGCCACCAAACCGCCCACGCCACTTTCCCTGGCGGTTGGCACATCGGGCAACACCACGGACCGCATGTTGCCGGTGACCGCCAGTGCCCGCAGCGCCTTGGCGTTTATCTGCGCCATGACCGGGCCGAGGATTTCCACCGCTGCGTCAATCTGCCCGCCGCGCAAAGCGGTGATGACGGCCGGCGTGCCATTGAAAGGAACAATCTGCACATCGATACCCGACGCGGTCTTGAACAACTCGCCCGCCAGGTTTTGCGTGCTGCCGATATTGATCGTGCCCAGGTTGAGTTTGCCGGGGTTGGCTTTGGCATAGGCCATCAGATCAGCCAGCGTCTTGAGCTTTGAGTCCGCCGTGGTGATGATGGCAATGTCAAACGTGGCCAGCAGCGAGATCGGCGCAAAGTCGCGCAAGGTGTCAAAAGGCAGGGCCTTGAACAGGCCCGCGCTCACCGCCGTGCCATTGGAGATCAGCAACAAGGTGTGCCCATCGGGCTCCGCCTTGGCCACCGCGTCACCCGCCACCACGCCACCTGCCCCGGGTTTGTTGTCAATGACCACCGGCTGGCCCAGCGACTCGCTGAGCTTCTGGGCCACCGTTCGCGCGGTCAGGTCGGCCACGCCGCCGGCACCGAACGGCACAACGATACGGATGGCTTTCGAAGGGAAGGTCTGCGCTGCCAGCGCGCAACTGAGCAGACCCAAGACAACAGCAGCCACCCAACGCCACACTAGCTGCATTCGATGGCTTTCGCGAAAGGCGGGCACAAAGGTCAAGCGCGCAGGTTCTGGTTGAAGAAAACCAGCGTGCGCTCCCAGGCCAGCTTGGCGGCGGCGGCATCGAAACGCGGTGTGGTGTCGTTGTTGAAACCATGCCCGGTGCCGGCGTAGGTGTATGACGTCATGCGAACACCGGCCGCCTTGAGGGCCGCTTCGTAAGGTACAAAGGCCGGATTCACGAACGAATCATTCTCCGCGAAATGCATCATCAGCGGGGCCTTTACCTTGGCTGCGTCTTCAGCTGCCGGAGGCGGGCCATAAAACGGCACACCGGCGCCAAGGTCCGGCAATCTGGCCGCAAGGCGGTGCACTATGCCGCCACCATAACAAAAACCCACGGCGCCAAATTTGCCGCTGCATTCGGGCCGGTCCTTCAGGATCTGCGCCGCCGCGACAAAATCCTCGCGTGTCTTGGCCTGGTCGAGCGTACGGAACATCGCTGCCGCCTTTTCTTCGTCGCCTGGGTAGCCGCCCTGTGGGGAAAGCGCGTCGGGAGCGAAGGCAATGAAGTTGTCCAGCGCAAGGCGCCTTGCGATGTCCTCGATATGCGGATTCAAGCCACGGTTTTCGTGAATCACCAACACCCCCGGCAACTTGCCGC
>JANLPN010000184.1:0-2482 GCA_031367285.1 Betaproteobacteria bacterium | reverse complement strand
CACGCTGGCGACATGATCGGGGAAATCGCGCTGGCCATCGAGATGGGTGCCGACGCGGTGGACATTGGCAAGACCATCCATCCGCATCCCACGCTCGGTGAAAGCATCGGTATGGCAGCCGAAGTCGCGCACGGAAGCTGCACCGACCTGCCGCCTGCCAGGCGATAACATGGGCTTGAAGCCTTCGGGTGCGGACTGGCAGGACACCCGCGTAGCTGATCCGGCGGACGCGGTTGGCAAGCCAGCAAGCAAAGCGCCACGGGCCGGCAAAGCGGCCAAGGCGGTCAGCTCTGGTAAGGGGCCTTCGCTGCTGCAGAGGATACTGCGCAAGCGTCCGGTGCATGACGACACGTTGCCGCACGCAATTTTCAGCAGCACCGCCATGGGAATTCGTTCACTCGTTTCCGCCGGCAACGGTTCTCCGACAGTGGTGTTTGAGGCGGGGCTTGGCCAAGGTAAGCGGACTTGGGGCTCGGTTTTTAATTCCGTCAGCGCGGTGACACATGCGGTTGCCTATGACCGCGCCGGTTACGGGCAAAGTGAAATTTCCCGCCAGTCGCGCGACGGCCTGCAGATTGTGCTGGAACTTCGCGCCATGTTGCAGACTGAAGGCATCGCGCCGCCTTATGTGCTGGTTGGGCATTCCCTGGGCGGGACCTACATGAAGTTGTTCGCCAAGACATTCCCACAGGAAGTTGTCGGCGTGGTTCTGGTGGACGCGCGGCATGCGGAATTTACGCAGCGTTGCCGGCAGTGGGGCGTTCCGAGGTTGCTCTACGACCCACCTGAGGCCTTGTTGACCATGTTGTCCAAGACCGCCAGAACAGAACTTGAGGCTGCTCCCCTGACTCTGAAACAGGCGCGGCGGGCTGGCCCTTTCCCTCCGGTCCCTCTGATCGTTCTAACCCAAAGCAATGCCACCAGCCGATGGCCAAGTGGCCTCAAAAAGGTCTGGGCCGCCAGCCAACTCAACCTGGCCAAAATGTCCAGACTGGGCCGCATAAAGATTTGTGAGGATTCCGGCCATGACGTACACAGGGACCGTCCTGATGTCGTAGTGCGCGCCGTGCTGAACGTAGTACGCGCCGCGCGTTACGTGGCGTCAAAAAAGCGCAAGCTACGGCCCTGAGGCGAAGCTGGCCGTGATCTGCCCAATCGTCTTATGGCTGCGCTGCCGCAGCAGCTACCCTGCGGGCGCCATTGAAGCGCGTTTGCCAGTATCCCAGGCGCATGTCCTCCACACGCACCTCCGCTCCCGGTTTTGGCGAGTGAATAAATTTGTCGTCGCCGATGTAGATCCCCACATGGCTGAACGCCCGGCGCATGGTGTTGAAGAAAACCAGATCGCCTGGTTTCAGGTCGCTCTTTTCTATGGTCTGTGTCGCTGCAGCTTGCTGATCGGCGCTACGCGGCAATATCAAACCGACCGTCTGCTGGTACATCGCCCGAACGAAGCCGCTGCAATCAAAACCGGTCTCCAAGGAGTTCCCACCGCGCCGGTACGGTACCCCAAGAAAGCCCATGGCGTTCACCACCAGCTCGGAGGCTTTTTCGCTTACCGCTTGCCGCACCTGGCTCACCTGATCTCCAATCTGCGTCAGCAGACCTTTATCTGCCAGCAATTTGTCCATGTCGTCAGGTGTAGCGCCGGTTGGTCCTGCCAGGGCGGCAGCGCTTGCTAGTAACAAGGTCGGGATTGCGGCACGTAACCAATACATCCTCTGACGATACCCGACCTCGTCCTCATAAGTCAAGTTAAGTGTGTAGCTTAACTTATTGATTCATTTAAGCTCGGTGGATATTTCTATTGTCTCTGCGCTGGCTCGCAGACTCCCGAAATCCCAGGCCTGCCAGTATTGCCAGTGCTTTGCTTGCCAACTGTCAAAGGATGCGATGTTCAAAGCTGTTCAGTTCACCAATACCGATGTACTTGTGGCCCGGGTTACCGGCCTTGACGAATAGGCGTTGCCGGCTGGCGACGTTGTCGTGTAGCAAGCCTGCCAGCGCCCAGCAAGCGATTTCAAAAAGAACACCAGGTTGGCGTGCGGCCGGCTTTCGCGCGACCTGGATCCATCGCACCTGGACGCCATGATGGACGAGGTCTCGCTGGAACATGTGATCGGCAAGGCGCACGACTTGATGGACGGCAAGGCGCGCCGCCGCGTGGTGGTGCGGATAGGGTCATGAACTTTTGCTACCCTATAAGCCTATGTTACTGATCACTTTTCTGTTTTTGCACTTAATAGCTACCTGCGCGGCGATCGGCACTATTGTCATCACCGACATGCGCTTGATGGCCAGGCTGCTTGGCTACCGGGTCGTGATTCCGCCGCCGCAGCGTTTTGAAACCGTAATGATTTCAGTTTCTCTGGTGCTGCTGTATGTGACTGGGGGAGTATTAGTCATGTTGGGTATGGCCGGCAATCCTGATTACTTGGCTAACGAAAAGCTACAGGGCAAACTGGTGCTGGTGGGGTTGCTG
>JANLPN010000145.1:0-3079 GCA_031367285.1 Betaproteobacteria bacterium | reverse complement strand
AGCCAGTGGTCCCACCAGCGCAGCGCCTCCTGCAGGAAACCGATAGCCGGACCGGGTCGGGCGAGGTGCGGCACGGAATGCGCCCACGGGCCGATCAAGGCTTTCTTGGGGCCGCGCAGATGCTCCATCAGTGGCAATACGTTGCGCGAATAACTGTCTTGCCAGCCGCTGACTGCGTACACCGGAACCTGGATGCGGCTGTAGTCCTCGCACACTGAACCGGGCTTCCAGTAGCCGTCGCGGCGCTGGTGTTTGAGCCAGGTTTCCACGGGCAGCGTGGCGTTTTCAAGCCGCTCCATCCACATGGCACGCCAGCGCTCACCCACCACGGCCGGGTCAGGCGGGCGCGAGCTGCCGGCAAACAAGGTGCCTCCCCAACTGGTATTGCCCTCTATCAGACAGCCGCCCATGTAATGGCAGTCGCCGTTGTAGCGGTCGTGGGCAAAACCCATGGGCATGATGGCCTGGAGCGCGGGCGGTTGCAGCGCCGCCACCTGCAGCGTATTGATGCCGCCCCAGCTGATGCCCCACATGCCGACTTTGCCGTTGCACCAGCGCTGGCGCGCCAGCCACGCGATCACGGCCACCCCGTCGTGTTGCTCGGACAGGTCGTACTCGTCCAGCATCAGGCCTTCGGAGTCGCCGGTGCCGCGTATGTCCACCCGTACCGCCGCGTAGCCGTGGCCGGCCAGCCAGGGCTGGGTGACCGAGTCGCGGTAGCTGGTGCCGTCGCGGCGACGGTAGGGCAGATATTCCAGCACCGCAGGCACCGGATCACTTTCGGCGTCCACCGGCAGCCAGATGCGCGCCGCCAGTTGGGTGCCATCGGGCATCGGTATCCACGCTGTCGTGATCTCGCGGATGGCGCGCGGAAATTGCGTGATGGTCTTCATTGGTTCATCGCAGCGGATCGAGCGAAAACGGGAAGTGGCAACGCACCTTGCGGCCAGCGGAGAGTTCGGTCAGCGCCGGCACGTCCGTACCACAGCGTGCCTGCGCCACCGGGCAACGGGTATGGAAGCGGCAACCCGAAGGCGGGTTGACCACGCTCGGTATCTCGCCTTTGAGCACGATGCGCCGGCCGCGATGTGCCGGGTCTATCGCCGGGTTGGTGGACAGCAGTGCCGCCGAATACGGGTGCGCGGGCTGGTCGAACAATGCGCGCGTAGGCGCCTCCTCCACGATCTGCCCGAGGTACATCACGGCCGTGCGCCCGGTGACGCGGCGGATCACGTTGAGGTTGTGGCTCACCAGCAGGTAGGTCAGGCCAAACTCCTGCTGCAGGTCCAGCAGCAGGTTGAGCAGCTCACCCTGCACCGACACGTCCAGGCCGGCCGTGGGTTCGTCGGCCACAATGATTTGCGGCTGCATCACCAGGGCCCGCGCCACGCCGACGCGGCGCGCCTGCCCGCCTGAAATCTGGTGCGGGTACTTGGCCATCACGTCAGCCGGCAAACCCAAACGCTGGAGAATTTTTTGCAGCCGCTCCAGTGCCTCCTGGCGCGGCAAATTGTGGATGGCAATAGGCTCCTGCAGGGTCTTGCCGAGTGTCATGCGCGGGGACAGCGAGGCCACCGCGTCCTGCAGCAGCATCTGTACCCGGCGCCGGAACGCCAGCGGCGCCCGACCCAGCAGCTCGCCCAGCGCCTGGCCACCCAGCGCCACCGTGCCTGCGGAAGCCGGCGTCAAACCCACCAGCACACGGCACAGGGTGGTCTTGCCGGAGCCCGACTCGCCGACCAGGCCTACGATCTCGCCCTGCTGGATAACCAGCGTCACATCGTCAAGCGCCCGCACCGTGCCGCCAAAAACGACGCTGACGCCCTTCATCTCCACCAATGGAGGACTCATCCAATTTCCTCAAAACGCAGGCAAGCCACCTTGCGCATACCGCCAGCTTCACGCAAGGCGGGCACCGTGGCTTTGCAAGCGTCGTTGGCATAGGTGCAGCGTGGCGCAAATACACAGGCCACATGCGGCGCAACCGGGTCTTGCACCTCGCCAGGAATCGACACCAGACGCCCGCCCTGTACGTTGGCATCGATCTCACAGGCCAGCAAGGCGAGCGTATACGGATGGCGCGGATTGGCCAGCACCTCGGCCACCGGCCCGGTTTCCACCACCGTGCCGCCGTACATCACACACAGGTCGTCACACAGCTGCGCCACCAGGCCGAGGTGGTGCGAAATGAAAACGATGGAGCCGGAGAATTTGCTGCGCAGGCCCTCGAACAGATCCACGATCTGCGCCTCCACCGTCGCGTCGAGCGCGGTGGTGGGTTCGTCGGCCAGCAGCAAGTCCGGCTCGACCAGCAAGGCCATGGCAATCATCACGCGCTGGCGCATGCCGCCCGAGAGCTGGTGCGGGTAGGCAGCAAGCCGCAGGGCGGCGTCGGCGATACCCACGCTGTCGAGCGCGGCCCTGGCGCGGGTTAAGGCCTCTTCGCGGCCGATGCCGGGATGGCGGCGCTTCAGCACGTCCACCAGGTGGGTGGCCACCGTGAACAAGGGATTCAGCGCCGTCATCGGGTCCTGGAAAATCATCGCGATGCGTTTGCCGCGCCAGCCGGCAATCGCCGCATCGTCGAGCTGGAGCAGGTCGGTGCCGTCGAACTCGATCTGCCCACCCAGATGCGTGATATTGCCCGGCAACAGGCGCAGCAGGCAACTCGCCAAACTGGACTTGCCCGAGCCCGACTCGCCCACCACGCCCAGGATACGGCCGCGGCCGATATCCAGGCTCACACCGCGCAATATGTGCGCCGTGCCGCGCTGGGTAGACGCTTCCAGCTTGAGGTTGCGGATTTTGACCAATGGGGTGTCCATCAATGTTCCCGCCCGATACGCGGGTCCACGGCGTCGCGCAGCGCCTCACCGAACAGCGTGAAGCCAAGCGTGGCCAACCCGAGCGCCACGCTGGAAACCACCACCGGTACCCAGGTCTCCGACAGATACTGGTAGCCGTCCTGGATCAGCGTGCCCCAGCTCGCCAAGGGTGGGCGCACGCCCAGACCCAGGAACGACAGGCCGGCCTCGATGGTGATTACCACCGGGATGTCCATCGAGGCCAAAATTACCAG
>JANLPN010000143.1:0-16810 GCA_031367285.1 Betaproteobacteria bacterium | reverse complement strand
GCGTTCGCGGCCCCCGAGGGCGCCCAGTGCCTTCGGAACGGCCGGGCGGCACTAACATAGCAAGGAGACAAGTTTGCAGCCTACCGATATCGCCAATCCGGCCTATTTCCACAAGGTCGTCGATTGCCAGCTGGCCTGTCCGGCCCATACCCCGGTCCCCGAATACATACGCCTGATTGCCCAGGGGCGTTACACCGATGCCTACATGGTGAATTGGGTGTCCAACGTTTTTCCGGGCGTGCTGGGCCGCACTTGTGACCGCCCCTGTGAGCCGGCCTGCCGGCGCAGCCGGGTGGAGGAGAGCAATGGCGCCAAGCCCGAGCCGGTGGCGATTTGCCGCCTGAAACGGGTGGCCGCCGACCTCAAGGACGACATCAGCCAACGTATGCCGGCCCTTGCCCCACGCAATGGCAAACATGTGGCGTGTATTGGTGCCGGACCGGCATCCCTGACCGTGGCACGTGATTTGTTGCCTCTGGGTTATGCCGTCACCATCTTTGACGGCGAGAGCAAGGCTGGCGGATTTATCCGCACCCAGATTCCGCGGTTTCGCCTGCCCGAGTCGGTGATCGATGAGGAAACCGGCTACATCCTGGACCTGGGTGCGGACTTCCGCAGCGGCCAGCGTGTCGAATCGATGAAGGCCTTGATGGCCGAAGGCTACGACGCGATTTTTGTCGGTTGCGGCGCGCCGCGCGGGCGTGACCTGGACTTGCCCGGGCGCAGGGAGATCAAGGACAACGTCCACATAGGTATCGACTGGCTGGCCTCGGTTTCCTTCGGCCATATCACCAGCATAGGCAAACGGGTCATCGTGCTGGGCGGCGGCAATACGGCCATGGACTGCTGCCGCTCTTCGCGGCGCCTGGGTGGCACCGAGGTCAAGGTCATAGTGCGCAGCGGTTTCGACGAAATGAAGGCCTCGCCTTGGGAGAAGGAAGACGCCCAGCACGAGGGCATACCCATCATCAACTTCCACGTTCCCAAGTCGTTCGAACACACCGGCGGCAAGCTGACCGGCATGAAGTTCGAGGTCGTCAAGGCTGTCTTCGATGCCCAGGGTAAACGCAGCCTGGTACCCGCGGGCGTACCGGAAGTGCTGGTCGAATGCGACGCCGTGCTGATCGCGGTCGGGCAGGAAAACGCGTTCCCGTGGATCGAGGCAGGCAGTGGCATCCGCTTTGACAAATGGGGCCTGCCGGTACTGGGCAAGGACACGTTCCAGTCCAGCGTACCCAACGTGTTTTTTGGCGGCGATTCGGCGCTGGGGCCGAGGAACATCATCACTGCCGTGGCACATGGCCATGAAGCCGCGGTGTCGATCGACAGGTTGTTGCACGGTGAAGCGCTTTCCCAGCGTCCGGCGCCAATGACCAACCTGTTGTCCCAGAAGATGGGCATCCACGAATGGAGTTTTGACAACGACGTGTCCGGCGACGAACGTTTCAAGGTGCCATGGGCGAAAGCCGCCAAGGCATTGGCCAGCATCAAGGTCGAGGTCGAACTGGGCTTTGATGCCGCAACCGCGTTCAAGGAAGCCGGGCGCTGCCTGAACTGCGATGTGCAAACAGTCTTCACCAAGGACGCCTGTATTGAATGTGATGCCTGTGTGGACATCTGTCCGATGGACTGCATCACTTTCACGGCCAATGGCGAAGAAGCTGATTTGCGTACACGGCTCAAGGCGCAGGCGCTCAATCTGGCACAGGACTTGTACGTGTCGGCCGATCTGAAGACAGGGCGCGTGATGGTCAAGGATGAAGATGTCTGCCTGCATTGCGGCCTGTGCGCGGAACGCTGCCCGACCGGTGCCTGGGACATGCAGAAGTTCCTGCTCAACACGACCCAGGCCGGTCCGGCGTGCCGCGACCCCGCAGCCAAACCACGCGTACTGGAGCCCGCATGAAACGCATAGAAGCCGTCAACGACTTCGTCATCAAATTCGCCAACGTCAACGGTTCGGGCTCGGCCTCGGCCAACGAGCTGTTTGCCAAGGCCATTTTGCGCATGGGTGTGTCAGTCAGCCCGCGCAATATTTTCCCGAGCAACATCCAGGGCCTGCCTACCTGGTACGAAGCGCGCGTGTCTTCAAAAGGCTACCAGGGCCGGCGCGGCGGAATAGACATGATGGTGGCCATGAACCCCCAGACCTGGGACGCGGACGTGGCCGAACTCGAGCCGGGCGGTTACCTGTTCTACGACAGTACCCGGCCCATGCCCAAGGAGAAGTTTCGCCCGGACATCCACGTGCTGGGCATGCCGCTTACGGAAATCTGCAACGCGGTGTACTCCGACCCGCGGCAACGCCAGCTGTTCAAGAACATCGTTTATGTGGGTGCCTTGTCCGTCTTGCTGGAGGTTGAGTCACAGGTGATAGAGCAGCTGTTCGCCGAACAGTACAAAGGCAAGGAAAAACTGCTGGACTCCAACGTGCGTGCCCTGCACCTTGGGCGCGACTTTGCGCGCGAACACCTCGACGTGCCGCTGGGCATACGGGTGCAGCGCTCCGACCAGGTCGGGCAACAGATATTCGTGGACGGCAACAGCGCGCTGGCGCTGGGCTGCGTGTTCGGCGGCGCCACGGTGGCCGCCTGGTACCCGATCACACCGTCTTCGTCGGTGGCGGAGGCGTTCCAGAAATACTGCGCCAAATACCGGGTAGACCCGGCAACCGGCCAGAACAACTATGCCATTGTGCAGGCCGAGGACGAGATTGCATCCATAGGCATGGTGGTGGGCGCGGGCTGGAACGGAGCGCGTGCATTTACCGCGACCTCGGGGCCCGGCGTATCGCTGATGACGGAGTTCATCGGTCTGGCCTACTTTGCCGAGATTCCGGTGACCATCGTCAACGTGCAACGCGGCGGCCCGTCCACCGGCATGCCCACGCGCACCCAGCAGGCCGACCTGATTTCGTGCGCCTACGCCTCCCATGGCGACACCAAACACGTGTTGCTGTTCCCGCAGGACCCGCACGAGTGTTTCGAACACGGTGCAACCGCGCTGGACCTGGCCGACCGCTTGCAGACGCCCATCTTCGTGATGACCGACCTGGACATCGGCATGAACCAGCGCCTGTGTGCGCCATTCGAGTGGGATGCGGCGCGGCAATACGACCGGGGCAAAGTCATGACGGCGCAGGAACTTGAGGCCGGCAAGGATTTTGGCCGCTACAAGGACGTGGACGGCGACGGCATTCCCTGGCGCACCCTGCCGGGCACACACGCCACCAAGGGCAGCTATTTCACGCGCGGCACCACGCGCGACCCGTATGCGCGGTATTCGGAACGCGGACCGGACTATGTGTACAACGTGGAGCGGCTGCTCAAGAAGTTCAGGACCGCGGCCGGGCTGGTGCCGCAACCGGTGGTTCGCAAGGCGGCGCGCAAGACAACGCTGGGTGTCATCTACTTCGGCTCGACCAGCCCTGCCATGCACGAAGCGCTCGACGTTTTGCCAGGGGAGGGGATTCACCTGGATGCAATGCGGTTGCGTGCCTTCCCGTTTCCGGATTCCGTCGCAGCGTTTATTGCCCAGCATGCAACGGTGTTTGTGGTGGAACAAAACCGGGATGCGCAGATGCGCCAGCTGCTGGTCAACGAACTCGAAATCGACCCAGCCCGCATGGTCCCGGTACTGCATTTCGATGGCACGCCGATCACGGCGCGGTTCATTGCGGCCAGGATTACCGACCACGTGCAAAAGGCGGCATTGAACCAGGGGAGCGCAAAACGCGCGCAGCCGGCAGCGAAGGAATCCGCATGACCTACATCACCAAACCACGGCTGCACCACCCGTCCCTCACGCTCAACAAGGTCGGCTACACGCGGCGCGATTACGAAGGCAAGGTCTCCACCCTGTGCGCAGGGTGCGGGCATGACTCCATATCGGCGGCCATTGTGCAGGCCTGCTGGGAGTTGGATATCGAGCCGCACCGGGTCGCCAAACTGTCGGGCATAGGCTGCAGCTCCAAGACGCCCGACTATTTCCTGGGAGCGTCGCACGGGTTCAACACCGTACACGGGCGCATGCCGTCGGTGCTGACCGGGGCCAACCTGGCCAACCGGGACCTGCTGTACCTGGGCGTGTCCGGCGATGGCGACTCGGCATCAATCGGCCTGGGCCAGTTCGCACACAGCATGCGACGCGGCGTGCGCATGGTCTATATCGTGGAAAACAACGGCGTCTATGGGTTGACCAAGGGCCAGTTTTCCGCCACGGCCGACCAGGGATCCAAAAGCAAGAAGGGCGCCATCAACAGCGACAGCGCCGTGGACCTGGTGGCGATGGCGCTGCAACTCGGCGCGACCTACGTGGCGCGCAGTTTTTCCGGCGACAAGGAGCAGTTGGAGCCGCTGATCAAGGGTGCCATCGGCCACGGCGGCGCGGCGTTTATCGACGTGATCAGCCCTTGCGTGGCGTTCAACAACCATGCCGGAAGCACCAAAAGCTACGACTACGTGCGCCAGCACAACGAGGCTGTCAGCCGTATCGATTTCATCCCGCACCGCGGTGAGATCACGACGGAATATGCGCCGGGTGACGTGGTGGACGTGCAGCAGCACGACGGCTCCATGCTGCACCTGCGCAAGCTGCACGCCGACTACGATCCCACGGACCGCTACGGTGCGATGGCTTTCATGCAGGCACACCAGGCGCGTGGCGAAGTCGTCACCGGTCTGCTTTATGTGGACCCGTTGGCGACCGATCTGCATAATGCACTGAACACACGCGACAAACCTCTGAACGCCCTGGACGCCCCGGTGTTGTGCCCGGGGATCAAGGCGCTGGAAAAAATCAACGCGTCCTTGCGCTGAAAACACGGGACAGCTCGGCAAAACCCGATTCACCTCCCACTGACATTTGAAAGGGGCTGCAGTCATGGCAGAACGCACCGTTTTTCAATCGATGCCGCGCCGGCACGTCGTCAGTCTGGGCCCGCATGCCAATGTGTGGGAGTCGGCCTGCGTCATGACCAAGGCCAACTGCGGCAGTGTGCTGGTGGTGGACACTCCCGGGACCCTGCTTGGCATCCTTACAGAGCGCGACCTGATGACACGCGTGCTGGCCAAGGCGCTGAACCCCAAGAAGACCCTGGTCTGTGACGTGATGACACGCGGCCCCTATTGCGTCGCACCCGAAATGCTGGTGTCCGACGCCGTGCTGATCATGATCGAGCGTGGCTTCCGGCATTTGCCGGTCATTTCAGCGGTCGGGAAAATCCTGGGGGTGTTCTCGGTACGTGATGCACTGCCACGCGAAATCGGCAATGCGGTCAGCCTGGCCGAGTTTCACGATGGCATCAACGACGCGCTCGGTTAACAACGCTAGGAGCCTGTCGGACTTGGGAATCGCCGGCTGCAAATCGACCGCAGCGGTCCATTTTTCACCGTCTTCTTGACCCATAGCTGGACTATGGGCCTGCGAATCCGGCAAAAACTTTCCTCGCTGGGGCCGATTCTCGCTATCGGCGACCCAAGCCCGACAGGCTCCTAGCCGCGCCGCTCGCGTGCACGCTGCAGCGCCGCTTCGAGCAAGGCCTTTTTCCGGTTGAGCACCTCGGCGTCAGTGATCGACGACTGGGCAGGCAGGTCAGCCAGTTTGGCGCGCGCCTTCTTTTCCAGCCGGATATCGTTTTCAATCTTTTCGCGCGCCCGCCGCGCCGTTGAGCGCAGGTACCGGTCGCGTGCCTGGTCGGCGTGCGCCTGCGACCAGGCTGACCAGCCGGTTGCCGCACCTGTGACGTTTTCAAGGCGGATGCAATCTACCGGGCATACCGGAATACACAACTCGCAGCCGGTGCAATAAGGCTCGATGACGGTATGCATGCGCTTGTTGGTGCCCACGATGGCATCGGTCGGGCAGGCCTTGATGCACAAAGTGCACCCTATGCACCAGTCTTCGTCAATGATGGCCATGAAGCGAGGCGACTCCACACCGTTGCCTGGGTTCAGGCCGCTCACCGGTTGGCCTGTCACTGCGGCCAGCCGGCGAACTCCCTCGGCACCGCCCGGTGGACACTGGTTGATCCCGGCTTCACCCTGCCCAATCGCACTGGCGTAAGCGGCACAGTCCGGGTAGCCGCAACGGGTGCATTGGGTCTGGGGCAGGACCGCGTCTATCCGGGCTGTGTCGGTGGCCATGGCTTGGGTGACGACATACCCTGCGGTACGACCTGGTCCGCTCTTGAAACCGTGCCTTTATTTCTTGCGGCTGGCTTTCCTGGCGGGGAGGCTGGTAGCCACCGGCGATTTCCGCAGTGCAACTACGGCAGTTTTAGGGCCTTTGGCGGAGGCCACGGTCGACCGTGCCTTGACCGCAAGTTGCGGCTTTTTGCCCGGCTTGCCGGCAGCGGGCGCGGCAACTTTGGCCGGCTGGTGGTCGAGGATAAAGGCCTTGACCTGCGGGTACACCACGTCGCGCCAGCGTCGGCCGGCGAATATGCCGTAGTGGCCGGCAGCTTTGACTTCGAGGTGCTTTTGCAGGGATTTGGGCACTCCGCCGCAGATACCGTGTACGGCCTCGGTCTGGCCGGAGCCGGATATGTCGTCCAGTTCACCTTCGATGGAAAAAAGGGCCGTGGTTTTTATGTCCTGTGGACGTACCCGCTCAATCTTGCCATTCACGCCCTTGACGTCCCAGCTACCATTGACGAGCATGAAGTCCTGAAAGACGACCTTGATCGTATCCAGGTAATAGTCGGCGTCCATGTCCAGTACGGCGTTGTACTCGTTATAGAACTTGCGGTGCGCCTCCGTGCTTGCGCCGTCTCCCTTCACCAGATCCTGAAAATAGTCGTAGTGGCTTTTAGCGTGGTTGCTCGGGTTCATCGCCACGAAGCCGGAATGTTGCAGGAAGCCCGGGTAAACACGCCGGCCGGCCCCCGGAAAATTGCTTGGCACGCGGTAAATCACGTTGTTCTCGAACCAGTTATGGCTCTTGTTCATGGCCAGGTTGTTGACCGCCGTGGGAGACTTGCGCGCGTCGATCGGCCCGCCCATCATGGTCATGCTCAATGGGGTCAGTTCCCCCCGGCTGGCCATTAGGGATACCGCTGCCAGCACTGGCACGGTAGGTTGGCAGACGCTCATTACGTGGCAGTTGCCGTAGGTCTTCTGGAGATGGCGGATGAACTCCTGGACGTAGTTGACGTAGTCGTCCAGGTGGAATTCTCCCTCCGCCAGCGGAACTACCCGCGCGTTCTTCCAATCCGTGATGTAGACCTTGTGGTCCTTGAGCATAGTCTGCACGGTGTCCCGCAGCAGTGTTGCGTAGTGGCCGGACAAAGGCGCCACCACCAGCACGGCCGGCTGCCCCTTGAGCCGTCCCAGGGTGGCCGGGTCATCGCTGAAACGCTTGAAGCGGCGCAATTCGCAAAACGGCTTGTTGATCTCGACCCGTTCGTGGATGGCCACTCCCACCCCATCCACATCAACGGTACGTATCCCGAACTCCGGTTTCTCGTAGTCCCGGCCCAAGCGGTGCATCAAATCGAAACCGGCCGATACCCGCTGGGCAAACGGGGTCTGCCCAAGCACCGACAAGGGATTGGCGAATACCTTGGCGGCGGCATTCGCCATGTCGGAGAACGGCTCCATCATCGAGCGCTGGGATTCATATAACTGGTACAACATCTGGACGGGCCTTCAAGCAGTTTGCTGCAGTGCAATATAACAGCAGTGGTTGCGTCCGCCATGCAGTAACAACCCGTACACGACTCCTTGGGCGGAAATAGCCTTCTGCATCCCGACAACCCGTAACGGATCGTTTGCCTATGCTCTAAACTGTGGCAACGCCAAGAACCGGAAAAAGCCAGCGAATGAGTGTACAGACAACCGTCGTGTTCGCAGACCTGATGGGAAGCACAGGGGTTTTTGAGACCATCGGCAGCGCGCGGGCTTCAAAAGTCGTTACCGGACTGACTCAGTGGATTGGCGAGATATGCATTGCACACAACGGCCAGGTCATCAAAACACTTGGGGACGGGGTATTGGCGGTCTTCCCCAAGGCGCCCGACGCTGTCAGTGCTGTCGTGGACATGCAACGCAGCCATCAAAAGCGCATCGCCAACGCATCGGCCGGGACGCGGATGCCAATCCGGGTTGGAGTTGCACGGGGTGAAGTGGAGTTCGTGGATGGGGATTGCTACGGCGACGCAGTCAACGTAGCTTCACGCCTGAGCGATCTTTCTGGACCACACCAAATCTGGGCCAACGCCTCGTCTCTGGAGGAGGCTACCGAATCCGACGGCGTTCGTTTTCGCCCACTCGGTCCAATCACCATACGGGGCAGGGGAGAGCCCTGCTCCGTATTCCAAGTGGAGTGGCATGAAAATCTCAGCAGCGACTTTCTGACAATGCAGGCAACGCTGGATTCGCAGCGCGACCGGCTTGAAAAGGACCTTCTCGGTGGAGAAATAGAGCTGGTGTGGCTGGATGTCCGAAAACGCTTTAGGTCTGCCCAATTACCGGTTCATATCGGTCGCGTAAGCCAGGCCGAATTTGTCGTTAATGACCCTCGTGTGTCCAGAGCCCATGCCCGCATTGACTGGCGCAACGGCAGCATCTTGCTGGTGGACGTGAGCACCTACGGTAGCTGGGTGCGCTTTTCAGGCGGCGGCGCCGATCTGCTGTTGCGCCGCGAGGAATGTGTGCTGCACGGCGAGGGGGAAATAGCTCTCGGCGCTTCATTTTCCGATCTGAGCGTGCCAACCGTGATGTTTTCAGTTTCCTGAACTATTCAAGTTTATTACCATGGCCACCTGAATATGTGACTTTACATAATATACATCGTATGAAGTATATACACGGGCAAAATCCGCTAATCAGCAACGCAAGGCAGACTGTTGGCTGACGTGGACGTCAAACCCAACCCGGGAGATCAACTTTCTACCACTTGCCCTTGGGCTGCTTGGCGCGTACGAATGCTGCGATGAGCTCCGCCGACTCGAACCGGCTGTTTTTGTGTGCGAAATCAATCGCCGACAGGCCTTGATCGTTTTTGATCAGCGGATCCGCGCCTGCCTCCAGCAGCAACTTTACGGCCGACGGCGTGCCGTAGAACGCCGCCATCATCAACGGTGTGGTTCCATTGGGCGAGCCGGCGTCGATGTAGGCAAAGTTATCGAGCAGCAGCGTCATCACCGGCAGTTGGCCGCGTGTGGCGGCGTAGTGCAAAGGCGTCCAGCCCGGCTTGTTCACATCGGCACCCTTGGCGATCAAGGCTTTGGACAGGTCCAGCAAACCGTTCAACGCAGCCAGCATCAAGGGGCTCTCGTCAGTCGCGTTACGTGTCTCGACATTGATCTTGTTCCAGCCGACCAAAGCGGTCGCGACCTTGAGCGATTTTTCCCGAACCGCCAAGTGCAGGCCTGTCATGCCATTTGCATCACGCGTGTTGCCGTCGAAACCGCGACTCAAAAGTGCCGAGACTGTTGCCTCATCATCTATCTTCACAGCGGAAAAAAAATCGTCAAATGAACCTGCAATACAAACACAATATCCAAATAAAACAACAAGATAAATTATTATCTTCATGTAAACTCTAGATAAAAACATGATGTGAGTGATCGGTTTTTCAGCGATGTTCATGCTGTAACCGATACAAAAAGCCTGTCAAAGTTGCAGCTGGTCAGCTCGGCAATTTCCTGCACCGGGCAAGCTTTGACCAAGGCGATTTGTTGCGCTACAAAGGGTACGTACGACGGGTTATTGGTCTTGCCCCGGTACGGAACAGGTGCCAGGTAAGGGCTGTCGGTCTCAATCAATAAACGGTCCAGGGGCACGAACGCAGCGACATCACGCAGGTCTTGCGCGTTCTTGAAGGTCACGATGCCTGAAAAAGACACATAAAAACCCATGTCCAGCACGGCGCGTGCCACGTCAAGACTTTCCGTAAAACAGTGGAAAACACCAGATGCCAATGGCCCCCCACCAGTGGCACCCTCCTCCCGCAAAATATCCAGCGTGTCATCTGCTGAACTGCGTGTGTGGATGACCAGCGGCAGCGCAAGTGTCCGGGCAGCGCGGATATGGATACGAAAGCGCCGCCTCTGCCACTCCATGTCCTTTATTGACCGCTCCCCGATGCGGTAATAATCCAGCCCGGTTTCGCCGATGCCGACGACACGCGGCAACCGTCCGCGCTCCAGCAAATCCCCCAGCGTCGGCTCGGTAACTCCCTCGTTGTCAGGATGTACGCCTACCGTCGCCCAAAAGTTATCATAGGTACAGGCTAGCAGGTGCACGGCCGCAAACTCTTCCAGCGTTGTGCAAATGCAGAGCGCTCGTGTCACCTGCGCCTGCACCATCGCCTCCCGGATCCGCGGCAGATCCTGCGCGAGTTCAGGGAAGGTCAAATGGCAATGTGAGTCTGTGAACATGGGGCCGCAGCCGGAGTAAGGGTATCGGCGCCTGGCCCAGGGCGGGCCCGCGAAAATTCAAATAGTCTGGGTCGGCCGCTCGGAACCCAGGGAGGCGCCAAGAATTTCTTCGATTTTCAGCTTGAGCAGCTTGGACTTTTCGTCTTTCGGGAACTGTATACCCACGCCCTGGGTCCGGCTGCCGGCCGCTTTGGCCGGCGTAACCCAGGCTACCTTGCCCGCTACCGGGTAACGTTGGGGATCCTCAGGCAGCGACAGCAGTACGTAAATGTCATCGCCCAGTTTGTATTCGCGGGCAGTTGGAATGAATATGCCGCCTTCCATGAATAGCGGTATGTAGGCCGCATACAAGGCCGACTTTTCCTTGATGGCCAGTTGGATGACGCTGGGGCGCGGCGAAGTGGACGAAGTGCTCATGTGCGGATTGTCAATGCCCGGAGTTTAGGGCGCTTTTTGCCCGGCCCAGCAAGGCTTCCTGCATCAACCCCGGGTTGAAAGGGTGTTCCATGGTGCGCATGGCTTGCGCCAGATCGCGTCCCCATTGGCTCAGAACCGGCAGCCGCGCCGGAACAGGCAAGTCAGCCGCTTCGAAGAATCTGGGAGCGGCGCCCTGCTGTACCAGCAGCAAGTCGTGGCACAGCTTTTGTAAAACATCCAGCGTTTCCGGCGCCGTCCAGTTCTGCATGAGGCTGAAGTCGCCGCGTTGCAAGGCCTTCGGCAACACGGCCCAACTCCTGGCGTCGCGGCCGCTGCCGGCAAGCAACAAGGCATCTTCCGGGCGCCCTCCCGCCGCGCGCAGCAAGGCTGGGGCCACCGCCGCATCCATCCCCTGGGAACTTATCCAGTACACGGCATCTTCAAACCGGGGCCACACCATGGCATGACCCAGGCAGCGGCTGCGAATCGTCGGAATCAGCAGATGCGCAGCCTCGCTGGCCAGCACGAATTTCACGTCACCAGCAGGCTCCTCCAGCGTCTTGAGCAGCGCATTGGCACTGACATGGTTCATGCGCTCCGCCGGGTAGACCAGCACTGCCTTGCCGCGCCCCCAGGCACTGGTGCGCTGCGAAAACTCAACCGCCTCACGCATGGCGTCCACACGTATCTCCTTGCTGGGTTTGCGCTTCTTGTCGTCCAGTTCCGACTGCGCCTTTTCGCTCAAAGGCCAGCCCAGCGCCAACATGGCGGTCTCGGGCATCAGCACAAACAAGTCAGCATGGGTACGAACCTCCACCGCATGGCAACTCGCACACGCCCCGCAAGCGCCGTCGCTGGCAGGGTGTTCACACAACCAGGCGCTGGCCAAGGCCATGGCCAGACCGTATTGGCCGAGCCCGGACGGCCCATGCAGCAACCAAGCGTGGCCACGTTGCGCCAGCAACTGCCTGGTTTGCACAACGATCCAGGGCGCTTGGCCAGCGGGTCTCATACGGTTGGCTCCGCGCGAGGCGCTGCGGTGCTATCCGCCTTGGGAGCGGCCCGGCGACTCATTCCAGCCACCCCCTGGCGCGGACGGCGCGTTCTACATCCGCCCAAACCGCGTTTCGGTCCCGATCGGCGCCAAGCCGGAAGAAACGTGTCGCAAACGCATTCGCGCGCAGTCCATAACCATGGGCGACACGTGCAAAAAATTCCGTGCCCTTGGCTTCGAATTTGTCGGGCGCTCTTGCACCTGACAAACGCGCGGCGGCTTCGGCGGGCGGCAAGTCAAACCACAGGGTGAGGTCGGGCTGCCGGATCGCATCGGTGTCCGGCGCCAGACCGCCCTGTACCCAGTGCTCCAGCGCCGCGAGGACGGAAACGTCCAGGCCCTGCCCGCCGCCCTGGTAGGCAAAACTTGAATCGGTGAAACGGTCACACAGGACGACTTCGCCGCGTTGCAGGCCAGGCTCTATGACGCGCAGCAGGTGATCACGCCGGGCCGCAAATACCAGCAGGGCCTCGGTCAAAACATCCATGCTTTCGTTCAAAACCATCTGCCGCAGCTTTTCGGCCAGGGGAGTACCGCCGGGCTCGCGGGTCACGGTCACCACACGGCCCCGTGCGCGGAACAAAGCGGCGAGCGCATCGACGTGGGTGGACTTCCCCGCACCGTCGATACCTTCAAAACTGATGAATATTCCGCCTGTCGCCATGCTGTCAGTGCCTGCGCTGGTACTTGTTGACCGCCCGATTGTGCTCTTCGAGGCTGGTACTGAACTGGCTGGTTCCGTCACCACGTGCCACAAAATAAAGGGCCGTCGTCCGTGCGGGAGCCACCGCCGACAATAACGCTTCCTTGCCCGGCATGGCGATCGGTGTAGGTGGCAATCCGGCGCGGGTATAGGTGTTCCAGGGGGTGTCCGCCTGCAAGTCCTTTTTGCGCAGATTGCCGTCAAACCGGGTTCCCAGGCCATAGATGACAGTCGGGTCGGTCTGAAGCATCATGCCCATGCGCAGACGGTTCGCAAAAACCGCTGCAATCATGGGCCGGTCTTTGGCTTGCCCGGTTTCCTTCTCGATGATGCTGGCCAGCACCAGGGCCTCGTCGGCAGTTTTCAGCGGACTTTCGGCGGCCCGCAGGGCCCAGACCGCCTGAAGTCGCCTGTCCATGGCGCGCTTGGCGCGCGCCAGCACTTTCAGGTCGCTGGATCCTTTGGCGTAACTGTAGGTATCGGGATAAAAGCGGCCTTCGGGGGCCACGCCCGGCCGGCCAAGTTTTTCCATGATGGCTTCGTCCGACAGAGCGGCCGTGTCCGGCGCTAGCTGTTCGGCCCGCGACAGCGCCTCACGCACCTGGCGGAAATTCCAGCCCTCCACCAGCGTGAGTGTTCGAAGCGCCTCTTCGCCGCGCACCAGCTTGCGCAACAGGCCGCGCGGTGTTGTGCCCTGCTCCACTTCATAACTTCCGGCCTTGATCTGGCGCGCTTCACCGGACAGGCGAAACCAGGCGTACAACAGTGTTGGCGAGACCCGGATGCCGGACTGGGACACCACCTGCGCCACGCCCCGGGCACTGGTTCCAGGCTCGACGGACAGGTCTTCGGAAGCCGCCTCCAGGGCCAGCGGCTGGTTCAGCCACCAGGCGCCCACTCCAAGCGACGCCGCAACCAGCAAGAGTACAAACACGAGGACTCGCCACACAACCTTAGCCTTAGCCCGCTGATGAGAATGGGAGACGATGATAATTGACATCATGAACACTGCTTTGAATGGCATGGCCCGCCTGCCGCACCTGGGCGTGATCCGGGTCGAGGGCGAGGACGCGGCCAAATTTCTGCATGGCCAATTAACGCAGGACTTTGCGCTGATGGCTTTGTCCGAGGCCAGGCTGGCCGCCTTCTGCTCCGCCAAGGGACGCATGTTGGCCAGCTTTATAGGCTTGAAGCGCAGTCCCACCGAAATCCTGCTGGTCTGTAGCCGGGATTTGCTGCCGGCCACGCTCAAGCGACTCTCGATGTTTGTCCTGCGCGCCAAGGCCAGGCTCTCGGACGCCAGCGATGCATATACGCTGCGTGGGCTTGCGGGGCCTGCCGTCACACTGGTTGCAGGTACTGCCGGCAACCCTTGGACCAAGCTCGATGTCGGCGACGCCAGCGTGGTTTTTCTCTATCCCGCGGACGGCGTGGCAAGGGTTTTGTGGATCGCTCCGGTGGGCGTTGCCGAACCGGTTGCGCAAGTGCTGGACACCGCCGGCTGGTTGCGCAGCGAGGTGCGCAGCGGGGTTGCCACCATCACCGCCCCCATCGTTGAGGCCTTTGTGCCACAGATGCTGAATTACGAGTCGGTAGGGGGTGTCAACTTCAGGAAGGGCTGTTACCCAGGGCAGGAAGTGGTAGCCCGCAGCCAGTTCCGCGGGACCTTGAAGCGGCGCGCCTTTCTGGCCCGTTCGGACGCACCCATGGCGGCGGGCGAAGAGGTTTTCCAGCAGGAGGACGACAGCCAGCCCTGCGCAACCGTGGTGCAGGCCGCAGCCACACCGTCGGGCGCATTTGAAGCCATCATCTCTGGCCAGATCGCAGTCTTGCAGTCGCAGCCCTTGCGTCTGGGCTCGGTGACAGGTGCAGTTGTGGAACTGCAAGCCATGCCTTATGCCTTGCTGGACGATATCTGAGCCGCAGGCTTGCACCCGGCCAGCTCCAGGGCCATGTCAATATGCGGTACGCCCGCTTCGACAAATGGCTCGCCCACCGGGTTGAAGCCGAGACCCACGTAAAAACTCTGGGCACTGCGCTGCGAACACAGGATGACCTGGTGGTCGCCGCGTTCTGCCGCATGCCGCACCAGCGCCTGGATCGCTGTGCGGCCGAAACCCGAGCCTCGCATTGCCCTGCCAACGGCGACGCGGGCTATCCGCGCTACACCCGAAGCTTCCTCCGATAAACGCCCGGTAGCCAGCAATTGTCCAAAACGGTTGCGTACCAGTACGTGAACAGCCGCTATATCGCCGACGTCCTGATCCAGTCCCGCGGCTATCTGCAACTCTTCAGCAAATACCTCACGCCGCAGTACGCTTGCCTGGGCAGCGGCCTCGGTCCACGGGCACAACTGGACATCGATCAACGAGGCGCCGGCCTCGAACGACAGCAGCAACTCGCGCAAGGCGGCTGGAACAGGTTTGGAGGTTTGAGCCACAGGATCAGCAAACACGTAGACCAGTTCGGCGGATACCAGCAACTGATCGGCCCGGAATATGCCAGCGTGAAAAATCATGGACGAATTGCCGATACGGGCACACTTCAGGCCAATCTCCAGCAGGTCGTCCAGCCGCGCCGAACCGTGGTACTCAACGCTCGATTTCTTGACGTAGACGTCACCGCCCAGCAATTCAGGGATCGCTTCATACGGCACGGCCAGCGCACGCCAGTAATCGGTAAACGCCGTATCGATGTACATCAGGTAATGCGGGTTGAAAACAATACGTTGCTGGTCCACCTCGGCCCAGCGTACACGCAGGCGGTGGAGCAGGCGAAAATCCTGTCGGTTCAGATGGGTCATAACAAGAGTGGTGTGGATGTCCTGCCATGGCAGGTCGGGGGCGTCGTCAGCTAAAGTCAGGTACTTTTATGCTACACCGCAAACCACCATGGCATTGATCTACTACGTGACCCAGATCCAATTTGACTTTGGTGCCATCCAATTGCTGCGGCAGGAATGCGAGCGGGTCGGAATCACCCACCCCCTGGTCGTAACGGACCAGGGGGTCAAGGCGGCGGGAATACTGCAAAAGGCGCTGGATGCACTGCCGGCTATGAAAGTCGCGGTGTTTGACCAGACGCCGTCCAATCCCACCGAGGCCGCGGTCCGGGCCGCAACAGCCGTATTTCATGCCAACCACTGCGACGGCCTGATCGCGGTGGGCGGCGGTTCCGCCATCGACTGTGCCAAGGGGGTCGCAATTGCCGCCAGGCATGAAGGGCCGCTCAGGCACTACGCCACCATTGAAGGGGGTTCGCCACGCATCAGCGACCAGGCCGTGCCGCTGATCGCCGTGCCCACCACCAGTGGCACTGGCAGTGAGGTCGCGCGCGGTGCCATCCTGATCCTGGACGACGGGCGCAAGCTGGGTTTCCATTCCTGGCACTTGGTGCCGAAGGCCGCCATCTGCGATCCCGAACTCACGCTGGGTCTGCCGGCCCGGCTGACGGCTGCCACCGGCATGGATGCAATCGCCCATTGCATGGAAACCTTTATGGCGCCGGCCTTCAACCCCCCGGCCGACGGTATTGCGTTGGACGGCCTGGAGCGCGGCTGGCGCTTCATTGAACGCGCCACCAACGAAGGCAGTAACCGTGAAGCACGTTTCAACCTCATGAGTGCCGCCATGCAGGGCGCGATGGCGTTCCAGAAAGGCCTGGGCTGCGTACATTCCCTGAGCCATAGCCTGGGCGGCGTGGACCCGCGTCTGCACCATGGAACTCTGAACGCGATGTTCCTGCCCGCCGTGGTCGCCTTCAATGCCGGAGCGGAGTCGGTGCAAAAAGAGCAGCGGCTGGCGCGTATGGCGCGTGCCATGGGTTTGTCGTCGGCAGCCGATGTCGGGCCGGCGATCACCGATATGAACGCCCGCCTGGGCCTGCCGAACGGGCTGGGCGCGATGGGCGTGAAAACGGCCCAGTTTGACAAGATCGTGGCGGGTGCTCTGGCCGACCACTGCCACAAGACCAACCCGCGTATTGCGACGGCGGACCAGTACCGCGAAATGCTGCACCAGGCCATGTGAGCCAGATTGGCCGAGCCGGCCTCGCCGGCAAGGTCAGCCAGTGACCAGCCAGTCGGCCCGGTGGCGGCCCTGTAACACGATCTCCAGGTTGTGTCGGTCATTGGCAGCAACACGGGCTTCGGCCTGGGCGGACGTCAAGCCCCAGGCCGCCATGTGCCGGGCGGTCAAACGTTCCAGGGCAGTGTTTGTATCCACATCCAGAAACCAGCATTCGTCCAGCAAACCGC
>JANLPN010000112.1:0-7267 GCA_031367285.1 Betaproteobacteria bacterium | reverse complement strand
GTTGCCTGGCGCCCCTGGGCGAACCACAACCATGCCGCACCTGCGGCAACCACCCCGGCGGTAGCCAGCAGCCACGGCAGCCGGTAACGGCGCGAAGGCTGCGGCGCACCCGGGCCCGGTAACGCAGGTTCAGTTGACCCAGTAGGTGTATTCATCCTCGGGAGTCTGCTTCTGGTCCAGCGTCTTGTCTATCGCTACCGGCATTTCCAGGAACGACGGCCAGATAGGCGCAGGCATATTGGCGTTGTGCTTTTGGAGCAGGTCTTTGAGTTCGGCCAGTTTGCGCGGTTCCGTAGCCACCAGGTTGATCTTCTCGGTGGGGTCGCTGGACAGGTTGAACAACCAGTCCTTTTTGGGCCGCTCGGACACGATGAGTTTCCAGCCGTGGTCCTGCACCGTGCGGTAGGGGCCGTCGCGCCAGAACAGCGGGCGTTCGGGCTGCGGGGCGGCATCTTTGCCCAGGAAGGGCAGCAGGTTGACGCCGTCTATCACGCGGTCCGAGGGCAGTTTACCGCCGGCCGCCGCCACCACGGTCGGCAGGATGTCGATGTTGGATACCGGTGCGGCGTAACGGCTGCCCGCCGGGATACGGCCCGGCCACTTGGCCACGTAGGGCACCCGCAGCCCGCCCTGGAACAGCGTGAGTTTCCACCCGCGAAAGGGTTTGTTGACCTCGGGCAGGCCGATGTAGTTGGGTGCGCCGTTGTCGCTGGTAAAGATGACGATGGTATTTCCGTCCAGCCCCTCGTCGCGCAGAGCCTGCAATACCCGGCCCACGCTGCGGTCCACCGAACGCACCATGGCGGCATAGACGCGGCGCCGGTGGTCGGGGATGTTCGGCAGGGCGTCGTAGTCGGCCTTGCTGGCCTGCAGCGGCGTGTGTACGCCCCAATGCGCCAGGTACATGAAGAAGGGCCGGTTCCGGTTCTGCTTGATCGCGCTGACCGCTTCGTCGGTGAAATAGTCGGTCAGGTATTTGTTGGGCTCGAACCATTTGCCCGCGTTGTAGCTCACGCCAAAACGCATGTTGGGCCACAGGAACTTGTCTATCGGGTCGAAGTCCTGCTTGGAGTTGACTACGTTGGGGTCGTCCTGCGGCAGGTACAGGCCGCTTTCCATGAACACCGTCTCGTCAAAGCCCTGGTTGTTGGGCCGCATCTCCGGCGTGCTGCCCAGGTGCCACTTGCCGATGTGCAGCGTGTGGTAGCCGCGCGCCTTGAGCAGCTCGGCCACGGTCTGCTCGGAAGCCGGCATGCCGAGGTCGTTGAAGTCCTTGGCCTGCGCCGCCTTTTCCTTGTCGATGATGAGCGGGTAGATACGGTCCGGGTCGGCATACAGCTGGGGTGCCACCCTGGCCATGGCCCCTGGCGTGGGCGTGAACTCCACGCCAAAACGCCAGGGGTAACGCCCGGTCATGAGCGCGGCGCGCGATACGGTGCACACGGCACTGCCGGCGTAGCCCTGGTCGAAACGCACGCCGTCGCGCGCTATCGAATCGATGTGGGGTGTGGGTGCGCCAATCTGGGCATAACCGCCGCCGTAGGTGGTGACGTCGTTGAAACCCAGGTCGTCGGCCAGGATTACGATGACGTTGGGCGGCCGCTCAGTCACGGGCTGGTCGGCCGCCGCCGGCCCCGCCATCCAGGGCGCCGGGCGCCAGGCCTCGCGCGGATATTTGATGTCGGTGTACCAGCCCAGCGAATACTCCAGGATGTACAGGCGGTTGGCATAGGCCAGTGCTCCCAGGCCGGCCAGTACCAGGGTCGAGGCAAGCAGGGTTTTGCGCAGGTTCATCGGGTCTTTCAACGCGTAATTGTGTACAGCGCGGCGCCGGCAATTGCCAGCACCACGGCCATCGCGCCACGCACAAAAATCAGGCTGAGCAGGGGCTGTACCGGGAACACATGGGTCTTCTCTATGGCAGCCCATTTGTGCACCACGATATCGTCGCGTTCTATGGCCAGCGCAAAACGCAGGAAGTCGCGCCGGCTGCGGTAACGCACCATGGCCACGTAGTGCCAGGCGTCGGCGCCGGCCGGTTCGATAAAGCTGCCACTGCGCCGCGCTACGAAGAGCAACACATTGCCATGGCGCAGCAGGGGCCAGACGATGGCCTTGCCATAACGGCGGTCGGCCGCGCGCGCGTCGTCGCCGAAGTTGTAGCCCGGCGGGTACAGCGCCTTGGGCCGGTAACGCACCAGGTTTTGCATCACGAACTCCCGGCCATCGTCGTTGGCGACCAGGGCGCGCACTTCGTCCATGGCGGCCTGGCTGGCTGGGTTGCGGGCGCGTGCCGCGAGTGTGCCCATGAATTGTTCGATCTCGGCTTGCTGCAAGGGCTTGCCGCGGCCGCCGTACCAAAACAGGAAGGCGACGTAGATCACCACCACTGCGACGGTAATACTGACCAGGTGTGACACGGCACACGTCTCCTTGGTGTTTTGTGCAGACAGACGGGGCTGCGCCGAGCCGTCTTCAATACAGTAGTGTATTGTAGATTTTGCACCCGCCACGAAGGCCTGTTCTTGCTGGCACGCACCTTGCGTTGCATCTTGGATACAAGATTGAATGCTTTAAAATGGTGCAACCCGCTACCGCCACCAAGCTGCCAGCGCTACGCCCGTCGGCCATGGACGCCGCGCGGGCCTGGATCACGCGGTTCGACGCCCCTTTGCGAGGCAGTGCGGAAGGTTCCCTGGCCAACCTGAACTGGGCCGCCAAAGACAATATCGATGTTTTGGGTGTCGCCACCACAGCGGCCTGCCCGGCTTTCAGCTACCAGCCGGCGGCGCATGCCAGTGTGGTGCAAAGGCTGCTCGATGCTGGTGCGTCGCTGTTGGGCAAAACCAATCTGGACCAGTTCGCCTGTGGTTTGAACGGCACCCGTTCGCCCTATGGCGCCGTGCTCAACGCCTTCAACGGCGCCTACGTGTCGGGTGGCTCCAGTTCGGGCTCGGCCTTTGTGGTGGCCACCGGCCAAGTGGATTTCGCGCTGGGTACCGATACCGCGGGTTCGGGCCGGGTGCCGGCAGGGCTCAACAATATCGTGGGGCTCAAGCCGTCCAAGGGGCTGATCAGCACGCGCGGCATTGTGCCGGCGGCGCAAAGCGTGGACTGTGTCTCGATTTTCGCGCGCAGCGTGGGCCTGGCGGCGCAGGTGCTGGCCGCGGCCATGGCCCATGACCCGCTGGACCCGTATTCACGCAAGCTCGTCCTGCGGCAAAACGCTTACCCGGCGGCGTTTCGTTTTGGTGTGCCGGCCAGCCCCGAGTTTTTTGGTGACGAACTCTCCCTGCTGGCCTGGCATGAATCCGTCACGCGCTTGCGCGAACTCGGCGGCACGCCGGTGGCGATTGATTTCAAGCCGCTGGCGCAGGTGGCCGCCTTGCTGTACGAGAGCGCGCTGGTGGCCGAGCGTTATGCGGCGATCCGGGATTTCTTCGATGCCCACGAGGCCGAGGTCATCGAACCAGTACGCGGCATCATCGCCGGTGGCCGGCAATACAGCGCCGCCGATGTATACCTTGCACAGACCAGGCTGCGCGCCCTTGGCCAGCAGGCTGCCGCCTTGTGGGAGGGTATCGACCTGTTGCTGGTGCCCACCGCACCCACGCACTACACGATAGAGCAGATGCGTGCCGACCCGGTGGCGCTGAACCGCAACCTGGGCGCCTACACCAACTTCGTCAACCTGCTGGACTACGCGGCGCTCTCGGTGCCCAGCGTAATCCGTGCCGACGGTTTGCCGTTTGGCGTCACCTTGATCGGCCAATGCGGCAGCGACTGGCAACTGGCCGAACTGGGCCAGCGTTACCACCAAGCCACGGGTTTGACGCAAGGCGCCATCGGAGAGCCTTTGCCCGCGCCGCAAGTTATCGCCGGCATCAAGCCGGGTGCCTGCGTCAAGGTGGCCGTGGTGGGTGCACACCTGTCGGGCATGCTGCTCAACGGCCAACTCACGGAGCGCGGCGCGCGCCTGGTGGCGGCAACCAGCACCGCGCCGCATTACAGGTTCTATGCGCTTCCCGGCACGGTGCCGCCCAAGCCGGGCCTGCTGCGTGTCGCCGCCGGAGCCGGGTCGTCTATCGCGGTGGAGGTCTGGGAGATGCCCGCCGAACACTACGGCTCTTTCGTCGCACTGGTGGCGCCTCCGCTGTCCATTGGCACGCTGCTGCTGTCCGACGGCAGCAGCGTGCAGGGCTTTTTGTGCGAGCCGCAGGCGCTGCTGGAGGCGCAGGACATATCGCATTTTGGTGGCTGGCGCGCCTATGCCGCCTTTTTGCGGAAAACTGGAAACACCCCATGACCGACGACGAAGTTCTGGCGTATGTAAAGGCGGCGGCCCTGGCGGTGAGCTTGCCGCTGGACGAAGCGCGTGCGCAACGGGTGGCCACGCATCTGGCCCGCACGGCGGCGCTTGCGCGGCAACTGGAAGGTTTCGCGCTGGAGGTGAGCGACGAGGCGGCCGAGATCTACAGTCCAGCGCCGTTTCCGCTGGTGCCTGACCGGCGCAAGGCAGCATGAATACACTGGACCTGCCCAGCGCGGACTTGGTGCGTGCGATTGCCGGCGGCGAGGTCACGGCCATGGAAGCCCTGCAGGCCTGTATCACACGCATTACGTCCACCGACGAACGTGTGAATGCCTTCACCGACAAGAGTTACGAGCGGGCGCGGGGAGAGGCCAGGCAGGTGGACGCCAAACGTGCGCGCGGCGAAATCCTGCCGCCGCTGGCCGGCCTGCCGTATGCGGTGAAGAACCTGTTCGACGTGGAAGGCGAGGTTACGCTGGCCGGCTCCAGGATCAACCTGGTGCGCGAAGCGGCGCGGGAAGATGCGTTCTTGGTGCGCCGGCTCAAGGCCAGCGGCGCGGTGCTGGTGGGTTCGCTCAACATGGACGAATACGCCTATGGTTTCACCACTGAAAACAGCCATTTCGGCCCCTGCCATAACCCGCATGACCTGAGCCGCACTTCCGGCGGTTCCTCCGGTGGTTCGGGGGCTGCGGTGGCGGCCCGCCAGGTGCCGCTGGCCCTGGGGTCGGACACCAATGGATCGATCCGGGTGCCGTCGTCGCTGTGTGGCGTGTGGGGCCTCAAACCCACTTTCGGGCGCCTGTCACGCCGTGGCACTTACCCTTTTGTCCATAACCTCGACCACCTCGGTCCCTTGGCCGACAGCGTGGCCGGCCTGGCGATGGCGTATGACGCCTTGCAGGGGCCGGACCCGCTGGATCCGGGTTGCCAGGCGCAACAGGTACAGCCCGTGCTGCGATCCATGGGGCGCGGCATGGAGGGCCGCCGCATTGGTTTGCTGGGCGGCTACTTCATGGAGCATGCCTCCGCGCCGGCCCGCGCAGCCGCCAAGACTGCTGCCGCTGCACTGGGTGTGACGGCAATGGTCGAGTGGCCCGATGCGGCGCTGGCGCGGGCCGCCGCTTTCATCATCAGCGCAGCCGAAGGTGGCGCGCTGCATCTGGAAAACCTGCGTACCCGGGTGGAGGAGTTCGAGCCGCTGTCGGTGGACCGCTTTATTGCCGGCGCCCTGCAACCGGCCGCCTGGTATGTGCGCGCGCAGCGGTTCCGGCGCGTCTACCGCGAGCGCGTCAACGCGCTGTTCAAGGAATGGGACATCCTGCTGGCGCCGGCCACGCCGGTGTGCGCGCCCCCCCTAGGCACCGAATGGCTGGAGATCAACGGCGTGCAACTGCCTTGCCGGCCCAGCCTGGGTCTGCTGACCCAGCCAATTTCGTTTGCCGGTTGTCCGGTGGTTGCCGCACCTTTGTGGCCGGAGGGCACCGGCGGCATGCCGCTCGGTGTGCAAATCATCGCACCACCCTGGCGCGAAGACCTGGCGCTGCGCACTGCCTGGCTGCTGGAGCAGGCCGGCGTGGCCTGCCTGAAACCGGTGAATCTTTAATGCTGGAAATCAACCTCCCCGACGTGCTGGCCGAGGTGCAGGCGCAGTTCGAGCGTTATGAAAAAGCCCTGGTCGGCAACGACGTGGCGGAGCTCGATGCACTGTTCTGGAACAGCCCGCACACGCTGCGTTACGGCGCCACGGAAAACCTGTACGGTTATGACGCGATCCGCGCCTTCCGCGCCGCGCGGCCGGCCCAGGGGCTGGCGCGCAGCCTGCTAAAAACCGTGATCACCACCTATGGACGCGACTTCGCCAGCGCCAATGTCGAGTTCCAGCGCGAAGGCATGGCGCGCACCGGTCGCCAGAGCCAGACCTGGATGCGCACGCCCGACGGTTGGCGCGTGGTGGCTGCGCATGTGAGTTTGTTGTGAGCATTGCAGCCCAGCCGCCGCGCGTTTTCACCTCCGCCATACAACCGGCACAGTTTTTGCACACCTTCTTGTATCCAAGAAAGAACAAGATTTCCGCACCGTTTTGATTCATTCCCACTTCAACCACAGGAGATTTCTTCATGAGCAGCAAACTGAGCATCCCACGCAGCCTAAAGCACCCCAGCCGCCGCGACTCTCTCAAAACCATTGCCGCGCTCGGCGCGGTGGGCGCACTGGGCTCGTGGAGCCCGCTGTCCTGGGCCCAAAAGCCCATGACGGTGGGTGTGGTGTATGTGGGTCCGCGCGACGACTACGGATGGAACCAGGCCCAGGCCGCCGCCGCTGCCGAGCTGAAAAAAATGCCCGGTATCAAGGTGGTTGAAGAAGAAAACGTGCCCGAAACCGCGTCCGTGCAAAAAACCATGACCGGCATGATCGCGCAGGACGGTGCCTCGCTGATTTTCGCCACGTCGTATGGCTACTTCGACCCGCACATGCTGGCCATAGCAGCCAAGTTTCCCGAGGCGCGATTTGCCCATGCCGGCGGCCTGTGGACCGAGGGCAAACACCCCAAGAACTCGGCGAGTTATTTTGGCTACATCGACGAATGCCAGTTCCTCAACGGCGTGATTGACGGCCACATGAGCAAAGCGGCAAGATCGGCTTTGTCGCCGCCAAACCGATACCGCAGGTGCTGCGCAACATCAATGCGTTCACGATGGGTGCCCGGTCCGTCAAACCGGCCATAACCACCAACGTTATCTTTACCGGCGACTGGTCGATGCCGGTCAAGGAGGCCGAAGCCACCAACAGCATGGCCGACCAGGGGGTGGATGTGTTCACCATGCACGTGGACGGCCCCAAGGTGATTGTGGAGACGGCCGCCAAACGCGGCAAGATGGTCTGCGGTTACCACGCCAGCCAGGCCAAGCTGGCGCCCGCCGCTTACCTGACCGGTGCCGAGTGGAACTGGCT
>JANLPN010000109.1:0-4579 GCA_031367285.1 Betaproteobacteria bacterium | reverse complement strand
TCCTTCTTCGCGCGGCTGTTCGACGACATTGGCGGTGCGCGCGGCGGCGAGACCGCCACCTATGTACCCGAGCCCGGCTTGTTGCCGGTTGCCAAGGACGACCTGCGCGCGATGATCCGGCACGCCATCGTCGAGACCGCCTCCCAGGGCAGCGTGGTGATAATGGCACATGCCGCTTCCTATGCGCTGGGCAAACGCAGCGATGTATTACCGCCGGCAGCGTCTCGCGCGGCCAGCCTAGACCAGCGCTTCCGTCGTCACGACTTCGCCGCGCAGCGAACGCTGTGGCGCCTCGGTGATCCGCACGTCCACCATCTGCCCCACCAGCCGGGGTGAACCTTTGAACACCACGGCGCGGTTGCATTCAGTGCGGCCAAACAACTCGGTCGCGTCCTTGCGCGCCGCGCCCTCCACCAGCACGCGCTGTACCGTGCCCAGGCGGCTGGCGCTGATGCGGCGCACGTTGTCGTCGATGGCCGCCTGCAGGCGCTGCAGCCGCTCCAGCTTTACGGCGTGCGGCGTGTCGTCGTGCAAGGCCGCCGCCGGTGTACCGGGACGCGGGCTGAAGATAAAACTGAACGAGCTGTCGTATCCCACGTCGTGCACCAGTTTCATCAGCTTGTCGAAGTCGGCATCGGTCTCGCCCGGGAACCCGACGATGAAGTCGCTCGACAGCGCCAGATCCGGGCGGATCGCGCGCAGCTTGCGCACCGTGGACTTGTATTCCATGGCCGTGTAACCACGCTTCATGGCCATCAGGATGCGGTCCGAGCCATGTTGCACCGGCAGGTGCAGATGGTTCACCAGCTTGGGCACCCGCGCATACACGTCGATCAGCGCGGGCGTAAATTCATTGGGGTGGCTGGTGGTGTAGCGGATGCGTTCCATGCCCGGTATCTCGGCCACGTATTCGATCAGCGTGGCCAGGTCGGCCATGTCCGGGCCGCCGTCCAGGGGCGCGCGGTAGGCGTTGACGTTTTGCCCGAGCAGTGTCACTTCCCGGACGCCCTGGTCGGCCAGGCCGGCGATTTCCGCCAGCACGTCGTCGAACGGGCGCGAAACCTCTTCGCCACGCGTATACGGAACCACGCAGTAGCTGCAGTACTTGGAGCAGCCCTCCATGATGCTCACAAAAGCCGTGGCGCCTTCCACCCGCGCCGGCGGCAGGTGGTCGAACTTTTCGATCTCGGGAAAACTGATGTCCACCTGCGGGCGGTCCTGCAACTGGCGCTGGCGCAGCAACTCGGGCAGGCGGTGCAGGGTCTGCGGCCCGAACACCACGTCCACATAAGGCGCGCGGGCTATGATGGCGGCGCCTTCCTGGCTCGCCACGCAGCCACCCACGCCTATCTGTACACCCCGGCTCTTGAGGTGTTTGATGCGGCCCAGATCCGAAAACACTTTCTCCTGCGCCTTCTCGCGTACCGAGCAGGTGTTGAACAAAATAAGGTCGGCCTCGTTCACGTCCTGCGTAGCCTCGTAACCCTGCGCGGCATGTAATACGTCGACCATCTTGTCCGAGTCGTATTCATTCATCTGGCAGCCGAAGGTCTTGATGAATACCTTTTTGCTGACCGGTGCACCCGCCAGCGCGCCTTTATGCTGCGTACTCATGGCTGCTTGGGGTATTTGGGCAACTGGTCGAACGGTGTCTTGCCATCATCGGTCTTGGGCTTGTCGCCGGAGGATTCGAAGTTGAAATTGATCACCGGCTCCATGCCCTTGCGCTCTTCCCGCGCTTCCGCCTCGTTCAGTATCCAGATCTCGCGGATCATCCCCTGCGGGTCACGCACATAGTTCACCAGCACGGTCTGGCCCGCAAGCGACGCCGACATCACCAGCGTGTTGGTGGTGCCACGGATACGGATGCCCGGCGCAAGCCGTTCCGCCGTGCCATTGATCAGCACGGCAGGAGGCGCAGTCACCGTCAGTGCGCCGCGTTTGGCAGCCGCCGGAAACTGGCGCACCGCCAGCTGGGCCTGGGCATCGAGTGGCGCCAGCGTGGCAATACTACCCAGCCATGCCATCGAGACACTCAACACGAGAGATCTGAAAAAGTAGGGACAGCGGTTCATGGTTTTCATCCAGAGGCTGTGAATGGGGTGGTGGCGCTTCACGCAGTAACCTGCTTCACGCGCCTGAAATCAGATATTTCTTTACAGATCAACAACCTAAGAGTGCTACCGGGCGATTGGCATCCGTGGGAAATCGACTCTTGAAGTGTACCTCGTGTTGCCTACGGGATCAGTGGAGTTCGTCCCTGCTCCCCTTGACCTATGACAGGGGTCCGGCACTGCGCCGCCGTGTCGGCGTGCGCTGCCGCATTACAGCCACGCAGCAGCTTTCCGGTCTGGTCTCCAACTCGTAGCATCTGGAAAGTTGCGCGTGTGGGAGCCCAATTACGATGTTCCGGCGCGCGGGTTGTCGTTACTGCCAACCCGGTGCTGGCCCGGTCACTCAACCTTCGAGCGCCGCAACCTCGGTGGTGAGACGGACCGAGATGTTCGTCTGGCTCAGCAGCAGGTTGTGCAGCAGCCGGATCAGCAGGCTTGGGCAATCCTGTTCCAGCCGGGCGAAGGCGTCCGCGCCCAGGCGGCAGCATTCGACTTCATTATCAGCACGCACGTCTGCCGAACGCGTTCCGCCGACGATCAGCGCCGATTCACCGAAGCCCATGCCGGCAGACAGCGTGGCGAGACGTTTGTCGCCACCTTGGGGCAGAGCCACGATAACACTCACGTCGCCTCGCGTCAGGAAGTACAGCGCATCGGCCGCTTGACCGCGGCGCACGATGAGTGAGCCGGATTCGAACTGGCAACGCTGCACCAGAGATTCCAGGTGCGCGATGTCCCGTGCCGAGACGCCGGCGCACAGGCGGTGCTCGGACAGCCCAGCGATGCCTGCTGGGGGACGCACGGCAACAAAGCGCTGAAGGATACCGCGCTCGCACAACTCCAGGCCCAGGTCCAGTTGGGGCTGGAAGCTCACGGCTCTCGCGTCGAGGGGGTGCAATTCGCTGCCGAACGAGGAGAGAAACTCGCCACGTCGCACACGTGTGAGCACCAGTTGCTGACCGCGTGCGGAGCAGCAACTGACCAATGCCTCCAGCATGCGGGTGGCCGGCAGGTCGACGTGGGTGACACGCTTGAAGTCCATGATCGCGTATTGCAAGGCGTCACCGCATTCAAAGATGTCGCGCAGGACCGGTTCGATGGTCGAAAAACGCAGGTCACCCTGAAGTTCGAGGACCACCACACGCGCGCCGTGCTGGTCAAGGATGTCGCGCTCGCCGGCAGGTCGGCGGCGCTTGGACCGCACATGGGACAGGGTGTAGCGGGCGCGCACTGTGGAGGCGGATGGCCGAGGAGGCTGCAGGAAATGCAGACCCAGGTCGCGCGAAATCGACTCGCACGCCCGAACGCCCCGCACGCTGTTGCCCTGCGCGTCCAGCGCAGGTGAGAACACGCCAATGCCCAACTGCCCGGGCAATACGGCCATGATGCCGCCACCCACGCCGCTCTTGGCTGGCATGCCGACCCGGTAGACCCATTCGCCGGTGAAATCGTAGACACCACATGTGGTCATGACGCTGAGGATGGGTCCCAAGAACTCGGCCCGGACGGCCCGCTGCCCGGTGACGGGGTTTACACCGCCATTGGCCGGGGTTGCCGCCATCAGCGCAAGGTCGCGGCAATCCACCAGCACCGAGCACTGCTTGAAATACAGTTCCAGCGTGGGTTCCGGATCCTCCTGAAGGATGCCGTAGTTGCGCAGCATGTGCCCGATGGCGCGGTTCCTGTGGCCGGTCGAACGCTCCGACTCGAACACTGCGGTGTCGATGTCCAGGGGCCGCCCGGCGTAAGCCGAAAGGGCATCGAGTACACGCTGTAGGCGCTCCTGCAGCGTGGGGCCGCTGACCAGGGACGCCGTGGCAATAGCCCCCGCGTTGATCATCGGATTGAGCGGCCTGCCAGTGTCGGGCTCCAGGCTGATCGAGTTGAAAGCCTCGCCCGACGGTTCCACGCCGATAGCCTGGTGGACGCGCGCCTCGCCGCGGTCCTCGAGGGCCACGCCGTAGACCAGTGGCTTGGAGATGGACTGCAGCGTAAACCGGTCACGTACGTTGCCGACCTCGTAGACATGTCCGTCCACCGTGACGATCACGATAGCGAAGGCGGCCGGATCGGCTTTGGCAAGTTCGGGTATGTAGCTTGCGACCTGACCTTCGTCAACGCGCGCGATGCGTTTGTGCAATTCTTCGAGGTAGCCTTGGACCGGGGATCGGGCAGATACTTTGGCAGGGGCGATTGTCATGACCCGATTACCGCAACATGTATGCCTGCACGCGCCCTGATTCGCGCGGACTCAATCGGGGGCGCCCGGAAGCGATGCACCGGCATGGCGCAGAGCGCACCAAGACTGGCTGCGTCCGCATTCTTGGTGCAATTGCCCCCGCCCGCTGATCGTGCGCAGCGAAGCGCAGAAGTCGACAAGAAAAAAAGTCCTCTACCTATCCGGGGATAGGAAATTCAACCCCATAAGCTCAAATATCGCAACCGTCGACGCACGAACGGAATGC
>JANLPN010000104.1:0-20884 GCA_031367285.1 Betaproteobacteria bacterium | reverse complement strand
AGTAGTCACGAGAGAGCTGTCTCGCCATCGGGAATCGGGACGACGCCACCTGCGCAAGCATCTCTCTCGCTGGTTCTGCGCTCCTTGCAGGATCCCGAACACATGGCTCGGCTTGATGCATTCGTGTCGGAAGGCGCTGCGCGAGCGACGGGTGGCGAGGTCTATGAGGTGCTCTTTGCGGTCAGGGGTCCGTGGGACAAGATGCCGAGCCATGCCGTCTACGCAGTATGGGAGATTCAAGACGGGGGACGTGCCGCGGCCTTCGTCGAGAGCCGACGGCAGTTGTTCACGCTGCGCCAGCAGGTTCTGCCCACCTTCGCTGCCGATTGGCTGCTGAAGCATCACGACCAGGAGGGACGTTACATGGTGGTCGGCTTCTATGGCGACGAGGAGGGCGCATCGCGTCTGTGCCGCGAACACCCGAAGATCAAGCAGTTCGCGGCAGCACACCCGGCCAGCGACTACAGTGCGGTAGACCTGACAGGACTTCTCTGCTGGCGCATTGAGGGCCTTAGCCCTGTCGCAGGCACGGTCTGACCGCGCGTTGGAGCGGACCGCTGGCCCGCAACTGCGCTCTGCGCCTGCTCAACGCAACGATTCAATCCACGCAAACCAACCATGCTCGCCGCCGGGGAGGCTGGGGTGGATGGCGCAGCGGCATTAAGGAAGGAGGCCGCGAGGCCGGGGGGACAGCCGCGGAGGCATCCACCACGGCCTCCTCGGCTAACGCAAGCGTATGCGTGTGACGGTGACTACACCCCAGTTCCCTACGCTCGAACGCAACGTGGCATAAGTCGCCGAGGCCGCCAGGCGTATACACTGGACGGGCATACAGCCGGCATTGGCTGATCTGCCCCTCCATGCAACACCTCGAAGTCCCCCGCGCCCCCACCCGTGCTCCTGCGCCGTCCAACCCGCTGGACGGGCTGAACGCCGAGCAACTGGCGGCGGTGCAGCATGGCGTGGGAGAGCAGGGCGGCGATACCCGGCCGCTGATGGTAATTGCGGGAGCCGGCTCCGGCAAGACCAATACATTGGCCCACCGGGTGGCCAACCTGATCGGCCATGGTGCCGACCCGCAGCGTATGTTGCTGATGACCTTTTCGCGCCGCGCGGCGGCCGAAATGGAGCATCGCGTTGGCCACGTGTTGCGGCAGATGCTGGGGCTGCGCGGTGCGCAAGCATTGCCGTCTTTGCCCTGGTCGGGAACCTTCCACAGTGTCGGTGCGCGCCTGCTGCGTGAATACGCCGGCCGCATCGGGCTGGACGACGCGTTCACGGTGCAGGACCGGGGCGACTCGCAGGACCTGATGGGCCTGGTACGGCACGAGATCGGAATGTCTGCCAGCAAGAGCCGCTTCCCGATGGCGGGCACCTGCCTGTCCGTGTATTCGCGCACGGTCAACAGCGGTGTGCCGCTGGGTGAGGTGCTGGCGCAGGCGTTCCCGTGGTGCGCGCATTGGGAAGTCGAGCTCAAGCGCCTGTTCGGTGCCTATGTGCAGGCCAAGCAGGAACAGAACGTGCTGGACTTTGACGACCTGCTGCTGTTCTGGGCCGACATGGTGGCCGACCCGGCCCTGGCCGCGGAGATCGGCGCGCGGTTTGAGCATGTGCTGGTGGACGAATACCAGGACACCAACCGCCTGCAGGCTGCCATTTTGCTGGGCCTAAAACCCGACGGCCGCGGCGTGACCGTGGTGGGCGACGACGCACAGGCGATTTATTCGTTCCGTGGCGCCGCGGTGCAGAACATTCTGGAGTTCCCCACGCTGTTCACGCAGGCCGCGCGGCAGGTGACGCTGGAGCGCAACTACCGCTCCACCCAGCCCATCCTGGACGCGTCCAACGCCGTCATTGCCGCATCCAAACAGCGCCACGCCAAAACCCTGTGGACCGAGCGGCGCTCCAGCGAAAAGGCGCAGCTCGTGCTGGTGGCCGACGAAGCCGAACAGGCGCGCTGGATTGCCGGCCGCATGCTGGAGCAACGTGAGGCCGGGCTCACGCTCAAGTCGCAGGCCGTGTTGTTTCGTACCAGCACCCACAGCGCGGCGGTCGAGCTGGAACTGGCGCGGCGCAGGATCCCGTTTGTCAAATACGGTGGCCTGAAGTTCCTGGAAGCGGCGCATATCAAGGACGTGCTGGCCCTGCTGCGTTTTGCGCACAACCCGCGCGGCCGGCTGGCGGGATTCCGGGTGTTGCAGCTGATCCCCGGCGTCGGGCCCGCCACCGCCACCCGCCTGCTGGATGCCATGGCCGAAGCTGCCGAGCCGGCCGCCGTATTGCAGTCCTTCGAGGTATCCGCCGCGGTCAGCGCCGACTGGCAAATGTTTACCGCCTTGTATGCCGCATTACGTAGCCGCGACGTGCGCTGGCCGGCCGACCTGGACCTGGCACAAGCCTGGTACCTGCCGCAGCTCGAACGTATCCACGACGACGCCCACACCAGGCGCCAGGACGTGGAGCAGCTGTTGCGCCTGGCCACCGGCTACCCGTCGCGCGAACGTTTCCTGACCGAACTTACGCTCGACCCACCGCAGAGCACCAGCGACGAAGCCGGTGTTCCGCTGCTGGACGAGGACTATTGCATTTTGTCCACCATCCACTCGGCCAAGGGGCAGGAGTGGAAATCGGTCTACGTGTTGAATGTGGTGGATGGCGGTATCCCGTCCGAGATGGCCACCGGCAGCGCTGCCGATATCGAGGAAGAACGCCGTTTGCTGTATGTGGCCATGACACGCGCCAAAGACCACCTGCACCTGATGCTGCCGCACCGCTTTTACGTGACGCAACAAACGCCCTACGGCGACCGGCACATGTACGCCGGGCGCACACGTTTTATCACCGACGCCATGCTGGAACAGTTCGAGCAGTGCCGATGGCCGCAGCCCGCGCCCATCGGCTCCCAGACCGGCCCGGACGCATCCAAGCCGCGCCTGCAGGTGCGTGAAAACGCGCGTGCGCTGTGGCGCTGATAGTTGAATCCATACGGCTGAAAGCCGCGTATTGGTTGCAGCCGCACGAATATTTCGTTGCGGTCACTCGTTCAACTTCAATACACAGGATTACCCATGCGAACAAAACACAAACTGGCTTCTTTAGGCCTGGCCCTGGCCATGTCGGTGGCGTCCGTCACCGCTTGTGCGCAGGTCATGGTGGGCGGCGCGCCGATGCTCGCCAGCAAGGACATTATTGACAACGCCGTCAACTCCAAGGACCACACGACGCTGGTTGCGGCGGTCAAGGCAGCCGGTCTTGTCGATACCCTCAAGGGCGCGGGCCCTTTCACTGTTTTCGCACCGACCAATGCGGCTTTCGCAGCCCTGCCCGCGGGCACGGTCGATACCCTGTTGAAACCCGAAAACAAGGGCATGCTGACCGGCATCCTGACCTACCACGTGGTGGCCGGCAAGATGGATGCCGCCGCGCTGACAAAAGCGATCACTGATGGCAAAGGCAAGGCGATGCTGAAGACGGTTGCCGGTGGCACCCTGACTGCCATGGCGGCCAACGGCGGCGTGACGGTGACTGACGAAAAGGGCGGCACGGCCAAGGTCACGATAGCGGACGTGTACCAGTCCAACGGCGTGATCCATGTAGTCGACAAGGTCCTGTTGCCGAAATAATCCGGAAGACCGGGGCAAGGCGCTTGCGGCGGTTGCAGCAAGCGCGCGATTTGCTTTTAGGGCCTTCACGCGGCCAGCCTGAACGGGCAGCCGCTGAAAGTCCGTGACAACACACGTGCGATGTGGCTCTGATAGGGTAATATTCGCTGACAAGCCCGGTATTACCTGGAGTCTGCCATGAATGTCATTACCCTAAAGCTCCCGGACGACCTGAACGCCGCCCTGAAGGAAGTCAGCCGCAAACGCGGGCTGTCCAAATCGGCCGTGGTGCGCGAGGCGTTGGAGCAGTCGCTGCTGGCCCAAGGCAGCGCAGCCGGCGCGGCCGAGCGCTGGGTGGTGCAATGGCAAGGACAATTGAAATTGCCCCAGGCCAAAACGGTGGAAGGCGCGGACCCCAGGCTTGCGCACTTGCTGGCCAAGCATGTTCGCTAAAGCCCCATGCGCCTGCTGATCGACATCAACGTACTGCTCGACGTTGCACTGCAGCGCCTCGGCGCACCCGCGTCGGCCCGCTTGCTGGGCCTGTGTGGCAGACAACACGAGGCCTGGCTGGCCTGGCATTCCGTCGCCACGCTGGCTTACCTGATCGAGCGCCAGCAATCCGCTGTGTCCGGGCGCGACTTCATCCGCGGCATGCTTGGTTGGGCCGACGTCGCGCGCACGGGACGAGCGGACGCGCTGGCCGCGCTGGACCTGCCGATGGGAGACTTTGAGGACGCGCTTCAGGTGGCGGCTGCCATGGCCTGTGGGGCGCAGTTCGTTATCACCCGCAATGAACGCGACTTCAAAAACTCCCCCGTGCCCGCGCTGAATCCCGATGCCTTCCTGCGCCAGTACCCGGTGACGCCAGGTTCGTGATTCGCGCTACCAGCGTCGGAGATTTTGAGAAACGCTGGTAGGCAGCGCTACCATTTGCCCCAATAACAAGGAGACGACATGCCCCTCTCGGACATTGCCATCGCGCAGGCAGCCACCCTAAAACCCATTCTGCAGCTGGCGCAGGACCGGCTGGGCATACCGGCCGAGGCGCTTGAGCCTTATGGCCATTACAAGGCCAAGATCGACCTGGCCTGGCTGAACCAGCAGACCGGGCCGAATGGCAAGCTGGTGCTGGTCACGGCCATCAGCCCCACACCGGCCGGCGAGGGTAAAACCACCACCACCGTGGGCCTGGGTGATGCGCTGAACCGCATCGGCAAACGCGCCGTGATCGCGCTGCGCGAACCGTCGCTGGGTCCGGTGTTCGGCATGAAGGGCGGGGCGGCCGGCGGCGGCTACGCGCAGGTGGTGCCGATGGAAGACATCAACCTGCATTTCACGGGCGACTTCAACGCGATTGCGCTGGCGCACAACCTGCTGGCGGCCTTGTTGGACAACCATATCCACCATGGCAACGGCCTGGGTTTTGACGTGCGCCGCATCGTGTGGCGCCGTGTGATGGACATGAACGACCGGGCCCTGCGCTCCACCGTGGTGTCGCTCGGCGGCCCGGGCAATGGCTTCCCGCGCGAAGACGGTTTCGACATCGTGGTGGCCTCCGAAGTGATGGCCATTTTTTGCCTGGCCACGTCGCGCAAGGATCTGAAAGCACGCCTGGGCAACATCATCGTCGGTTATACGCGCGAGCAGGCGCCCATCCGTGCCTGCGACCTGCAGGCGCAAGGCGCCATGGCAGCCCTGCTCAAGGACGCGATCAAGCCGAATCTGGTGCAGACGCTGGAGAACAACCCGGCCATCATCCACGGCGGCCCGTTTGCCAATATCGCACACGGCTGCAATACCGTCACCGCCACCCAGGCCGCGCTCAAGCTGGGTGAATACGTGGTCACCGAGGCCGGTTTTGGCGCCGACCTGGGTGCGGAAAAGTTCATCGATATCAAATGCCGCAAGTCCGGCTTGCGACCCGACGTGGCGGTGGTGGTGGCCACGCTGCGCGCACTGAAACACCATGGCGGCGTGGATGCGAAAGACCTCAACACGCCCAATCTGGCGGCACTGGAGAAAGGCTTGCCGAATCTGGAGCGGCATGTGGACAACATACGCCACCACTATGGCCTGCCGTGTGTGGTATCCATCAACCACTTCACGTCCGACACGCAGGAAGAGCTTGACCTGCTGCGCCGCCATATGGACCGCCAGGGTGTGCCCGTGGTGGTGGCGCGGCATTGGGCCGACGGCTCGGCCGGGGCCGAGGAACTGGCGCATATTGTGGTGAAACTGGCCGAGTCCGGCACCGCCGCCATGCGTTTTGTTTACGAGGATGCGGACAGCTTGTGGGACAAGATGAAGGCCATTGCCACCAAAATCTACGGCGCCGCCGACATCTCAGCCGACTCCGCCGTACGCGCCAAAATCGCCAAATTGCAGCACGACGGCTTCGGCCACTACCCGGTATGTGTGGCCAAGACCCAGTATTCGTTTTCCACCGACCCCAAGCTGCGCGCCGCGCCTTCGGGCCACATGGTCAATATCCGCGAAGTGCGTCTGGCAGCCGGCGCCGAGTTCGTGGTAATGATCTGCGGCGACATCATGACCATGCCGGGCCTGCCCAGGGAACCCGCGTCGTCGCGTATTGATATCGACGACGACGGCAGGATATCCGGCCTGTTTTGACGGTGTTGGCGCAACCCTTGCGTCGTTTGCATCAATTGTTCCAATCAATGCACTTCCATGGCGCGAACCTTTGTCCGCATAATCGTTACAGCCTGAACCTGCAGCCACCGCTGCCAGGTAAACAGACCGACACAAACGAGGTGCGTTTTGACTTCCGAAAAAATCAATTTGCAGGACTGGGTTGGCCGCGGCGAAGCGGTTGACGACACCGTCACGGCCACGCCGTGCGCGGCACTGGCGGCCACGCTGGACTATCCCGAAGGCCGTCCGCCTGCCGGTCAGGTGCTGCCCGCGCTGTGGCACTGGCTGTACTTTTTGCCCTTGCATCCGCAGTCCGCTATCGGCCCCGATGGGCATGCCAAACGCGGAGGTTTCATGCCACCGGTGCTGTTGCCGCGGCGTATGTGGGCCGGCAGCCAGTTCACCTTCCACGCCCCGGTTCGGGTCGGGGACGCGGTGCGCCGCGTATCGACCATCAGCAGCGTCAAGGAGAAGGATGGCCGCACCGGCGCGCTGGTGTTCGTGAAGGTGCGGCACCAGCTGTTTTGCAACGGCGCCGCGGACGCGGCGCTGACCGAGTTCCACGACATCGTGTACCGCCCGCTGGCACAGGCCGGCGACACGCCGCCACCGCCGCAGGCCGCGCCGGCGGCTGGCGCCTGGTCACGCACCATCGTGCCTGACGCCGTATTGCTGTTCCGTTATTCGGCGCTGACCTTCAACGGCCACCGCATCCACTACGACCGCCGGTATGTGACCACGGTGGAGGGCTACCCCGGCCTGGTGGTGCATGGGCCGCTAATCGCCACGCTCTTAATGGACTTGCTGCGCCGCGAGTGTCCCGACGCCACGGTGGCGAGTTTCGAGTTCCGTGCCGTGCGTCCCACCTTTGACCTGCATCCATTTTCGGTGCACGGCGACATTGGCGCGGACGGAGAAACCATACACCTGTGGGCGCAGGACCATGAAGGCTGGCTGACCATGGACGCTACAGCGGTGCTGGAATGAATCGCCTGAAATGAAACCCCTGCAAGGCATTACGGTCGTTACGTTGGAGCACGCGATTGCGGCGCCGTTTGCCACGCGCCAGCTGGCCGACCTTGGCGCACGCGTGATCAAGATCGAGCGCCCCGGCAGCGGCGACTTTGCGCGCGCCTACGACGAGCGGGTGCGTGGCCTGGCCTCGCATTTTGTGTGGACCAACCGCTCCAAGGAGAGCCTCACGCTGGACGTCAAGCACCCGCAGGCGGCCGACATTTTGCAGCGCCTGATTGTTGAGAAAGCCGACATCGTGGTGCAGAACCTGGCACCGGGTGCCGCCGAACGTCTGGGTTTGTCGTATGCGGCCTTGGCGGTCAAAAAGCCGTCGCTGATCGTTTGCGACATCTCGGGTTATGGCGCGGATGGCCCGTACCGCGACAAGAAGGCTTACGACTTGCTGATACAGAGTGAGGCCGGTTTTGTGTCGGTGACCGGCAGCGAAGCCGAACCGGCCAAGGCCGGCAATTCGATTGCCGACATCGCGGCCGGCATGTACGCCTATACCAATATCCTGACGGCGCTGCTGGAGCGCCAGCAAACCGGGCAAGGGCGGCACATCGACGTGTCCATGCTGGAGTCGCTGGTGGAGTGGATGAATTACCCGCTCTACTACGCTTTCGACGGTGCCGCGCCGCCGCCGCGCACGGGCGCCAGCCATGCCACGATTTACCCCTATGGCCCGTTCCCGGCCGGCGATGGGGCCACCGTCATGCTGGGCCTGCAGAACGAGCGCGAATGGCTGCTGTTTTGCGACAAGGTGCTGCTGCAACCCGCCCTGGCGCAGGACCCGCGCTTCTCGGCCAACCCGCGGCGCAGCGCAGCCCGGGTTGCCTTGCGGCAGATCATCGTGGACACCTTTGCCACGCTCACCGCGCAGCAGGTGGTGGACCGGCTGGACGCGGCGCAGATTGCCAACGCGCGGGTCAACACCATGGCCGAGGTCTGGGCCCATCCCCAACTCAAGGCGCGTGGCCGTTGGGTAGACGTGGATACCCCGGCCGGCAAGTTGCCGGCCCTGTTGCCGCCCGGTGTGTCCCGTGCCGACCAGCCACGCATGGACGCCGTACCCGCGTTGGGCCAACACAGCGACGAGATCCTGGCCGAACTGGGTTTTGCGGCCGGCCAGATCGCTGCACTGCGCGCGGCCAAGGCGATTTGAAGCCGGCGACCCCCTCCCAGGAAACATGCCATGACAGCACTGCCCATCAGTTACCTGTTTGTTCCCGGCAACCGGCCAGAACGGTTCGATAAGGCCTGCGCCTCCGGGGCACACGCCATCATTCTCGACTTGGAAGATGCCGTGGCGCCCGAGGCCAAGCAGGGTGCACGCGACGCCATCGGCCACTGGCTGGCGGCTCGGGGCGAAGAACATCCGCCGTTGCTGGTGCGTATCAACGATATCAGCACGCCCTGGTTCGACGCCGACCTGGAATGGCTGGCAAGTATGGGGCGCGTGGGTGTGATGCTGTCCAAGGCCGAGGACGGCGTTACGCTGCAACGGCTGCGTTCCGTGTTGCCGGGTGGCAGCGTGCTGGTGCCCCTGATCGAAACCGCGCGCGGCATCGGCAATGTGCGTGACATTGCCGGTGCGCCCGGTGTGCAGCGGCTGGCTTTCGGCACGCTGGATTACGCGCTGGACATGGATTTGTCCGACGACGAACGCGGTTTGCTGTTTCCCGCGTCCCTGCTGGCCATCGAGTCGCGGCTGGCCGGACTCGGCAGCCCGATTGCGGGCGTGACCCCGGCGCTGGATGACGGTGCCAGGCTGTTGGCTGACTGGGCCTTTGCCCGCTCCTGCGGTTTCGGCGCCAAGATGTGTATTCATCCCGCGCAGGTGCTTGGCCTGCACCGGGCCGTTCAACCCAGCGCCGACGAGTTGGCCTGGGCGCGCCGCGTGGTGCAGGCCGCGCAGGACTCACCCGGTGCCGCAAGCGTGGATGGCCGCATGGTGGACAAACCCGTATTGCTCAAGGCCCAGGCCCTGCTCGCACGGGCTTGATCTGCCGGGCTTGCGCGCCTGGCCCTGCGCGCGCAAGCCGCTCTTTAACCCTGGGCCACGGGCCGCGACGGATCGCTGCACCACTCGCTCCAGCTGCCCGCAAACAGGGCTGGCCGGCCCAGACCCGCGACCTCCATGGCGACGATATTGGGCACCGCGCTCACACCGCTGCCGCAATGGTGCACCACGCTGGCCGGGTCGCGGCCGGCGAGCAGGGCCTGGAATTCGGCCTTGAGCACATCGGCCGGCTTGAACTTGCCGTCCGTTCCCAGGTTGTCCCCGAACGGGCGGTTCAATGCACCCGGTACATGGCCTGCCACCGGATCCAGTGGCTCCACCTCGCCCCGAAAACGCGGCGCACCGCGGGCGTCGATGACGGTTTGCGACGGCCGCCCCAAAGCCTCCAGCACCTGGGCTGACGTGGCCAGCGTGGCGCGCTCCAGGGCCAGCTCGAAGGTCTGGGCAGCCTGCGCCGTTGCTTGCCCGCTGGTCACCACCCCCCCAACGGTGTGCCAGGCCTGCAAGCCGCCGTCGAGCATGGCCACGGGTTCATGCCCGGCCCACTTGAGCATCCACCACAGGCGGCCGCAGTAGTTGGCTCCCTGGCGGTCGTACACCACGGCCTGCATGCGGTTGTTGAAGCCCACGCTGCCCAGCCAGGCAGCGAAGTCTTCGCGCGTGGGCAGCGGGTGGCGCCCGCCGCTGGCCGTGCCGGCACCCGGCTGGGCGCTCAAGTGCAGGTCCAGATTGGCCCGAACCGCGCCGGGAATGTGGGCGTCCAGGTACTGCTGGTCGCCGGCTTGCGGCTTCATCAATTCGAAGCTGCAGTCAAACACCATCAGCGGCGCGCCACTGGCCATCAAGGCCTGCAGTTGCTCGGTGGAAATCAGGGTGGAGTACGTCATGTCAGGATTTTTCGGGGGATTGCCTCTCAAGCTCTCAAAGCATGCTGCGCCGGTACCATTCGTGGAACTGCTGCATGCCGTCTTCCATCGGGCTCTGGTAGGGCCCGCATTCGTTGTCGCCACGCTGCATCAGCGCCTTGCGCCCGGCGTCCATACGCAGTGCGATCTCGTCGTCTTCCACGCAGGTTTCCATGTAGGCCGCCTGTTGCGCCTGCACAAACTCACGCTCGAAGGCGGCGATTTCTTCCGGGTAGTAGAACTCCACCACGTTGAGGGTCTTTTGCGGCCCCATGGGGTGCAGGGTGGAAACGGTCAGCACATGCGGATACCACTCGACCATGATGTGCGGGTAGTAGGTGAGCCAGATCGCACCGTATTTGGGCGGATGGCCGTTGCGGTAGCCCAGCAAGGCGTTTTGCCAGCGTTCGTAGACCGGGCTGCCGGCTTTGCCCAGGCGGTTGGCGACACCCACGGTCTGCACCGAATACCTGTCCTTGAACTCCCAGCGCAGGTCCTCGCAGCTCACAAAACTGCCCAAGCCCGGGTGGAACGGGCCCACGTGGTAATCCTCCAGGTAGACCTCGACGAAGGTCTTCCAGTTGTAATTGCACTCGTGTAATTCCACGTGGTCCAGCACGTGGCCGGAGAAATCCAGGTCGGCCAGCGGGCCCAAACCCGCCAGGTCGGAGGCGACGTTACGCCCGCCGGCTTCGAACAGCAGTCCGTTCCATTGCTGCAGGGGGTAATTGTTCAGGTTCAGGCAGGGGTCCTTGGCGAAGTGGGGCGCGCCCATCAGCGTCCCGGCCTTGGCCGCGCCACCGCCGCTGTAGGTCCAGCGGTGCAGCGGGCACACCAGATTACCCGACGCCGCGCCGGGCTGGTCCGCGAACAGGCTGCCGCGGCCCTTGAGCATTACGGCCTGCCGGTGCCGGCAGACGTTGGAGATCAGTTCGATGCCATCCGGCGTGTGCACCAGGGCCCGGCCAGCACCCTCCTGCGGCAGCGTGTAGTAGTCGCCAATACGCGGTACCGCCAGCTGGTGCCCTACATAACGGGGCCCGGGCTCAAAAATGCGCTTTTGCTCGCGCAGGTACTGCGCTTCATCAAAGTAGCTTGAAACTGGTAGTTGGCTGAAAGCCTGCTGCAGTTGAAGACTTAAATCAGACATGAATGACCTGACCTAAAACGAGTTTCAGCGCAGACTTGCATTTGCTAGACATGTTAGTCACAGCCAAAGACTCCCTACAGGGAGGGTTTGCAAACCGTTCCCGCGAACGGCCGGCAGCGAAACTGGGGAACCGGCCGGGGCCGGGGCAAGAAGGGGCCGATTGTACCTGTGGTCGTTGGCCTAAAATGCCTGTTTCCACCCCTGAATGCCCGATGCCCAAGGCGACCACCCTCCATGCCGATGCTGCCATGCCAGCCACCTACGAGGCTGCATTGCAGGAGCTTGAAAAACTGGTGGCCCGGCTGGAGTCGGGCGAGATGCCGTTGGACCAGTTGCTCAGTGGTTACCAGCGCGGGGCGGAGTTGCTGAAGTTTTGCCGGGACAAGCTCGAAGTGGTCGAGAACCAGATCAAGCTGCTCGATGGCGGGACGCTAAAAGCGTGGACACCCGAGTGACGGTTCCTGGCTCAGTGGCGGGGCGCGGGGTGTTTGACCTGGCGGCCTGGTCGGCCCAGCGCCTGCACGGCGTGGAATGCGCGCTGGAGGCCTGGGTTACGGCCGATGCGCCGGCCGGGCTGGACCATGGCGCACCGGCCGAGCTGGTGCTGGCCATGCGTTATGCGGTGCTCGACGGCGGTAAACGGCTGCGACCGCTGCTGGTGCTGGCGGCTTGTGAGGCGGTGCAAGGCAATACGCAGGCGGCTATGCGCGCAGCCTGTGCGGCCGAGTTGATACATGCCTATTCCCTGGTGCATGACGACATGCCCTGCATGGACAATGACGTAATGCGCCGTGGAAAACCCACGGTGCATGTGAAGTTCGGCGAGGCCACTGCGCTGCTGGCGGGTGACGCCTTGCAGGCGCTGGCGTTTGCCTTGCTTACCCCTGAAGATGGCGCAGTTCCGGCCGAAATGCAGGCCGCCTTGTGCAGGCTGCTGGCGCGGGCGGCTGGCAGCGCGGGCATGGCCGGCGGGCAGGCAATCGACTTGGCCAGCGTGGGCCAGCCATTGAGCGAAAAGCAGTTGCGCACCATGCACCAGCTCAAGACCGGGGCATTGCTGCAGGGCAGTGTGCTGATGGGGGCGGCCTGTGGCCACCCGTCGCCGGAGCAGATTGGCGCGCTGCAGGCGTATGGCGCGGCGGTCGGCCTGGCATTCCAGGTGGTGGACGATATTCTGGACGTGACGGCCGACTCCGCGACCCTGGGCAAGACCGCCGGCAAGGATGCGCTGGCCGACAAGCCAACGTACGTGTCCATCCTGGGGTTGGAGCGTTCGCGTGGCTACGCGCAGGAATTGCTGGGCGAGGCGCTCACCGCGCTGGACCGCGCTAGCCTGGCGCAAACGCAGGCCTTGCAGGCATTGGCCAACATGCTGGTCAACCGGTCCCATTGAAAGCAACGCAAGCTTGAAGGAATAGTCCATGTCAGACCCGTCGTATCCCTTGCTGCAAAACATTCACGACCCCGCGGACCTGCGCCGGTTGCCGCGTGCGCAACTGGCCGTGCTGGCCCATGAGTTGCGGGCCTACCTGCTGGCCAGCGTGTCCCGGACCGGCGGGCATTTGAGCTCCAACCTGGGTACGGTCGAATTGACGGTTGCACTGCACTATGTGTTCAACACGCCGCACGACCGGCTGGTGTGGGACGTGGGCCACCAGACCTACCCGCACAAAATCCTGACCGGCCGGCGCGAACGCATGGACTCGCTGCGCCAACTGGGCGGCTTGAGCGGTTTCCCGCAGCGTGCCGAGAGCGCGCATGATGCGTTTGGCACGGCACATTCGAGCACTTCCATTTCCGCCGCTTTGGGCATGGCGCTGGCGGCCAAGATCAAGGGCGAAGACCGGCGCGCCGTGGCCGTTATAGGCGACGGTGCACTGACCGCCGGTATGGCGTTTGAGGCACTCAATAACGCCGGCGTGGCCGACTGCAATCTGCTGGTCATCCTGAACGACAACGACATGAGCATCAGCCCGCCGGTAGGCGCGCTGAACCGTTATCTGGCGCAATTGATGACCGGGCAGTTTTATTCCGCCGCCAAGAATGTGGGCAAAACCGTGCTCAAAGGCGCGCCGCCGCTGTTTGAGCTGGCCAAACGGTTTGAGGAACACGCCAAAGGCATGGTGGTGCCGGCCACCTTGTTCGAGAAATTCGGTTTCAACTACACCGGGCCGATTGACGGCCACGACCTGGACTCGCTGATACCCACGCTGGAGAACATCAAACATTTGTCCGGGCCGCAGTTCCTGCATGTGGTCACCAAGAAGGGACAAGGTTATAAACTGGCCGAAGCCGATCCGGTGGCCTACCACGGGCCCGGCAAGTTCGATCCCGCCGTTGGTCTGCAAAAGCCCGCCGCGCCGGCCAAAACCACCTTCACCCAGGTGTTTGGCCAGTGGTTGTGCGACATGGCGGCCATTGACAAACGGCTGGTAGGCATCACCCCGGCCATGCGGGAAGGCTCGGGCCTGGTCGAGTTCGAGCAGCGTTATCCGTCGCGTTATTTCGACGTCGGTATTGCCGAGCAGCACGCCGTTACCTTTGCCGCCGGGCTGGCCTGCGAGGGCCTGAAGCCGGTGGTGGCGATTTACTCCACCTTCCTGCAGCGCGCCTACGACCAGCTGATCCATGACGTGGCGATCCAGAACCTGCCGGTGGTTTTTGCGCTGGACCGCGCCGGCCTGGTAGGGGCCGATGGCGCAACCCATGCAGGCGCTTACGACATTGCGTACCTGCGCTGTATTCCCAACCTCAGCGTGGCCTGCCCGTCGGACGAAAACGAATGCCGGCAGTTGTTGAGCAGCGCGTTTGAGCAAAACCATCCGGTGGCCGTGCGTTACCCGCGCGGCGCGGGGTCCGGCGCTGTGGTCCAAGCCACGCTGGAGGCGTTGCCATTCGGCAAGGCCGAGGTACGCCGACACGGAAAGTCCATCGCGATACTGGCCTTTGGCACGCTGCTGCATCCGGCGCTGGAAGTGGCCGAACAGATCAATGCCACCGTTGTCAACATGCGCTGGGCCAAGCCGCTGGACACCGGGCTGCTGCTGCAGATCGCACAACAACACGATGCCCTCGTGACGCTGGAGGAGGGCGCCACCATGGGCGGTGCCGGCAGTGCCGTGGGCGAGGTGCTGCAGGCGGCGGCGCTGCTGAAACCCATCTTGCAGCTGGGCCTGCCCGACAAGTTCATCGAACACGGCGACCCGGCCAAACTTCTGGCCATGAACGGCCTCGATGCCGCGGGTATTGGCAGTGCCGTCCGTGCCCGCTTCGCCGCGTTGGTGGAAGCCGCAAGGCCGCCCCTGAAAATCGTCGCCTGAACGACAAAGCAAGTGCCTAATCCCGGTTGGTCCGACCGGAGCTAGTGGTTTCCCCTAGACCGATAAGTCGCAGCGCGAGGGTTTTTGCGGTCTTGAGCGGTTAACCTCCATGCTCTCACTGGTTTGATTCGGCAGGTGCTGCCTGAATCAGGCTGTCTGGAGTTCTCAATGAATGCTTTATTGGCCTTGTCGCGCGGAATCGACTTCATTACCGACCGCTTCGCGGTGCTTGCGAAGTGGGCGGTGTTGTTGTCCTGTCTGATCAGTGCGACCAACGCAATCGTCCGTTACCTTGCCGACCGCAGCTCGAACTCGTTTCTCGAAATCCAGTGGTACCTGTTTGCCGCCTGCGTGATGCTGGGCGCGGCTCAGGTGCTGCGTGTCAACGAACACGTACGTGTGGACGTGTTTTATGGCCGGTATTCCGGCCGCACGCAGGCGCTGGTCGACCTGTTCGGGCTGATCTTCTTTCTCGTGCCCGTGATGGTCCTGATGATCTACTTCTCCTTTCCCCTGTTTCTCAACATGTATGTGATGCACGAAATGTCCAGCAACGAAGGCGGCCTGATCCGCTGGCCCGCCATGCTGATGCTGCCGCTTGGCTTTAGCCTGGTACTGCTGCAGGGCGTGTCCGAGATCATAAAACGCGTGGCCTGGCTCGCGCACAAATACGAAGCCGAGTTTCATTACGAGAGGCCGTTGCAATGAGCGGCGCTGGTGCCGGGCTGGCGTTGATCGCGGGGGTACAGCCATGATGATGGAGAGTTTCGCCCCGCTGATGTTCGGCGGGCTGATCGTAGTGCTGCTGATCGGTTTTCCGGTCGCGTTTTCACTGTCGGCGCTGGGCCTGGCCTGTGGCTACTACGCGGTCTGGATGGGCTGGTTCCCGGCCACGTTCATGAATGCCTTGCCGCTCAACGTGTTTGGCATTCTGTCCAACGATCTGCTGCTGGCGATCCCGTTTTTTACCTTGATGGGCTCCGTGCTCGAGAAATGCGGCCTGGCCGAGGACATGCTGGATTCAATGGGGCAGTTGTTCGGCCCGGTGCGCGGTGGCCTGGGTTATTCGGTCATCATCGTCGGCTTTATCCTGGGCGCAATTACCGGTACCGTGGCCGGCCAGGTGATCGCCATGGCGATGATCTCGCTGCCGGTCATGATGCGCTGGGGTTACAACATGCGTTATGCCACGGGGGTGCTTGCAGCCTCCGGCACCATCACGCAGCTCGTTCCGCCGTCGCTGGTACTGGTGGTGCTGGCTGACCAACTGGGCAAATCGGTGGGCGATATGTACAAGGGTGCCTGGGGCCCGTCCATACTACAGGTGATCCTGTTTGCGCTGTATACCTTCGTCCTGTCGCGCGTCAAGCCCAACCATGTGCCCGGCGTGCCCAAGGAAGCCCGTACCTTGCAGGGCTGGGCGCTGTGGGCAAGATGCCTGCGCGGCATTATTCCTTCGGCGATATTGATTTTCCTGGTCCTGGGCAGCATGGGCGGCTTGCCGGGCATCTCTACCGCCATCTGCACGCCTACGGAAGCCGGCGCGATGGGCGCGGTGGGGGCTTTCGTGCTGGCGGCGCTGCACCGGCGTCTGACCTGGCCCCTGATCAAGGACACCATGCTGGGCACGATGCGCATCACCGCCATGGTGGTGTTCATCCTGATCGGATCGCGTGTTTTTTCGCTGGTGTTCCAGGGTGTCGAAGGCGGCCGATGGATTGAGCATCTCCTCACCGGGCTGCCGGGAGGCCAGCTGGGTTTCCTGATCGTCGTCAATATCTTCATCTTTTTCCTGGCCTTCTTCCTGGACTTCTTCGAGATCGCCTTCATCATCATCCCGTTCCTCGCGCCCGTCGCCGCCAAGCTGGGCATAGATTTGATCTGGTTCGGCGTGATGATCTGCGTGAACATGCAGACCAGCTTCATGCATCCGCCGTTCGGCTTCGCTTTGTTCTACCTGCGTGGTATCGCCGACACGCTGTACAAGAACAAGTCGCTGCCGCGCAAGGTCGAGTCCAAGGACATTTACCTGGGCGCCATTCCGTGGGTTCTGATGCAGCTCATCCTGGTGGGCATCGTGATATTCGTGCCTGAGACGGTGACCGTATTTCTTGACAAGGAGCAGGTGCTGGATCTGAAAAAGGCCGGCGAAGATCTGGAAAAGATGGAGGGCGGTAACGCTGCGCCAGCCGCGACGGCGTCCAATCCCGGCCAGGGCAGCTCTGCCCCGGCAGGTGCTGCTTCCAGTGCCGATGGCACCGTGCCACAGCCGGAGGCCGCGGAAGCAGAGAAGGAAGACGACAACGATCCGATGAAGGCGCTGCAGGACGCAATGAAGAAGGATGCCGCCGGCGCCAAGAAGCCCTGAAACACAACGGCCCCGCTTTTGGCGGGGCCGTTTTTCGCTGTTTGCCGGCCCATGCCGGCAACGGAAGGTTACAGTTTCACGCTTTGCATGAAGCTGTCAAAGCGCGCTTCGGTGAAGCGGAACCACAGGTTTGCCTCACGACGGAAGTTGGAGTAGTCGTCGTAAATTTTCTTGAACGCCGGGTTGCTGCCGCGGAGCTCTTCGTACAGGCCCATGGCTTCCTTGAAAGAAGCGTCCAGCACCGGTTTCGGAAATGCCACCAGCTTGACTCCGCCAGCTACCAGACGCTTGAGCGCGGCAGGGTTGCGCGCATCGTATTTGGCCTGCATCTCGGTATGCGCAAAGGCCGCCGCGCTTTCGACGATGGCCTTGTATTCGGCCGACAGACCGTCAAAGGCTTTCTGGTTGACGAACAGGTCGAGTTGGGGACCGCCTTCCCACCAGCCGGGGTAGTGGTAGAACTTGGCCACCTTGTTGAAGCCAAGCCGCTCGTCGTCGTAGGGGCCCACCCATTCAGCGGCGTCGATGGTGCCTTTCTCCAGTGCCTGGTAGATTTCGCCGCCAGGAATGTTCTGCGACACCGTGCCCAGGCGCGCGGTGACTTTGCCGGCAAATCCGCCGACGCGGAACTTCAAACCCTTCAAGTCGGCCACGGTCTTGATTTCCTTGCGGTACCAGCCGCCCATTTGCGCGCCGGTATTGCCCATGGGGAAACTGGTAAATCCATAGTTCGAATAGAACTCGCGCATCAATTTCAGGCCATTGCCGTCGTAGCTCCAGGCGGTCATCTGGCGGCTGTTCAGGCCAAAGGGAATTGCACAACCAAGTGCGAAGCAATCGTTCTTGCCAAAGTAGTAGTACGGTGCGGTGTGGCCCATCTCCACCGTGCCGTTCGACACCGCGTCGACCAGGCCCGGCATCGGCACCAACTCACCGGCCGCATGCACCGCGATCTCGAACTTGCCCCCGGTCATTTCCTTGACTTTGTTTGCGAAAGTCTCGGCCGCGCCGTAAATCGTGTCTAGCGACTTGGGAAAGCCGGAGGTCAAACGCCAACGGACAGCGGCCTGAGCATGCACGATAGCCGGTGCAATACCGGCAGCGAGCACCCCGGCCAAGCCGGCATTCTTGATGACAAAGCGACGATCCATAAAGTTATCTCCAATAAGTGTTGTGAAATAGCTGGCAGCACCCAAGATACCGACAGAGAACCCGCGGCACCGACAGTGCCACAAGCCCTGTTCTCCGCTGCCGGAATTGTAGGTAGAGATCGAGACGCTCTGACGGGGGGTTTCCCTTAGACCAACCTGGTGCACCGGTTCGGCGCATGCGTTTTGGAGCGGCACATACAGGTCTTGCGAACGGGTGCTGGACTAACATCACGGGTATGCAAGACACAAGCGTTAGCGGCATCGATTCTTCCGACATGCGACGTGCCGGGCGCGACCTGCTGTCAGTGGCGCTGATGGACGCGCGCAACCATACACTGCACCTTGCGGGACTGCTGGCCGCCAGACTGGAAGCATCGGGCTTTGCCGTGCCGCGCTTGCCGGAGCTGAGCCCACCGCTGTGGGAACTGGGCCATATCGGCTGGTTCCAGGAACGGTGGATCACACGCAACATGCAGCGCCACCGTGGCACGGCCTGCGATCCACTGGCCGCCCGGTTGCCCTCGCTGGAACCGCAAGCCGATGATTGGTGGGACGATGCCCTCGTGTCGCACGATGGCCGTTGGGCGCCGGGCCTGCGGGATTTGGCGGCGGTCAAGTTTTACCTGCTCAGTACGCTGGAGACCAGCCTGGAACTGCTGGAAAAGTGTCCCGGAGACGATGCCGCGCTGTACTTCTACCGGCTGGCGCTGTTCCATGAAGACCAACACGGCGAGTCGCTCATCACCATGGCGCAGACGCTGGGCATACCCTTGGCGCTTGACCTGCCGGGCCCGATGGCCATGCGCGAGCCGCTGCGGGTAAACGCAACATGCTGGACTTTGGGCAGCGCCGCGCGGGGCGCCTTCAGTTACGACAATGAACGCCCGCCGTACGAGGTGCAGGTGCCGGAATTCGAGATCGACGCGCAAACGGTCACCTGGTCGCAGTTCGTGGAGTTTGTCGATGATGGTGGTTATGACCGCATTGAGTTATGGCATCCTGACGGTTGGCAGTGGCTGCAAAAGCAGGCTGCCGGCGAGGGGCAGCTAATGGGCGGCCGGGCGCCGCGTTATGTGGACCAGATCGGCGTGGCCAGCGGTGCCGTGATGCAGACGCGTTTCGGCACACCGCGGCGCATGCTGGGCGGGCAACCCGCCATGCACGTCACCTGGTGGGAGGCCGATGCCTGGTGCCGCTGGGCCGGCCGGCGGCTGCCGGCCGAGGTGGAGTGGGAAGTGGCGGCACATACCGCGGTGCGGCGCGGGTTCCGCTGGGGCGATGTATGGGAGTGGACCGGCACGACCTTCCGTGCTTACCCTGGTTTCGCGCCTGATCCCTGGCGGGCCTATTCCGAGCCCTGTTTTGGAAGCCACAAAGTGCTGCGCGGCGCATCGTTCGCCACCCGCGAACGCATGAAATCGCCCAAGTTCAGGAACTTTGAACTACCGCGGTGCGACCATATTTTTGTGGGTTTTCGCTCTTGCGCGAGGTGAACCCGCACCATCGCGCAAGCCGGCGCGGCAGCAGCTGGGCGCCCTCGCGACAAGGCGTGCGAGCGCCAGTCCGCGAGGTCTGAGCATGCCTGGTTTCGTCGAAAGCGCTGCGACGGCGCTGCAACTCATCACCTCTTTCGATCCGGCCCTGTGGGCCATCGTGGGCCGTTCACTGGCGGTCAGCGGCCTGGCCTGCCTGCTGGCCTGCGGCGCTGGGCTGGTGGCGGGGGCGTGGCTGGGCGTGGCGCGGTTTGCGGCACGCGACGCGCTGCTGGCCCTGCTCAACACCGCACTGGCCGTGCCGTCGGTGGTGGTGGGCCTGGTGGTATACCTGCTGCTGTCGCGCTCCGGGCCGCTGGGGTTTCTGGGCTGGTTGTTCAGTTTCAAGGCCATGGTGTTCGCGCAATGCCTGCTGGTGCTGCCGGTAGTTACGGCGCTGACCCGCCAGGTGGTCGAAGACGCGGAGCGCTCGCATGGCGAGCAACTGCAATCGCTGGGGGCGCGCCCGTTGTTGCGCAGCCTGCTGCTGGCCTGGGATGAGCGTTATGCCTTGCTCACGGTATTGATCGCGGCATTCGGCCGGGCTGTATCGGAGGTGGGCGCGGTGATGCTGGTAGGCGGCAATATCGACGGCTTCACGCGTGTCATGACCACCGCCATCGCATTGGAGACCAGCAAGGGCGATTTGCCGCTGGCACTGGGGCTGGGCCTGGTGCTGCTGCTGGTGGTGCTGCTGCTCAATGCCGCGATCGCGCTGCTCAGGCGCTGGCGCGAGCGCGTCGAGGGCCGGGGCAGCGCTGCGTTTCGGGCCGTGGCGGTATGAGTGCGTTGCTGCAAAACCCGGTGCTTGAGCTGATGGCGGCCTCGGTGCACTTCGGGAACCTGGCCGCCTTGCAGGACGTCAACCTGCGTATATCAGCCGGCGAACGCGTTGCGCTGGTGGGCAGCAACGGCAGCGGCAAAAGCACGCTGTTGCGCCTGCTGCATGGCTTGCTGCCCCCAGGTACGGGCCGGCGGCAAAACGACCCGGCGGCCAGCCAGGCCATGTTGTTTCAGCGGCCTGCCATGCTGCGCACTTCGGCGCTAAATAACGTTGCCCTGGGCCTGTGGCTGGCCGGCGAGCGCTGGAGCGTGGCGCGGCACAAGGCCATGCAGGGGCTGCAGCGTGTGGGCCTGGCCGACCTGGCCGCGCGCAACGCCAGG
>JANLPN010000181.1:0-5928 GCA_031367285.1 Betaproteobacteria bacterium | reverse complement strand
TCAACGGCACCGGCAATGGCCTGAGCAATGTGCTGCTCGGCAATAGTGCCGCCAACACCTTGACCGGTGGCGCGGGCAACGACACCCTAAGCGGCGGTGCGGGCAATGACCGGCTGTATGGCAAGGGGGGTAACGACTTGCTCGACGGAGGTGCGGGCAACGACCTCATGGCGGGCGGAGCGGGTAGCGACATTTACGTGTTTGGCCGTGGTTATGGTGCCGATACGGTGACGGAGAACGACAGCACGGCGGGTAACCAGGACCGCGCCGCTTTTGCGCCTGGCATTGCCGCCGACCAGTTGTGGTTTCGCAAGCTGTCCAACAACCTGGAGGTGAGCATCATCGGCACGCCCGACACCTTGACCATCACCAACTGGTACCTGGGCAGGCAGTACCACCTGGAGCAGTTCAAAACCAGCAACGGCCAGACCCTGCTGGACAGCCAGGTGCACAACCTGGTGAGCGCCATGGCGGCATTCTCTCCACCTGCAATGGGCCAAACCAGTTTGTCGCCTGCCTATGCCAGCCAGTTGAACCCGCTGCTTGCCGCCAACTGGCTGTAGGGGCGGCAAACCGCCTGCAGAGGCAACCACGCGACGCAAAAAAAAGGCCGACTTGCGTCGGCCTTTGCGGTAATCCGGAGTGACCCGATTACTTGAGGTGTTTGCCGATCAGGCCGGCCATCTCGAACATGGACACCTGCATCTTGCCGAAGATTTCCTTCAGCTTGGCGTCGGCGTTGATCATGCGTTTGTTGACTGCGTCCTGCAGCTTGTTCTTCTTGATGTAGGTCCACAGCTTGCTCACCACTTCGGTACGCGGCAGCGGGGTTGCACCCACTACTGCGGCCAGAGCGGCGCTTGGCGTCAGGGCCTTCATGAAGGCGGCATTGACGGCGCGCTTTTTGGCGGGAGCCTTCTTTGCAGGAGCCTTCTTCGCGGGAGCGGCTTTCTTGGCGGGCGCTGCTTTTTTAGCAGGTGCTGCCTTTTTGGCCGGAGCAGCTTTCGCCGCTACTTTCTTTGCCGGAGCTGCTGCTTTTTTTGCAGGCGCAGCTTTCTTGGCGGGGGCCTTTTTGGCCGGAGCTTTTTTTGCAGTTGCCATGATTGAATTGTCCTTCTTGAAGTTGATTAATCACCAGCGAAGAACTGCTTCTCCTCTGGCACTGCGGATGCTACTGGAGAAAAATCGTGTTTCCAAGCGAAAAATGATCTTTTTCGCTCTTGCGTGTTGTTTTTTTTGCTTATGCGCCAAGCGGTTTTCACTCGGAGAACCGGCTTTTTTTGCGGCATGCACAGCTTGCGCCTTCGCCCTTTGCAACAGGTTGCGGCGTTAACATGGCGCGTCAACAAGGGATTTTCACTTTTACAGCAGAGCCGCCCCACCATGCCAAGCCACATTCCCACCTGCGATTTATGCGACGCACACAAGAACGACACCAGTGGAGATTTCAGGGTGCTGCCGCCCGTGTTTCGCGGCTTCGGGGCCCATGCGCGGTTCTCGGGGCAGGTGGTCACCGTCAGGTGTTTTGAAGACAACACCCTGGTGAAGGTCAAGGTGGATGGCCCAGGTCTGGGCCGTGTACTGGTGGTCGATGGCGGTGCTTCACTGCGGCGTGCGCTGTTGGGTGGCAACCTGGGTGCAGCGGCCGCTCGCAACGGCTGGGCCGGCGTGCTGGTGGACGGCTGTGTGCGCGACGTGGCCGAGATGGCCATGTTGCCGCTGGGCATTCTTGCCTTGGGCTGCACGCCTATGCCGCCGGAAAAGCGCAACGAAGGCCAAGCCGACGTGCCGGTGCGGGTGCAGAGGGTGTGGGTGCGTCCGGGAGACTGGCTGTACGCCGACGAAGACGGCGTGGTGATCAGCGCGCGGCAGTTGCCTTAGAACCTATCCGCAAATATGGCGGCCCTGCGCCGGGGTCCCAAGGGTTGCGACGATAAAGCGCGTCTGCGTCGTTGCAAACCTTGCCCAGGGGCCTACCCTGGGCTGTGGCTTGCGCCTGGCATCCATCGCTTTCTCGTCACAACGCAGGGTCGCCTTATTTGCGGATAGGTTCTTAGCAGCCTGTCAGCGCCCGGGCTCTGCCGGCCCGGCCAGCCGCAACTGGCGGTACTCGCTCGGCGCCAGCCCCTCGTGCCGGCGAAAGGCGCGCGTAAAGGCGCTGTGGTCGGTGAAGCCGCAGCCGGCGGCGACTTCGGCAATCGAATGTTTGCCCTCCAGTTGCCGGATCGCCGCCTCCAGCCGCAAGGACAGCAGCCAGCGGCTTGGCGTGAGTTGCAGCAGCGTCAGCAAGTGCCGCTCAAGCTGGGCGACCGACAGGCCGGCGTGGCGGGCAAGTTCCGCCACCGTCAGTGGGTCGGTGCAGTGGATGCGCGCAAAGGCCAGGCTGTGGGCCAGGCGCTGGTAGGCCGGGTTCTGCGCCGAGGGGTTTTTCAGGTCGCGTGAGATACCCACGATACCGTGCACCGTCCGGTCTTCGGTCAGGGCGTGTTTGACGGTCAAGCACCAGCCGGAGCGGTGGTTGGGAAACAGGTGCCGCTCCAGTTCGTCGAGCACGCTCTGGCCGGTCTGTATGACCCGCAGGTCCTGCTGCAGGTAGTTGCCACCGAGCTGGGCCGGGAACACCTGCGCTGCCGTCTTGCCACGCAAAGCATCCAGGTGCGGCAAGCCGAGCCGGTGCAGCAGGGTGCGGTTGGCGTGGGTGTAGCGGCCCTGGGCGTCCTTGCAGAAAAATACGACGTCGGGCAGGTGGTCGAACAGGGCGTAACAGGCGCTTTGCAGCTGCATGGCGCGATTGTGCCGAATTCCGCATCGCGGGCGGTGAATCACCTCTAGCCACCCCGGCGTCGGGTTTGCACAATACCGGCATGGACAGAATTCAATGCATTGATTCGCATACCGGCGGCGAACCGACCCGGGTGGTGATGGCGGGTTTCCCGGATGTTACCGGCATGCCGCTGCCCGAGGTGGTGCAGGTGCTGCGTGCCCGGCATGACCGCTACCGCAAGGCCACCGTCTGTGAGCCGCGCGGCAACGATGTGATGGTGGGCGCACTGCTGCTCCCGCCACGCGAGGCGGGCTCGTTGGCGTCGGTAGTGTTTTTCAACAACGTGGGTTACCTGGGCATGTGTGGCCACGGAACCATCGGTGTGATGGCCACGCTGGAGCATCTGGGCCAGGTAGCGCCGGGGCGCTACGCGCTCGACACGCCGGTGGGCACCGTGCAGGTGCAGTTGCACGGCCAGGGAAGCGTATCGATCAACAACGTGGCTTCGTACCGGCATCTGGCCGGCGTCAAGCTGGAGCTTGCGGGTTTTGGCACGGTCGTGGGTGACGTGGCCTGGGGCGGTAACTGGTTTTTCCTGTGCAGCGCGGGGGACCTGGCGCTGCGGCCGGACGCGGTGCAAGACCTGACGCGCCACGCCCTGGCGATCCGGCAGGCGCTGGTCGCCAACGGCGTCACCGGGCGCGACGGTGCCGAGATCGACCATATCGAGTTGATGGGCCCGGCCGGCCTGGCAGGCAACCACGGCGGCAATTTTGTGCTGTGCCCGGGGGGTGCGTATGACCGCTCGCCCTGTGGCACGGGAACCAGTGCCAAGCTGGCCTGCCTGGCTGCCGATGGCAAGCTGGCCGAAGACGCACCGTGGCGCCAGGAGAGTGTGCTGGGGAGTGTTTTCGAGGGCAGCTACCGTTGGCTGGAGGGCCCGAACGGCGCCAATGGTCAGGTAGTGCCGACCATCCGGGGCCAGGCGTTTGTGTGTGGCGAGGCCAGCTTGTTGCTCGACCCGCTTGACCCGTTTTGCTGGGGCATAACATGAGCCGCCGGGCCGCTCCCAAGGCGACAACGAAGTTGCGGCGCAGACTCACAATTGCGCGCAGCGCTTGTGATGTCGTAGCCAATACCGCAGTGCGTAGCACGCAGGATAGCCAGTGAGCTGCTGTCTATTCCCCGCGCCCATTTTCTCCAACCCTTGAAGGATTGAACCATGACCAGTTTCTGGCAAGGCGTGTTGCCCGCCATCACCACCCCTTTTTTTGAAGATGGCTCGGTAGACCATGTGTTTCTGGCCAGACACGTAGACCTGATGATGCAAGCCGGCTGCACCGGCATTGTGCCGCTGGGTTCGCTGGGCGAGACCGCGACGCTGGGTTTTGACGAGAAATGCGCCGTGCTGCAGACCGTGGTCAAAGCCGTGGCCGGGCGCGGAGCCGTAGTGCCCGGTGTGGCCGCGCTTGCAACGGCCGACGCCGTGAAGTTTGCGCGTACCGCGCAGACGCTGGGTTGTGCCGGCTTGATGGTCTTGCCGCCCTATGTGTATTCGACCGACTGGCGCGAAATGAAGGCCCACGTGAGCACCGTCATCGCCGCCACGCCCCTGCCGTGCCTGCTCTACAACAATCCGGTGGCCTACAAGACCGATTTCAGCGCAGAACAGATGTGCGAGCTTGCGGCGGAACACGCCAACTTCGTGGCGGTCAAGGAGTCCAGCGCCGACGTGCGGCGCATCGCGGCCATCAAGGCGCTGATGGGCGATCGCCTGTTTATCCTGATAGGGGTGGACGACCTGATCGTCGAAGGTATCGCGGCCGGTGCCAGCGGCTGGATCGCCGGGCTGGTGAACGCATTCCCGCGCGAGTCGGTGGTGCTGTTCGATCTGGCCCGTGGCGGGCGTGTGACCGAGGCCATGCCGCTGTACCACTGGTTCCTGCCCTTGCTGCGCATGGACGTGGTGCCCAAGTTCGTGCAGCTCATCAAGCTGGTGCAGTCGCGTGTGGGCATGGGTTCGGTGACTGTGCGCGCACCCCGGCTGGTGATCGCCGGGGAGGAACTGGCACAGGCGAATGCCGTCATCGACCATGCGCTGGCCAGCAAGCCGCCATTCCCAGGGCTCTGAACAAATTCCCGACTCGACCTTTTTGATGGTTCGAACCAGACCGGCCTGTGGCGCGCGAGCTTGATGCCGAAGTCGTCGTAATCGGCGCCGGCCTGGTCGGCGCCGCATGCGCCTTGCGCCTGGCCGACGCCGGGCGCGAGGTGCTGCTGGTGGACGCGCAGGCACCCGGCATGGGGGCGAGTTTCGGCAATGCCGGGCATATCGCCACCGAGCAGCTTTTCCCGCTGGCGTCTCCGGAGGTCATTCGTGCCAGCTGGCGTTATCTGTGCGACGCCGACAGCCCGCTGCGTCTGCGTATGGCATATCTGTTACCCATCTTGCCCTGGCTGGCGCGCTTCGTCTGGGCGGCGCGGCCGGCCGGTTTTGCGCGGGGGGTACAGGCCTTGATGGCGCTGCAGCAGACATCAAGGGTTGATCTGCAGGACTTGCTGGCACATGCGGGTCTGGCCCATCTGCTGCATCTGCAAGGGCATCTGCGGGTCTGGGAAACGGTGGGCGGCGAACAGGAGGGCTTGGCGGAGGCGTCCACGCTGCAGCCGTATGGGGTACGCACCGAAGCCGTGTCCGCTGCAGTCGTCCATGCGCAGGCTCCGCGCCTGGCGCCCGAGGTCGCCGGCGGCGTGTTGTACCCCGATACCGGCCATGTGGACGACCCGCATGCGGTGTGCGCCGGACTGGTGGATGCCCTGTTGCGCGCCGGGGGCCGGGTGCAGCAAGCCCGGGTGCAGAGGATCGACCAGGCCGGCGACTTCACGCTCACCTTGGCGACGGGGCAGGGGCGGGCGATACGCTGCCGGCAACTGCTCCTGTGTGCCGGTGCCTGGTCCAAACCGCTGGCGGCCAACCTCGGCTACCGCGTGCCGCTGGACACCGAGCGTGGTTACCACATCACGCTGCCCTGGCCCGACCCGGCCATTGCGCCGGGTGAGCCGGGTGGTCCGGGCCGTATCGCTTTGCCGATTGCATCCATTGAGCGCAAGGTCATCATGACGCCCATGTCCATGGGCTTGCGCATGACCGGCACGGTGGAATT
>JANLPN010000081.1:0-2095 GCA_031367285.1 Betaproteobacteria bacterium | reverse complement strand
CCCAGGCCTTGCCGGTATTGGTGCCACCGTGGAACAGGATTTCCGCGCCGCAATTGGTGGAGCATCTCGCTGATGCCGGTTACCGCGGACTGAGCTGCTTTGGGCCGCGCCGCTCGCGCTACGCTGCGCCGGGGGTGGTCCTGGTCAATACCCACGTGGACATCATTGACTGGTGCGGCAGCCGCGGCTTTGTGGGAGAAGACATTGCGCTCGAGCTGGCGACCCGGCATTTACAGGCGCAACGCTCCGGCCTGGCCGATGCAGGCGAGCCGACCGGATGGTTGACCCACCATGCCGTGCATGACGAAGCAGCCTGGGCTTTCATGGAGCGTTTGCTGGAGCTTACCGGCAGCGCAACCGGTGTTAGCTGGCTTGGCGCTCCGGCCATTTTTGGCAGCTGACCGGCACCATGGCGGACCCCCTGTGCCGCAAAAAAATCCGTGGGCGCGGCTGGAAATTGCGCCATTTCTTTCTTCTATACTCGGGCCAGACAGTCACTTGTCGAATCACCCAGACCATACCAACAAGACGGTGTTCGATATCCGCGGGCTGATCCGGTCAGCCTTGCCCCGCAAGCGCGCCGGGTCTCATTAGAAATTGGACATGGCAAACGTTCTTACGGTCAAGGATCTGAAGGTCTACCTCAGCGTCGATGCCGGCACGGTCAAGGCGGTGGATGGGGTGTCGTTCCGCATTCCGGCCGGCAGGACGATGGCCCTGGTGGGCGAATCGGGTTCTGGGAAGTCGATCGTGGCGCAAGCCATCATGGGCATCCTGCCGCGGGTGGCCCGTATTGAGCAAGGTGAAATTCTTTTTCGCGACCCCAAGGGCTCAGGTGCCGAGGTAGACATTTCGCGGCTGGACATGCTGGGTGCGGAGATGCAGGCGATTCGCGGTGCCAGCATCTCGATCATCTTTCAGGAGCCCATGACGGCGCTCTCACCATTGCACACCATAGGCAACCAGATCGGTGAAGCGCTGGCGCTGCACCGCACCGCGCTTGGCAAACAGGAACGCCGTGCCGCCGTGGTGGAGATGCTGCGGCTGGTGGGTTTCCCCGACCCGGTGCGGGCCGAGCACACCTATCCTTTCGAGTTGTCCGGAGGTCTGCGCCAACGCGCGATGATTGCCATGGCATTGGTGTGCCGGCCCGCGTTGTTGATCGCTGACGAGCCCACAACCGCGCTGGACGTAACCATCCAGGCCCAGATCCTCCAGTTGATCAAGCAACTGCAGGGCGAGTTGCAGATGGCCATGATGATGATCACGCATGACCTCGGTATCGTGGCCAACATGGCCGACGAGGTCGTGGTGATGTACCACGGCAAGGTGATGGAAGCGGGTACGCTGGAAGACGTATTTCGCGATCCGCGACACCCCTATCTGAAAGCGCTGATGCGCGCCGTGCCGCGGTTCAACATGGCGCCGGGCGAGCGCTTGACACCGATCCGCGAGATCAAGGTGTCGGCCGGGCACCTGATGCAGAAACAGGACGGCCGCGCCCAAAATAGCGACCCAGCCGCGCCGATGTTGATCGTGCGCAACCTGAGCAAGCGGTTTTCAACCCGCAAGACATCGTTGTTCGGAGGCAAGCCGGGCGGCGAGACGCTGGCGGTGGACGATGTGAGCTTCGAGGTGGCGCCGGGTGAATGCCTGGGGCTGGTGGGGGAGTCCGGTTGTGGAAAGACCACCACGGCCAAGATGGTCCTGCGCTCCAGCATGCCGGACTCCGGCGAGATAATTTTCAATGACCGGGGCCAACCGCGTGACGTGCTGAAGCTCCAGGGCGCCGAGCTGTTCGAGTACCGCCGCCGCGTGCAGTTCGTGTTTCAGGATCCGTTCGGCTCCCTCAATCCACGCATGACGGTGTATGACATCGTCAGCGAGCCGCTGGTGATCCACGGTATCGGCGATGCGGACGAACGGTTCTCGCGGGTCAAGGAACTGGTCGGGCTGGTGGGCCTGGACGTGCGCCACCTGCGCCGTTATCCGCACAGCTTCTCGGGCGGCCAACGCCAGCGTATCGGTATCGCGCGCGCGCTGGCCCTGAGCCCGGACTTGCTGATTTGTGATGAGCCGGTATCCGCGCTGGACG
>JANLPN010000035.1:0-4690 GCA_031367285.1 Betaproteobacteria bacterium | reverse complement strand
GTGTCGTCCGAGCTGCTGGAAACGGCCCGGCAAATCGGCAATGGCATGGCATCCGCGGACCGCACCCTGGTCATCACCTCCAGCAGCCGCACCTTCACAACCCAGGAACGCATGGTTCCGGGCGATGGCCGCACCAGCAATACACCGCTGCTCGACGTGCTGCGCAGCCATAGCCGGGAGCACCATGTACTCGACATGGCCGGGATGGCACGGGCGTCCGGCACCGTGGTCAGCGCGGTGATGCTGGGCGCCATAGCAGGCAGTGGCCTGTTTCCGTTTGAGCGTTCCGCGTTTGAAGCGGTGATTCAGGCATCCGGCAAAGGGGCGCAGCAAAGTGTGCAGGGTTTCTCGCTCGGCTTTGCCCAGGTCACTGGACAGCGCTCCCATGCGGTGATGGTGGCCGATATGCTGGCCACCCCGCAGGTGCCGGCACAGGCTGCCGGCGCCATCGCCGCGTCTGTGTTGCAGGAGTTCCCCGCTGCGGTCCATCCCATGTTGTCGCTGGGCCTGGCGCGTGTCACCGAATACCAGGACGCCGCCTATGGCGAGCTCTACCTGCAACGCCTGCGCAAGGTGCTGGCCGCGGAACGCCAGGCAGACACGGGCGAGGAACACGGCTACGCCACTACCAGGGAGATGGCGCGCTGGCTGGCCTTGTGGATGGCGTTTGACGACATCGTGCGGGTAGCCGACCTAAAAAGCCGCATGGGCCGCTGGCAACGCGTGGTGGGTGAAGTCAAGGCCCAGGAGGGTGACCTGCTGCATGTGTACGACCACTTCAAACCCGGCGCCGCGGAATTTGCGGCCCTGCTGCCCACCGCGCTCGCGGGCCGGGTGCTGCAATGGGACAAACGCCGCGTGGCGCGTGGCAAGGAGCCCTGGGCGCTGCCGCTCAAGGTGGGAACCCACTCGGTATTCGGCATGGCCTCGCTGCGCCTGCTGGCCAACCTGAAATGGCTGCGGGTGCGGGGCAGCCGTTTTGCCATCGAGCAGGGCATGCTGGAGCGCTGGCTGGACGCCGTGCTGCTTGGCACCAGCACGCACTGGCGGCTGGGCCACGAGATCGCCTTGTGCGGCCGGCTGATCAAAGGGTATGGCGCCACCAACGAACGCGGAAAGGACAACCTGCTGCATGTGATCGACCACCTGGCCACGTCCGGCAACTTCGCATCGCAGGCGGCCCGCGCCCAGGCCATTGCCCAGGCCCGGATTGCCGCGCTGGCCGACGAAGCCGGCAAGGCACTTGACCAGGCCTTGCTGCAACACGGGGCGCCGGCGCGGCCGGTCAAGGCCCAGCCGATACGCTGGGTCAAGACACCGCCGGGGCGGCGCTTGAACGCGGGAAAACGATGATGTACAGACCATCCATCCTGTTATATCTTGTAACCACATCGCGAACCGGTCCTGCCCCCTCCAGGCGAAGCGCCTGAACGATTCGCCCACTTTTGCCAATCCAACGAGGAGACTATGAAAACCACCCCGACTTTCCGCGCCTTTCCGCGCTGCCTGCGTGCCTCCGGCACTGCGCTGGCATGCGCCGCCGCCCTGCTGCTGGCCGCCACGTCCGCCCAGTCCCAGGACAAAACCGTGGTGCTCAAGATGTCCAGCTGGGTGCCGGCGCAGCATCCGCTCAACCCGTCCCTGCAGGCCTGGGCGGACGACATAAAAAAGGCCTCCAACGGCAGCATCACTGCCACCTTGTTCCCGTCCGAACAACTGGGCAAGGCATTCGACCACTACGACATGGCACGCGACGGTATTGCCGACTTTGCCTACATCAACCCGGGTTACCAGCCGGGCCGTTTCCCCATCATGGCCGGCGCATCGCTGCCCTTCCTGTTCTCCAATGCCAAGGAGGGCACGGCCGCCATCGACGTCTGGTACCGCAACTACGCGGCCAAGGAAATGAAAGACGTGAAGTTCTGCTTCGCGTTTGTGCACGACCCCGGGACCTTCCATGCGCGCAAGAAGATCACCCTGCCGACCGACATCAAGGGCATGAAGGTGCGCCCGGCCACCAGCACCATAGGCCAGATGATCACGGCCCTGGGCGGCACCAATGTGCAGGCCTCGGCGCCGGAGTCGCGCGACATGCTGGAGCGCGGCGTGGCCGATGCCATCACCTTCCCGTGGGGCTCGATCGGCCTGTTCGGCATCGACAAGGTGGTGAATTTCCACATGGACGTGCCGCTGTATGTCACGCCGTTTGTGTGGGGCATGAACCAGGGCAAATACGACGCTTTGTCGGCCGGCCAGAAGAAGGTGATCGACGACCACTGCACCACCGAATGGGCGGAGAAAGTCGCCTCGCCCTGGGCCGATTTCGAGTTTGGCGGCCACGCCAAGATTGCTGCCCAGCCCGGCCACGAGGTCTACAAACTCACGCCCGACCAGCTCAATGCATGGCGGACGGCCGTAGCCCCGGGCGAAGCGCTGTGGGCCGAAGGCGTGAAGAAGGCCGGCGGCGACCCCAAGGCCGTGATGGACGCACTCAGGGCCAGCCTGGTGAAGTACAAGTCGGCGCTGTAGCACTGCCAGTTCGCGTCCGGAGCCGGGTATGAAGCGCAACATCATGGACCGCATGATCAACTCGATCGAGTGGCTGGCAGCCATGTTCGTCGGCATAGTTGCGCTCAATATCTTCGTGTCGGTGGTGCTGCGCAAGTTCTTCAGCACCTCGATCCCGGACGCCTACGACTTCGGCCGCATGCTGCTGGGCATCCTGATCTTCTGGGGCATTGCGGCCACCAGCTACCGGGGCGGCCACATCACGGTGGATCTGCTGTGGACGGCGGCCAGCAAACGCATGAAACGCGTGATCGACGTGTTCGCCACCCTGGTGCTGCTGTTTGTGGTGGCGGTGCAGACCGCCATGCTGCTGGACAAGGTGCGCGCCACCTACAGCGACAACGTGCAGACCTACGACCTCAACATACCGACCTGGCCGTTTTATGCCGTGGCCTGGGCCGGAGATGTGTGCGCGGTGATCCTGATCGCCATCCGCACCTGGCGGCTGATCTTCCAGCCCGAGCTGCTGGAAGAAACACACGCCCCAACCCCCGCCAATGAATGAGTTTGGTTTGAGCCGCCGGGCCGTTCACAAGGCGCAAAGCACCGCAGTGCGCCGCACGAAGGTTGCCGAATGAGCACCGACGCCGTTGCCATTCTGGGTTTTGTGGTTCTTTTCGTGCTGATGCTGCTGCGTGTGCCGGTGGGCATGGCGATGGGGCTGGTTGGCGTCACGGGTTACAGCTACATCGTCGGCGTGGGGCCGGCACTCAAGCTGGTCGGGCAGACCTCGATGCGTACCGTGACCGACTACACCTTTGGCGTGATCCCGATGTTCATGCTCATGGGTGCGCTGGTGTCGGTGTCGGGTGTGAGCCGCGAGCTGTTCAAGGCCGCCAACTCCATGATCGGCCATCTGCGCGGCGGCCTGGGTGTGGCCACCGTGCTGGCCTGCGGAGGGTTTGCGGCCATCTGCGGCTCTTCGGTGGCAACCGCCGCCACCTTCTCCAGCGTGGCTTACCCGGAGATGCGCCGCTTCGGGTATCCGCAATCGTTCTCCACCGGCGTGATAGCGGCCGGCGGCACGCTGGGCGCGATGTTGCCACCCTCGACCGTGCTGGCGGTCTACGCCATTCTTACGCAGCAGGACATCGGCAAACTGTTCATGGCCGGCGTCATACCGGGCCTGATGGCGATGCTGCTGTATGTGCTCACCATCATGATCATTGTCAAGCTGCGCCCCAACTGGCTGCCGGCCGGAGAACTGCGGCCATGGAAAGAACGCGTGGTGGACCTGAAAAACGTGTGGGCGCCGCTGGTGCTGTTCCTGTTTGTGATCGGCGGCCTGTACGGCGGCTTCTTCACCCCCACCGAGGCCGGCGGCGTGGGCGCCAGCGGCGCATTTATCCTGGGTCTGCTGCGCGGCAAACTGAACCGCGCGAATATCCGAGAAGCCTTGCTGCAGGCCACGCGCACCTCGGCGGCCGTGTTTACGGTGCTGATCGGCGCCCTGCTGTTCGGCTACTTCCTGACCATCACGCAGTCGCCGCAGAAACTTACCGCCTTCCTGACCAGCATGGGGGTGGGCCGCTACGGCGTGCTGGCCATGATCATGGTGATGTACCTGGTCCTGGGCTGCCTGATGGACGCCATGGCCATGATCATCCTGACCGTGCCCATCATCTTCCCGGTGATCCTGGCGCTGGGCTTCGACCCGATCTGGTTCGGCATCATCATCGTGATGACGGTCGAGCTCGGCCTGATCCACCCGCCGGTGGGCATGAACGTGTTCGTGATAAAGAGCGTGGTGAAGGATGTGACCTTCACCACCATTTTCAAGGGCGTGTTGCCCTTTGTGGTAACCGACATCATCCGCCTGGTCATCCTGATTGCTTTCCCGATCATCGCGCTCTGGCTGCCCTCCAGAATGTAGATATGGCCCCCACGCTTGTCACTGCGTGTACTGCGCTGCCCCCCATGGGGGCCAATCCGCCTTGGGGCGCCCCTACGGCGGTTTAACCTCATGGCCCCCGAAATCATCCACACCGTGGAGGTCGAGTTCGGCGACTGCGACCCGGCGCGAATTGTCTGGTTCCCCAACTTCTTTCGCTGGATCGATGCGGCTTCGCGCAACTTCTTCCACCAGTGTGGTGTGCCTCCCTGGCATGAGCTGCAGCAGACC
>JANLPN010000027.1:0-1663 GCA_031367285.1 Betaproteobacteria bacterium | reverse complement strand
GACACAAGTCGCCTCGCCGCCCGCGGCACCATCCCTGCCGGCGGGCACGATCAACTATGCGCTGTTGGTGCAGGGTTATGAAGTCGTGATCGGCTTTGAGACCCACACACAGTTATCGACCGCGTCCAAGATTTTCAGCCGGGCTTCCACGGCCTTTGGTGCAGAGCCCAATGCACAGGCCTGTGCCGTGGACCTGGCACTGCCGGGTACCTTGCCGGTGATGAACAAGGGCGCGGTGCAACGCGCAATCCAGTTTGGTTTGGCGATTGGCGCGCACATCGCGCCGCGCAGCGTGTTTGCGCGCAAGAACTACTTCTATCCCGATCTGCCCAAGGGTTACCAAATCAGCCAGTTCGAGATTCCGGTGGTGCAGGGTGGCCAGGTGGAGTTTTACCTGGGCGGCGAAAAACGCTCCGTGCGGCTGGTGCGTGCACACCTGGAAGAAGACGCCGGCAAGTCCCTGCATGAAGACTTTGTGGGCCAGTCGGGCATCGACCTGAACCGCGCCGGCACACCGCTGCTGGAAATCGTGACCGAGCCCGATATGCGCTCCAGCGCCGAGGCCGTGGCCTATGCGAAAGAGCTGCACGAGATTGTGACCTGGATAGAAATCTGCGACGGCAATATGCAGGAGGGCAGCTTTCGTTGCGACGCCAATGTGTCGGTGCGCAAACCCGGTGCCGCGCTGGGCACGCGGCGCGAGATAAAAAACCTCAACAGCTTCGAGTTCATGCAGCAGGCCATCGACTATGAAGTGCGCTGGCAGATCGGCGAGATTGAAGACGGCCGCACCATTCAGCAGGCTACCGTGTTGTTCAACCCGGATACGGGCGAGACACGTGCCATGCGGACCAAAGAAGATGCGGCGGACTACCGCTATTTCCCGGACCCGGATCTGCCTCCGCTGGTGATAGCCTCTGAATGGATTGAGCAGATTCGGGCCGAGATGCCAGAGCCACGCCGCTTGATGGCCCAGCGATTCTTGACTGACTACGGGTTGTCGAAATATGACGCAAAGCAACTCACGCAAAGCCGTGCCTACGCCATCTATTTTGAAACCGTAGTTGGCTATGGCGCCACCCCGAAGTTGGCGAGCAACTGGATATGCGGCGAGATAAGTCGCCGACTCAATGCGCAGGGCATGACCATCGACAAGGCCAATATCGCGCCGAACGAACTTGCTGAAGTGATCTCACACTTGGCCATGGGCACTATCAACGGCATTGGCGCAAAGCAACTGGTCGAATTGCTATGGAACCGCAGTCCCGGAGACATTGTTGTGCAACTTACAGGCAACGCTGCTAAGGCCGGTGTCGGCTTGGTTGCCACGATGATTGAATCGGCGGGTCTACGTCAGATGAACGACTCCAGCGCGCTGGAAAAAATCATTGGCGACGTAATCGCCGCGAATGCCGACAATGTGGCCCAGTTCAAGACCGGCAAGGACAAGGCCTTTAACGCGCTGGTGGGCCAGATCATGAAGGCCAGCAAGGGCAAGGCCAACCCGCAGCAGGTGAACGAACTGCTGCGCAAGAAACTGGGTTGACCCTGGCGGTCGAGCTGCCGCCCCTCGACAGGCTCAGGACGGGCCCAATCCAGGGCAAGCAGTGATGGCTTGGGTTGTTTTGGGTTGTTCTAGTCCGCCAGCACGACCGCTGCCAGT
>JANLPN010000535.1:0-8254 GCA_031367285.1 Betaproteobacteria bacterium | reverse complement strand
CGAAGATCCGGGAGTGGGTGCTGGCCAACGTGCGCGGCACGGTGCAGGCAGACATCCTGAAGGAAGACCAGGGCCAGAACACCTGCATCTTCTCGACCGAGTTCTCGCTCAAGGTGATGGGCGACATTGCGGAATACTTCGTGCACAACCGGGTGCGCAATTTCTACAGCGTGTCCATCAGCGGCTACCACATCGCTGAAGCGGGCGCCAACCCGATCAGCCAGCTGGCATTCACGCTGTCCAACGGCTTTACCTTTGTGGAGGCCTATCTGGCGCGCGGCATGCACGTGGACGACTTCGCACCCAACCTGAGCTTCTTCTTCTCCAATGGCATGGACCCGGAATACACCGTGATGGGCCGCGTGGCGCGGCGTATCTGGGCCGTGGCCATGAAGGAAAAATACGGCGCCAACGAACGCAGCCAGAAACTCAAATACCACATCCAGACCAGCGGGCGCAGTCTGCACGCGCAGGAAATCCAGTTCAACGACATCCGTACCACGCTGCAGGCGCTGATTGCAATCTACGACAACTGCAACAGCCTGCACACCAATGCGTTTGACGAAGCCATCACCACACCCACCGAGGACAGCGTGCGCCGCGCGATGGCGATCCAGCTGATCATCAACCGCGAATGGGGCCTGGCCAAGAACGAAAACCCGAACCAGGGCGCCTTCATCATCGAGGAACTGACCGAGCTGGTGGAGGAAGCCGTGCTGACCGAGTTCGAGCGTATCGCCGAACGCGGCGGCGTACTGGGCGCCATGGAAACCGGCTACCAGCGCGGCCGTATCCAGGACGAATCGATGCATTACGAAATGCTGAAACACACCGGTGAGCTGCCGATAGTCGGCGTCAACACCTTCCGCAACCCGCATGGCGACGGGGTACAGGACAAGCTGGAGCTGGCGCGTTCCACCGACGACGAAAAACAGAACCAGCTAAAACGCCTGGCCGATTTCCACCAGCAACACGCGGCCGAGTCGCCGGCCATGCTCAAGCGCCTTCAGCGGGCGGTGATAGCCAACGGCAATGTGTTCGAGGTGCTGATGGACGCCGTGCGCGTCTGTTCACTCGGGCAGATTACCAATGCGCTGTTCGAGGTGGGTGGCCAGTACCGGCGCAATATGTAGCTGATGGCGGAGAAGCACGCCATGCTTCAGCCATCACCGTAATTCGCTGTCTTGATATTTACCAGCAGACTCATCACAGTGTCTTCCCCAGTTGCACCGCGTCGATCATGCCTTCGTAGTAGCCGGCCACCATGCCGGACTGCGTAAACCCCAGCTTGCGGTAGAAGGCGATGGCCGCGCGGTTGTCGGCCCGGGCTTCCAGGCGCACCCGTTTCAGCCCCGCCACACGTGCCGATTGCTCCAGCCAGTCGAGCAGATGGGCACCCAGGCCCAGATGCCGTTGCGTAGGGTCGATCGCCAGCAGCGCCAGGTGGGCGTCTTCGTCGCCATAGTCCATGATGCCGAAGCCGCGTAGGTTGTCGCGCTTCAGCACCACGGCCACATTGGTCGACGGGTTGCCCATGGCCCGCAGCACGCGGGCCGTGGTCCAGCTCCAGCCCAGCCCATGTTCGATGGTGTCGCGCGACATGGCGGCTATCACCTCCGCCTCCTTGGGCAATGCGAGCCGGATGGATGGGAGGGCCAACATGGGTCAGCGAGGTTGGGAAACCGCCTTAACAAGCGGCTTCAGGCAACCACGTCTTTGGGCCAATATCCAGGCACATAACCGGTCTAGATTCCGCAACCGGAGCGGTGTCATGCACGACCCGGCGGCTCATCGCCAGACCGCCCCCGCCACCCGCATCATGTTGCCGCCCATGACCAGCGCGGCTTCATCGGGCGTCATGCCGGTGCGCTGCAGGGCATCGCCCAAAACGGCCCAGCTTTCTATCGGCGGGTAGGTCGATTTGGAGATGGCGCGGTTGTACCCGGCCGACTTGGGCCACCAGTAAGTGGGGTCGTAGTCGCCGGGCGGGTTGTCGTTGAGTTCGCTCTGGTGAAAGCTGATGTCCAGACCTATGCCCGCGTGCGCAATGCCTACCTTGTCGGCCACGTAGGCGGCGTGGCGCGCCACGTCGTCCGCGTCGGGCGTGCGGGTGCCGAGGAAGATAGAGACGCCCGATACACAGACCACGCCACCGGTCGCCGCGCAGGCTTTGATCTGTTCGTCGGTGACGTTGCGTCCATGCTCCACCAGTGCCAGCGGATTGGAATGGCTGAAGATCACCGGTTGGGTGGACGTGGCCATGATGTCCAGGCTGCATTTGCGCCCGGTATGTGAGCAATCCATCAGCACCCCGGCCGCATTGATGGCCGCGACCACCTTTTTGCCCAGCGCCGTCAGGCCCTGCTCCACGTCGTGGCAGCCACCCGCGACCGTGTTGTTGCGGTTGTAGGCCAGGTGCATTTGCCGCACCCCCAGTCCTCTGTACAGCGCCACCATCTCGGGCTGCTCCAGCAGCGGCATCGCGCCTTCCAGGTCGAAGCCGACGGCGAGTTTGCCGGCGGTGGCCGCCTGCTCAATGTCCTGCGCCGTGCAGGCAAGCACATATTTTTCGGGGTGTGCCGCGATATGCGCGCGAAAGCCGGCGATAACCGACATCACCTGCGTCACCGGGTTCATGTCCATGCCGATATTGATCGACACGTAGTTGACGCCGGCCGCGTGCAGGCGGTCAATCGGCGCAAAGTCGGCCTGCGGGTGCAGGGGCAGGCAGGCGTGGGCTTCCCATTTGATCATGTGGTTTCTCCTGTTGCTACTGCACGCCGGAAGCCCGTGGAGGCGACCATGAGATTGCGCGTGTATTCCTGTGTGACGCGGCTCGCCGCCAGGTCCGCGGCGGACAACAACTCCACTGTCTGGCCACGCTGCATCACCATCAGCCGTTCGCACATATGGGTCACTACGGCCAGATCGTGGCTGACCATGATAAAGGTCAGGCCGCGCCTGTTGCGCAGGTCTTCCAGCAGATTGAGCACCTCGGCCTGCACCGAGGCATCAAGCGCCGAGGTGGGTTCGTCCAGCAGCAGGATCTGCGGCTCCAGGATCAGCGCGCGCGCGATGGCGATGCGCTGGCGTTGCCCGCCCGAGAGCTGGTGCGGGAACCGGAACCGGAAACCGGTGCCCAGGCCGACCTCGTCCAGTGCCCGCTCGATGCGTGTCTCGGCGTCACCGATGGCGTGGATGGCCAGCGGCTCGGCCAGGATGCGGTCCACGGTCTGGCGCGGGTGCAACGAGCCATACGGGTCCTGGAACACCATCTGCACCAGGCGCCGGAACGGTTTGCTGCCCGGCTGCGGCAGCGGCTCCTTGCTCGCACCCAGCAGTTGTACGGTGCCCGACGCTTTGGGCGCCAAGCCGCAGATGGCGCGCAAAACCGTGGACTTGCCGGAGCCCGACTCGCCCACGATGCCGAAGCTTTCGCCCGCCTGCACACGCAACGAGGTATCGGCCACGGCAATAAAACCGTCGTAGACCACACGCAATTGCTGTACCTCGATGCCGATGTGGCTCACAGCGCCCACTCCGGCTGGCGGTCCAGCGTAGGCAGCGGATGGCGGTCGTCGGCCAGGCGCGGCAGGCAGTTCAGCAGGCCGCGGGTGTACGGGTGCTTCGCATCGGCCAGGCCGCCTGCGGACACTTCTTCCACCACGCGCCCGGCGTACATCACCAGGATGCGGTCGCAAAAGGTGGAGACAAGCCGCAGGTCGTGCGAGATAAACACCAGGCCCATGCCGCGCTGCTTCACCAGCGCGTCCAGGATGTCCAGCACCTGCAGCTGCACCGTCACGTCCAAGGCGGAGGTGGGTTCGTCGGCAATCAGCAAATCCGGGTTGGCGATCAGCATCATCGCAATCATGGCGCGTTGCCCCATGCCGCCCGACACCTCGTGCGGGTACAGCTTGTACACCCGCTCGGGCTGGTCGATCTGCACCGCCACCAGCGCCGCCATGGCCCGGGCGCGTGCCACTTTGGCGGAAATCCGGGTATGGGCACGCAGGGTCTCCACCACCTGGTCGCCAATCGTCATCACTGGGTTGAGCGAAAACTTGGGGTCCTGCAGCACCATGGCGATACGCCCACCGCGCAACTCGCGCCGTTGCTTCGGGGTGCAACGCAACAGATCCACACCATTGAACTCCAGCCGTTTGGCGGTGACGATGCCTTCGGGCGCCGTCAGCCCGAGAATGGCGCGTCCGGTCTGCGACTTGCCGGAACCCGATTCACCGACTATGCCCAGCCGTTCGCGCCCCAGCGTAAAAGACACCCCGCGCACGGCCTCGGTCCGGCCGCCTTCGCGGTTGGGGAACGACACCCGCAGGTCGTCGACCAGAAGGACATCACCTGGCGTCACTTCACGCCTTTCGGGTCCAGCGCGTCGCGCAGGCCGTCACCCAGCAGATTGAAGGCCAGGCTCACCACAAATATCGCGGCACCCGGGGCTGCCGCCACCCACCATTGGTCCAGTACGTAGAGGCGGCCATTGGCGATCAGGGCGCCCCATTCCGGCATCGGCGGCTGGGCGCCCAGGCCCAGGAAACCCAGGCCGGCGGCGGTCAGGATGATGCCGGCCATGTCCAGCGTCACGCGCACGATCACTGACGACACACACAGCGGCATGATGTGGCGCAGCACGATGCGCCAGGGCGACGCGCCAATCAGCTGCACGGCCGCGATGTAGTCGGCCTGGCGTATCGTGAGTGTTTCCGCGCGCGCAATACGCGCGTACGGCGGCCAGGACGTGATGGCGATGGCGATCACCGCATTGCCTATGCCCGGCCCGAGCGCGGCCACAAAAGCCAGCGCCAGGATCAGGCGCGGGAAGGCCAGGAAGATGTCGGTGATACGCATCAGCACAGCGTCCAGCCAGCCACCCGCGTAACCGGCCACGGTGCCCACCACCAGCCCGATTGGCGCGGCGAGGATTGCCACCAGCACCACCACATACAGGGTGATGCGCGAGCCATGGATAACGCGCGATAGGATGTCGCGGCCCTGGTCGTCGGTGCCGAACCAGTGGGCCGCCGAGGGTGGCAGCAAACGCGTGGTTTGCAGGTCGCCAATGTAGGGTGAATAGGGCGCCAGCAGGTTGGCGAATAGGGCGATCAGCACCAGTGCAAGCACAATGCCCAGCCCCAGCATCGCCAACCGGTTGCGCGCAAAGGTGCGCCAGGCGCCATAAGCACGCCCCAGCGAGGCCTGCCGGCGCGAATGCGGCCGGTCGGACATCAGCCAGTCGTGCAGACTTGCTTGCGCGGGCGGCCCGGCGTCGCTCATTGAGAAGCCTTCGTGCCGCGCGCTTCGGCGTTCGCGCTTGGGAGCGGCCCGGCGCTGCTCATCGCGCCCGGGTCCGTGGGTCGAGCAGCCGGTACAACAGGTCCGACAGCAGGTTCAGGCCGATAAAGATCGAGCCCACCACAATGGTGCCGCCCAGCACCGCGTTCATGTCGGCGTTTTGCAGCGAGTTGGTGATGTACAGGCCCAGGCCGGGCCAGGCAAACACGGTCTCTGTCAGCACCGAACCCTCCAGCAGACCGGCATACGACAGGGCAATCACGGTTACCAGCGGCACCATGGCATTGCGCAGGGCGTGGCGCCAGATGATGCGGGTCTCGGACAGTCCCTTGGCGCGTGCCGCCACCACGTACTCCTGCGCCAGCTCGTTCAGCATGAAGGAACGTGTCATGCGGCTGATATAGGCCAGTGAAAAATAACCCAGCAGGGCAGCCGGCAGGATCAGGTGCGACAACACATTGCCAAAGGCTTCCCACTCGCCCTGGCGCGCTGTATCGAGCAGCAGAAAACCGCTGACCTGTGTGACGGTAAATTCATAACTCACGTCAATGCGGCCCGGACCTGCTACCCAGTCCAGCTTGGCGTAAAACAGCACCAACCCCATCAGCCCGAGCCAGAAGATCGGTACCGAGTAACCGATCAGGCCCATCACGCGCACCACCTGGTCCACCAGGCCGCCACGCCGCACGGCGGCCCATACGCCCAGGGGCACCCCGATGCCGGCGCCGATGATGATGCCCAGCGTGGCCAGTTCGATGGTGGCCGGAAAGGTACGGCGGATGTCCTGCATCACCGGGTTCGACGTGAGCACCGAGGTCCCGAAGTCGCCCTGCAGCACCTTACTGAGATAGATGGTGAATTGCTGGTACAGCGGCTTGTTGAGCCCCAGCTCTTCGCGTACACGGGCAATCACGTGTTCGGGTGCGCGGTCGCCCACAATGGCCAGCACCGGGTCGATCGGCATCACACGCCCGATAAAAAAAGTAACGGCGAGCAGGCCCAGGTAGGTCAACACAATGACCATCAGGAAACTGCCCGCTGACAAAAGCGCCCGCTGCATGCGAACACCGCCCTGTGGGGCGGCACTCGTCTGGCTGGCGGGGTTCAAACCGGAACTACCGGCTGGTGTTTACTTGGAGACCTTGAACATGTAGGTCGAGTCAGACGTGGGGCCGATCTTCAGACCCTGCACGTTGGAGCGGAAGGCCGCCACCTCGATCTGCTGGTACAGCATGATGAAGGGGCTGGTCTTGCGGAAGTCGGCCTGCATCTTCTCGTACATCACCTTGCGTTTTTTCGCATCGCGCTCCAGCACGGCGGCGTCAGCCTGCTTGGTCAGCTCGGGGATGTCCCAGGCATTGCGCCAGGCCAGCGGTTTGGACTTGGGCGAATCGGAGTTGTCCGGGTTGCGCGCAAAGGTGTCCGCATTGGTGTGCGGGTCCCAGTAGTCGGCGCCCCACTGGCCGATGTACATGTCGTGGGTGCGAGCGCGGTATTTGGTCAGTGTCTGCTTGCCGTCGCCGGGCAAAATTTCTATGTCCACTCCCGCGCGTTTGGCGGTCTGCTGGAAGGCTTCGGTGATGCCTTGTACCGGCTGCGTGGTGCGCATGTCGATGGTCACCTTGAAGCCGTTGGCCAGCCCGGCTTTCTTGAGCAGGTCCTTGGCCTTGTTCACGTCCAGCTTGTACGGGTTTTCGGTGCTGGCGCCCAGCAAGCCGACCGGCAGGAAGTTCTGGTGCACGATGCCGATGTTCTTGATCAGCGTGTCGCCAATCGCCTTGTAGTCCACCAGCCACTTCAGCGCTTCGCGCACTTCGGGTTTGGCCAGATTGGCGTTCTTCTGGTTCAACCCGATGTAGTACACCGTGCCCTTGGGGGTGGCGGTGGTCTTGATGTCCTTGTTGCTGGCCAGCGCGGCCAGGTCTTCGGGCGACAGGTTGCGCGCGATGTCGGCGTCGCCTTTTTCCAGCAGCAGGCGCTGGGTCGCGGCTTCCTTCACATGGCGATAGATCACGCGCGCCAGCTTGGATTTGTTGCCGTAGTAGTTGTCGTTGCGCTCCAGCGCCACGATTTCGTTGGCGCGCCATTCGCGCATTTTCATCGGGCCCGAGCCAGCGTAGTTGGTCTTGAGCCAGGCGTAGCCCCAGTCGCCGGCCTTTTCGTTGGCCATCACGAGTTTCTTGTCGATGATGGAGGCGATATTGGCCGTCAGGCAGTTGTAGACAAAGGTTGGCGCATATTCCTTGTCGGTCTGGATAACCACCGTCAGGGGGTCCACCATCCTGATCTTGTCCTTTGCGTTGTCTTTCGAGAAGCCGAACTGCGTCAGGATGAAAGCCGGCGTCTTGTCCAGAATCACCGCGCGCTGCAGGGAATACACCACGTCCTCGGAGGTCAGCGGGTTGCCCGAAGCAAACTTGACGCCGGGTTTGAGCTCGAAGCTGTAGACCTTTCCGTCCTTGGACACCGACCAGGTCTTGGCCAGATCGGGCACCAGCTTGGAGGGGTCTGCCACGTCATAACGGATCAGGCGGTCATAGGAGTTGCCCATGATCTCGCCGGCAGAAATCTCGAAGGCTTCTCCCGGATCCATGGTGATGATGTCGTCCATGGCCCAGGCGACCACCAGCGTGTCTTTCGGGGTTGCGGCCAGCAGGTTGACAGGCAAGGCAAAAGCGGCGGCAACCGCCAGCGCGGCTGCAGATCGGGCGAATAGAGTATTCAAGATGGACTCCTGGGGAAAGTGTGGGATCAAAGCTTCATTCTGCCGCAAGGTGCCAGCCGGGATATCAGTGTTTACCAGCGTCGAGGCGGAAGACGGGATTGCGCGCGCCGACCAGCAGGCCGCGGAAGTTGCGGATCTCCTGGGCGCGCCAGGGCTGCAGGGCTTCGCGTTGCGCGTCGTCGAGCCAGCCCAGCTGCTCCAGCACCTCCACCGTGGCGG
>JANLPN010000525.1:0-3044 GCA_031367285.1 Betaproteobacteria bacterium | reverse complement strand
TCCACAAACATGGCGGCGGCATCAAGCTGGCGCCCCTGGCCGGGCTGAAGGATTTCGTCCGCGGCCACGATGGTGGCAGCCACCTCGGGCGCGAAAAAGCGCGCCAGCTGCGAAGCCGCGGCCTGCCCCGCCACCGAGCGGTGCAGCAACGAGCGGGAACGCGCGGCCGAGATCGCCAGCAAGACGGTCACCGCCACAATGGAGATGATCTTGTCCAGCTCGCCGCCGATCAGTATGTGCAGCGACGTCATGTAGGCCACGTAGTCCCGCGTAATCAGCTCCCGCCCGCCCGGCGCATACACGGCCAGCCCTACCAGCACCAGCCAGCCGGTGGCCGCACACATGCCGGCAAACAGCACGTAGACGGACGACAGGCTCAGCGAACGCAACGCAATGAAGATAAATACATACAGCAGGGTGGGCGCCTTGAGGTAGAACGCCGGTACCTGCTCGTACTGCACATGAAAACTCCAGATCGTGACCATCAGCACGCTGATGTCCACCACCACTGACAGCAGCAACATGCGGTGGCCAAGCCGGTTGCGGTAGGCCAGCCCCAGCCGCAGTGCCGTAAATGCTCCGTACACCGCCAGCGCCCAGGGTACCGGGTGCAGCATCACCTCGGCGGAGAAGGTCTTGCGTGAAAGACCGTAGAACAGCGCAAATGTCAGGACCAGGCCCGCCTGCACCCAGCCCACCAGTATCTCGTTGCGCTGGCGTTGCAACTCCAGATTTCGCCGCACGTGGCTGGGCAAGACATCCCGGTTGGCGCCCGTGATTCGCCCGATGATCGAGCGCAGCACGGGTTGCGCCGGAACAAGACTGGGCGGCGGTGAAGGTTCGGCCATCCGCGTAAGTCGCCGGACAAGCGGCAAACCTTACGTCAACGGTTCGCGGGTTCGAGGACCCGCTTGCTCATGCTGCGGCGGTTTCGCAGGCGTCCAGCATCACCCGGCTCATGACGCCGTAGACGTGAACCCAGGCCGCGTTGACCTGGGGCGTGAAGTGTTCGCCCAGGCCCTGCTCCAGCGTCTTGAGCAGCGCAGCGCCCACGATGTTGTAGTGGGCCGGCAACACGCCATAACCGCCATGGCGCCGGCCCAGCCCCTGCAGTATCGGCACCAGTGTGTCGAGCTGGTCCAGTTTGCCCACCGCCGCGCCAATCATCATCATGAGCTTCTGGCCCTGGGCCTGCATATCGCCCTTGAACATCGGCTTGAGGCTCGGGTCCATCGCAAACAGGTTGTTGTAGAAGAGATCGGCCGCCTGCGGTGCGATCGGCAATACCTTGGCCCAGCTTTGCTGGACGTGCTGAATGGTGTCTGAATTCATGGCGTCAATTTCCTGAGTGGGTAGACCGCGCGTCCGGTGCCAACTTGGTACCGGGCCGCCGCGTTCTGCAAGGCTGGAGTGTGCAAGCGCGCCGTATCAGGCCCATGTCGGGCCCGGTAGTCATGTATCGTTTGTATCAAGCCCGCCGGGTGCCACTCCCGGAAAACGCAAACCCGGCGGGTGTACACGGATTTGGTCCGGCAGTTGCACCTGCGCATCCTTGGTAAGGGCGCCCAGGCGCACATGCCAATCAGGTTCCAGGACGCAAAAGGCTCGCGGAACTTCTTGCCCACCGTGTCAAAGCTGGGTGCGGCCAGCCGCTGCTGGAGTCAGCGGATGGTTTGTGGCTTCATGGTTCGGCTATCTTGGCTTGGGCGGTCGATGGCGCCCCGACAATCCGGCCAGCCTGCCCCTGGCGCCCGAGATAGATATCGCAGGTGGTGCAGGGGATGTCCGAGCGGGCCGGCGCGTCTCCGCGCAACATGTGCCGCGCATACTGCATGGGCTCACTGTTGATCACATTGAGCAGGCCGTCGCTGAAAGCATTGCCGCCGAATTCACCCCAGAAATTGCGGCAGCACCCCAGAACTTTTCCGTCCCAGTTGATTTGAGGCATCTGCCACAGCTGGGCGCAGATGCCTTCCACATAATCATGTCCATAACGGGCCCGAAACTCCTCGCGCGTCGCCGAGTCGAACCGGGTGGCACGCCTGACAGCCGCCTTATCCCGCACTGGCGAAAAATCGGAATCCCAACTCAGCTTGACCACAAACGACATGCCGAGTTCGGTCGCCATCTGCCGCGCCGCGTCGATTTCATGCTCGTTATGGCCAAACACCACGAACTGCCAGACCAGCGCAGGGAATTTCGATTGGTAGATACGCTTGTAGTGGTTGATGCGGCGCACATTGGCGATGACCTGGTCGAAATTGCCGCGCACACGGTAAATCTCGTAGCTGGCCTGGCTGGCGCCGTCGATCGAGCAGGTCATCCGGCGCAGGCCGTATTTCACCACTGCCTCGAGCACCGGCTCGGTCACATCATTCAGGTTGGCGCCATTGGTGCAGTGCAATTTCACGCCCTTGCCGTGGGCATACTCCAGGATTTGCCCAAGCTGCGGGTTGACGAAGATCTCGCCGCAATTCGAAAGCTCGACGCCCTCCAGCCAGGGGTTGGCGTCCAGCAAGGCCTTGAAGTCGGCAAACTTCAGAAAACCCCTGCCCACCACGGGGCGCGCCGCGCCGCTGGTGGTTGGGCATGACGGGCAGCGCAACTGGCAGGCCGAACTGGCTTCGAGCCTGATGGTTGTCGGTTGCACGGTGAGCGGAAGCATGGCAAAACGCAGTGGTATCGGGGTGATCGTTGAATCAGGCCAGTCCCATTATCCCGCGCAAGCTGTATTCGTTCACTGCGGGGGCAGCCACCACAAGCAAGGCCCGGGAGACGTTCGGCGAAAACAGGGCATCGTGTACCGCCTCCGCGTCCGGGCCAAGAGGGCGGTCCTGCTGCAATGGCGCAACGACTGACCGCACCGCATCAAACACCAGCTGCGTCCCTACACCCAGCTTCGCGGCTTGCCGCAAGTCCACCGCCTGCGCCGCCACCAACGCTTCGATGGCCAGCAGGTAACGGAACAACTGCAACTGCTCACCCAGCTTGCGCACACACAACATGGCCTGGGTGGCATGGTCTTCGACGGTGTCGGAAACGAC
>JANLPN010000061.1:0-5985 GCA_031367285.1 Betaproteobacteria bacterium | reverse complement strand
TCCCTGCAGATAGGCCTGCGCCAGGTCCGGCCGCGCAAAGTGCCAGGGGTCGGTCGGTTCGCTCATCCGACAAATTCTGACAGGTTTTTGTCAATTGACGGTTGGGGGTCGGAGGGGGTCGGTTCTAGTTTCCCTGCGATGGACTGGAAGCAACGATCTGCTCCTCGGACGGCATAAGGCCAAGTGCGCACGCCAGTTCACGCGGCAGACGCAAGGTGACGGACGCGCCACCATTGATCAGCGTCGCCATCTCGATCACGTGCACGCCGTCCAGTTGAAGATAAACGGGCATCTCTTCTTCGGTATCGTCGCCGAAGCCGTCCATTACGTCAGTGTACAAATGGAATCCGGGAATACCATTATTCGAATGGCGATACTTGATGCTGATCTTTGTACTCACGGTTTGTACCTCTCACCTTCACGCTACAAGCCTGCTGCAGTCTCCACGGTTTTCCCGTCAGAGAATGCCAAGCATTCTTGCGCGATTTCCCGATCTACCCGACCCTTTCCACCACAAGCCCCGCCACTGTCTTTTTTTTCCCGTCTTCGGTGTAGCGGAAATCATCGACATTTTCCGTCAGCAAGATTGCCGGCGGATCAAAGTCAAGGCAACTGGCGGCAATAAACGCGTCGGGCAACTTCAAACGCCCACCGTCTCGGCCGGCGGCAACTCCGTCGGGGACCGCAGCACGACGCAACACTTCCGCTCTGGTAGTTGCGGCCAAGTCAGCAATGGCCTCGGTCACTTCCACGATTATGAGTTGCGGGTTATCAAACTCTGCCTTGAACCTGGCCTCCACCGCGGCCCGCTCGGCTGGGTCAAGCAAGCGCCTGGCGGCAACCAGACATTCCGCCACGCAAATGCGGCTGGTAGCGCGTGCCGCACCAGGATACTTCACCAACAAGGCATCCAGGTCGGCCTGCACTTTCAGGCGTTTGTCTTCCTTGCTCAAAACCAGATGGCTCCACACATTGGTATCGAGCAGTAGTACATGACTCATGAGAAAACGCCGGGCCGCCCCAAGTTTTCTGCACCCCCTCGGGGGGCCAGACGCGAAGCGGCTGGGCTGGGGGCGCTCACTTACCAACCCGACCGGTCAACAATTCGCGCTCCGTCCAGCGGTTTCTCTCGGTACGCAGGAACTCGCTCAATTCTTCCGCACTCTGGCCTTTGCCCGGTGGGCCCGCCTTGTGCGTCAAACGAACCCAGTCATCGGACTGCTCCTGCAAGTCACGGCCGGTAGAAATGGCTTCAACCAGAGAATCAATCTGCCCCATCACGGTGGCAAGTTCGCGACGAATGCTGGAGCGCAAACGGCCCAAGGTGCGGGGGTCCAGCTCCAAGTCTTGTTGCTTGCCCAATACTTCCTGCACCTGTTGCGCAGCTTGTTGCCCCAAAGCTACCAGGCGACGATGCGAGGGGCGGTTGCGGGTAAAAGCCGGCCAAGGAAATTCCAAAATCTTCTTTGTGACATCGCGCTCACCAAAATTTCCTGTAGTCTGGAACGCCTTTACAGCACGATTTATGTAACCTGAATTCAGGTAACACTCAAGATAGCGACCCTCCTCTTCAGTTTCGACAAAGCTCACATACATTGCGAAATCAATCACAAGGCGCTGCGCCAGAGCATCCACTTTCACAACGCACGCGTTTGCATCTTTTGCGGAGCGATTGAAGATCACGGCCCAACGAGCATCGACCGGTTGATCCGTCAACTTGTGTTGCCAATCCAACCAATCCATCATGCTGGATTTCTGCTTCTTGGCGCTGTCGCTACGCCGCTCTTCCCACAACCGCTCGCACTGCCCGAACCACCGCGCGGCCTCGATGTCGCCGCGAGCCGTCAACTCGTCGGCATCCAGCAGTTGCCAATGCAACTTGCCGGGCAAAGGCATGCCCGTCGAATCAACCGCATCCTCCTGCACCAGAGGCAAAACGATCAGCGGCGGGTTGACCAGTGCAAATGGCAACACGTTGCGCGCAATCGCGGTGCGGTAAAGGTATTTGCCCTGCATGGGGCCCACCATCGTGATGTTGTCCCAGGGCTTTTTTGCGCCCTCCACCGCCAGCGGATGGGTGCGCAAAGCCACGGTACGGTCAGCAAGGTCCGCCAGGCCGTCCAGTGGTGCCCCCTGGGGCTGCACAAAGTAGAAGGCGCGTGGCACGATGGTGGCGCCCTGCTTGAAACGCGGAGCGTAGGCGTTGCCGCCACTACCGCCTTGCAGCCTCTTTTCCACCAATGCCGAGCGTTTCTTTTTGCTTTGGGCATTGCCCAGTTCCTGAAAATACCAGCGCGTGGTGTCCTCCTTCACAAAAGCCTGTGCGTCGTTCCAGTGCATATGGGAGCGGGGAAGCTTGCCATGGAAGACGCGGCCCACCAAACCATTGCGGGGCAGGGCGCGCTGGCGCTGGGTATCCACACCTTCGGCATGCGAAGCCACCGCCATCAAAACACATGCTGGTACGTTGAAGAGGGGAGAAACGCCCTTCAAATCCCACACTTCCGTGAGCTTGAAACCACGGGCCTCGCCGCTGCGCGCGTTGTGGTGCTGGTCCGCGCTCAGGAAAGCGCGCGGCAAAACAAAGGCCAGTTGGCCGCCATCTTTGGCAAGGTATTTTCCGCAGTGCGCAAGGAACACGGCCGCCAGGTCAATGTGCGGGTTGTTGGCCTTGGAGCCCGGCATCAGGCCGTAATACGCCGCCAGTGCACGCACGTCTTCCTGGTAGTCACCGCTCGCGATATCGGAGTAAGTGAGCCAGGGCGGGTTGGCAACCACCACGTCAAACATCCGATGCATGAACACCGGTTGGTACATGTTCTGAAGCACAAAACGCCAGATGCTGTCGCGGTTGTTGAGCTTGGCTTTGCGCATGGCCTGGTACACCGCATACAACTCGCCGACATGCTGGCGCGCCAACTCCGCGTCTGGCACGCGATTGCGCAGCGCTTTTTCAAACTTCTCCGGGCTCTGCTCAACATGGAGTTGCGCATCAACGAAGTGCTGCGCCAGATCAATCGCCATTGAAAAGCTGTTCGGCTGCCCGATAAACGGCGCCATGTCGAGCGGCAGGCGAGTGTCATCGACGCGTACAGAGAAGTGATGCCCGGTGGTGAAGAGCGATTTTTTCGCTTCATCGGAGGACAAAAATAGCGTGTTGGCAAGATAAACGTTCAAGACCACCGGCGCACGGGCTCTGGCCACGCCTTCACCCAATGCCAGCAACAAGGTGGTCTTGGCAATTTGCACCGACAGGGGGTGAACGTCCACGCCTTTGACCTGGTTTGCAATCTGTTGTGGCGGCATGTCCGGCCATTCACGCCGGTAGCGCGCGACCAGCGCACGCAGGAACGAACCCGAGCCACAGGCAGGGTCCAGCGCGTAGTAGCCGCGCTCCAGGTGAAGGTCGTCCACCACACGCTCGCATAACCAGTCGGGTGTGTAGTACTCGCCCAATGCATGGCGGGTGTCGATGTCAATCAACTCCTGGTAGACGCCCTTCAGGATGTCTTCCTCGACATCGGTGAAGTTGTACTCCGATATCTGGTTATAGAGTTCGCGCAACGTGGGCGCCAGCGGATTGAAGAACTCAGGGGTGCTGACCCAATAGAAGAAGTCGCCTTCGACAAAATTGGCAACGTTCAACGCGGTAAAGGCCTCACCCGACAAGATACCCCGGAGTTCATCATCGCTCGGGTGGGTCGCCGGCTTCAGGACGGCGTACGCCAGCAACTTGGCAAATACACTCAGATAGGTGTGGACGAGGTAGACCGAGTTACCGAGTTCGAACTTGCCGTAGGCCAATTGCAAAAAACGCCGCCATTGCTCAAATGCGACGTACACGGGCGACGAGCTGTCTTGCGCGGGCATGACCCGCTGCATGGCCTGCACCGCGTTGATGAAGATGCGCGAAGTGTCACCAAAATCGAGCTGAATGGCGTCCAGCGTGGCACGCTGTTTGGTTGAACGGAAAAGAATGCGATCCAGGAAAAAGAAAAACTTTTCTTCGTTGTCTTTCTTGACCTCGAAGTCTTCCACTTTGCGCAGCCCGGTGCGATTTGGCGTTTCCTGACCCAGCAATACTTCAAGGTTGGGCGCGTAAGTGCGCCAAACACGACCGTCCGTGGCTATGAGCACGTAGTCGTAACGGTCCCCGCTGTGCCACCGGCCTGCAAGGTACTCGGCCAATTGGTCTTCGGCATGGCGTCCGGTTTTGGCTAGATCCTTTTCCCACTCAATGATGACGTTGCTATAGGCAATGTCCGCATAGCCGGTTTTGGGAACGCCTGGACGGGGAATGTTGAAGATGGTCTTCTCGCCGCCTTGGGCTAGCTGATTGACAACATCCTTGGCAGCCTGGCTGTCCTGGAACAGACGGCTCAGCAGGTTCTGGAACCGCAGCTTCTTCGCCTCCTCGCTGTTCGCCTGACGCAAACCGCTTAGATAGTCGGCGACCTCTTCTTGAACTTTGTGTTTTGCCATTGGTTTCCTGGGCTCGGATACTTCGTTCGGCTCGGCATTCCGAGGCAGCACACCTGAAGCTTACAACGCATCGACCAGATAGGCGCGATGTCGGCAAGCCAACTTTCAATGAACCGGACGGAACGACATTGTCGCAAGCAAAATCATGGGCCCGCAGCAACGATCAATACTTGTTCGGCTCCTCGAGCATCAACATCCGCGGCGGCCCCAACTCCGCAATCCGATACCCCCTGGGCCAGGTCCGGTTCCTGCGCCCGGTAAAAAAGTTCGGCTTGCTCCGCGCCGGCAGCCAGCGCACCAGCCACCCTCTCAGCCGCAACGCTCCCGCCGTCATCGCGCGTGAAAACGGCAGCGGCTTCGGGAACCCGAACGCCGCCAGCATGGCGTCGTCCAACAGCGCGTAAATGCTGTAGTGCACCACGGGCGCGAGCAGGCGCGGGTACCAGGACGCGAACAGGTCGCGCGTGGCCGTGCCAATCTTGCGGTTGCTTTCGGCAAAACGGAAGTTGGCGCGTTCGTAGTCGGCGGCCCAGGCTTCGAAGGCCTCGTAGCTGGGCGGTATGTCGCGTATGCCCATACGCGTGCCGACGTTGCGCCAGAAGTGGTCGTAGGCCAGTTGCTCGTTGCGGCATGTGGGGCGCCAGCCGAAGCGGTCTATCCAGCGCAGCGGCTCGTAGATGAAGGTGGACAAGACATAGAGGTAGTCGCTGTTCTCGATCTTGAAGTGGCCGTGCACCCAGTTCATGCGCTCCAGTGCCTCGCGCCCGCGGCCGGCATCAAAGCCCCACTGGCACATCTCGCCCACCAGCAGCGCGGTGTCGTCGTAGCGGCGCTGGGTATGGGCATAGAACTCTCCCGTGCGGTCCAGCAGGCGCGAGATGCTGGGCACGCAATAGGTGCGGTACAAGGCCACCTCCAGCGCACGGGTGCTGTCCCACGCAAACTCGTAGCCGAACGACAGGTGCAGGATGCGCTGGCAGTCGCGCTCGGGGTCCAGACTTTCGATCTCGCGCAGCTTGTCAAAGCGGGGCATGGCGGGTCTCCAGAAAAAGGCGGACGGCTGGTTTGCAATGCAGGGATTTTGCGCCGGTGCCACCTTGCGCGGGCGGCTACCGGAACATGCGCTCGAAGCGTTCCTCTTCCTGCGCCAGCCGCTGCTGCTCGCGCAGCCAGCGTTTGAACTCGGCGTCATCGCGCACACGCACAAAGTCCCTTTGCATCATGGCTATGTCGGCCAGCAAACCGTGTTTTTGCTCCTGCAGGTGGCGCCGCAGGCCGGCGGCGGCCAGCGGCAGGTAAGGCGGCAGGTCGAACTCGGCGCGGGTATGGGCCTCGAACTCGCGCAGCTCGCGTGTCAGCACCTCGGCGCGCTCCTTCAGCAGCAGGCTCAGGGCCGCTATCTTCTCTTTGGCCATGGTGGATAACTTGCGCGCGTCCGCCAGATCGGCATGCAGCTGCAGTTGCAGCAGGGCCAGCAGGTCGCGCCGGCCGTAGGCCGCATTG
>JANLPN010000486.1:0-11795 GCA_031367285.1 Betaproteobacteria bacterium | reverse complement strand
CGTCGTGATCCGTTTTGCGCCGCAAGGGCTGGTCGGGCTGGCGCTGCGCAAGTTCAGTGCTGCAAGAGAGCGTGGTAAATGAGCGCCGCGCCGGGCCGCCCCAAGCAAGATCGCACCGCAGCCCGTTGGGCGGAGGTTGCTTTATGTAGCGCCGCGCCGGGCCGCCCCAGACTAGATCGCACCGCAGCCCGTTGGGCGGAGGTTGCTTTATGAGCGCCGCCGGCCCGTTGTTGCGCGCGACCGGCCTGGTCATGCGCTACGGCGGCGTGGTGGCCACCGACAAGGTTTCCGTCATGGTGGCGCGCGGCGAGGTGCTGGGTATCATCGGCCCCAACGGTGCGGGCAAGTCCACCTTGATCAGCCTGCTGGCCGGTGCCTTGACCCCGAGCGAAGGCCGTGTGGAGTTCAATGGCATCGATGTGACGGCCCAGCCGGCGTCGGAGCGCGCGCGCAGCGGCATCGGCCGCACCTGGCAGATCCCGCGTCCGTTTCTCGACATGACGGTGCGGGAGAACCTGCTGGCGGCACGGTTTTCGCTGCATCCCTTTGACTCCCGAGTGCGTGCCCATTCAGCCTGCGACCGCATCCTGGAGCGCACCGGCCTGGCCGACGCCGCACATCTGGAGGCGCGAGCCTTGCCGCTGCTGCGGCGCAAGCGCCTGGAGGTGGCCCGTGCGCTGGCGTTGGAGCCCAAGCTGCTTCTGCTGGACGAGGTCGGTGCCGGGCTGGTGGACGCTGAAGTGAGCGAGCTGATCGGGTTGATCCGGTCGCTGCGCGCTGAAGTCGAAGGCATCGTGATCATCGAACACGTGTTGCGCGTGGTGCGCGAATGCTGCGAACGGTTGGTGGTCATAAATTTCGGTCGCACGCTGGCCCAGGGGCTCACAGCCGAAGTGCTGGCCAGCGACGAGGTGGCGGCGGTGTATCTGGGTACCTCGCGTGCCAAGACCCAAGCCGCCTCGGAGGCCGGCGGCCCCAGCGCACCCGCGGCCACGGATGCGTCGGCCACCCCCGCGACCTTGCTGCCCGCCTTGATGGCGAACCCGTTCTCCAGCCTGGTCACGCCGGCTGGGGCAGTGCAGGGCCGCCCCGCCGCCCCGCCACTTCTGGAACTGCGCGGCATCCATGCGGGCTACGGCCTGGCCCGCGTGCTGGGCGGCATCGATCTCACCGTGCGCGCCGGCCAGGTCATTGCGATCCTCGGTACCAACGGCGCCGGGAAAACCACCCTGGCCAACGTCATCAGCGGTGCCATCCGGCCCACTGCGGGGGAGATGCGCATTGACGGCGTGGACCGCAGCCAGGCGCCGGCGCACGAGATTGCGCGCCTGGGGCTGTCGCAGTGTATGGAAGGCCGGCGTATCTTCGCGCCACTCAGCGTCGAAGAGAACCTGATGCTCGCGGCACGCGGCATCTCCGCCAGCGAGCGCGACCACCGGCTGGCCCACGTCTACGCCTTGTTCCCCGACCTCAAGACGCGCCGCGGCAACGGCGGCACGTCCATGTCCGGCGGGCAACAACAGATGCTGGCGATCGGCCGCGCCCTGATGTCGCGCCCGCGCCTGGTGCTGTTTGACGAAATCAGCCTGGGCCTGGCGCCCGTGGTGATGGACCGGCTCTATGGCGCTCTGGCCGAGTTGCGGGCCGCCGGCCTGACGATGCTGATCGTCGAGCAGGACGTGGAACGCGCGCTGGAGCTCGCCGACGAAGTGCATGTCATGGAGCACGGCCGCTTTGCGCTGTCGGGCACGGCACGGTCGGTCCGTGATGACCCCCGCTTGCGACACCTCTACATCGGCACCGCCGACTGAAACAATTTACCAAGGAGACTCACGATGTATGTAAGCGAAGTCAACCGCCTGCTCGACTCGCTGCCTATGCGCCTGGAGACCGGTTGGGAGCGTTTGCCCGATGGCGTGCTGCACGTGGCCTGCCGCACCGATCTGCACGGCTGCAGCGGCGAAATGTTCGAGTGGTGGTTCCGCTCCCGGCCCGACACGCAGCAGTATGTGTGGTGGCATCCGGTGGACCACGTATTCAGCGACTGGATCGGGGGCAGGTCCGACACCCATGTAGGCTCTATCCACAAGGTGGAAGAGTTCTTTACCGGCATGCCGGCACAGAAGCTGCAGATACAGTTTCGCGACGCCACCGAGTTCTTCGACGCCGATGCCTACACGCAGGCGCGTGCCAGCGGCCGCATCAGCGCCGCCGTCTGCGGCCGCGCGGGGGTGGGCTGGGACACCCCCACCTTGCCCGACGGGCGCCTGCTGGGCGGGCGGTTATTGCACATCGGGCGCGACACGCCGTGGGGCTGCGCGTTGCGCAGCCATTTCTTCATGGGGCAGGACTTGCCGCTGGCCGGAAAGAGCCCGCGGGAAGTCGAGGAAATCACGCCCGATGCATTCGGCGAAGCCCTGCTGCAGCACTGCTACAACGAGTTCACCTTCCTGTCACGCTTCCTGCCATCGCTGTTCATCGCCGAGAACCGCACAACCCACAAGGTGCAAGTACCATGGTGAAATGCCGCAAGCTCTTCCAGCGCCTGGCGCTGCTCACGGCGCTGGCTGGCGCGGGACTGCTGGGTGCCTGCGCCATGCCCAAGGCTGATGGCGGCGAGTCGCTGCGCACCGGCTTCACGCTTGAATCACCGGGCCATGCCGACAACGCCATGCTGGAGCGACGGTATGCCGGCAAGAATGCAGCCAACCCGAATTGCGCGGGCGACAACGTCTCACCCGCGCTGGCATGGACGCGCGCGCCGGCGGGAACACGCAGCTTTGCCATTCTGATGGACGACCAGGCTGGCCGGGCCGGTCTGGGCGTGAACCATTGGTTGGCCTATGGCATGGCGTCGGCGTTGTCTGCCCTCGCGGAGGGCGACGCTTCTGCTGCACCGGCGAAATTCGTGCCCGGCAAGAACACCGTCGGTCTTGACGCGTATCTGGGTCCGTGCCCGCCGCGCGGAAACGCGCCGCAGCACTACGTGTACACCCTGATTGCCACCACGCTCGAGCCCGATGCGTTGCGCCCCGGCTTGACACGGGCGGAGCTGCTTGCGGCCCTGCAGGGCAAGACCCTCGGCGCCGCCAGCCTGGTGCTGCGTTATGCACATTGAGTTGCGGCCATTGCCAGGGCGGTCCGCATGGTGACAACCCCCCGCATCATCTACATCGGTGCCCCCGAGGCCGACGCGGCCGAGTTCGCCGCGCGGGCCCGCGCCGATATCCCTGGCATCGATCTTTTCGCCACCAACGACCGAATGCTGGCGCTGGCCCAGGTGGCCGATGCGCAGGTGCTGATCGGCCACCATTTCCAGTTTGACGACGACCTGGTGGGGCGCGCGCCAGGCCTGCGCTGGATACAGTCGCTGACCACCGGCACTGACGCCATCCTTAAACTCAAAGCGCTGCGGCCCGAGGTCATAGTCACCTCCACGCGCGGCATGCACGGGCCGCAGATGTCGGAGCTGGTGTTTTTGCACATGCTGGCATTGACACGCGACTTCCCGCGCATGCAGCGCAACCAGGCCGCCGGGCTGTGGGAGCGCTGGCCGCAGCCGCTGCTGTGGGGCAAGACGGTGGTGGTGGTCGGTGTGGGCGCGATCTCCGAGGCACTGGCACCGCGCTGCAAGGCTTTTGGCATGACGGTTGTGGGTGTTTCGGGCTCAACGCGGGTGCCCGAAGGGTTTGATCGGGTGTTTGCGCGCGACCAGCTGGTCCAAGCCGCAGCCCTGGCCGACTACCTGGTGCTGATCGTGCCCTTGTCGCCCGAGACCGAAAACCTGGTGAATACACGCGTGCTGGCAGCCCTGCGGCCGCAAGCCTTTGTGGTCAACGTGGCGCGCGGTGGTGTGCTGGACGAAGACGGGCTGCTTGCGGCGCTGCGCGAAAAGCGCATAGCCGGCGCCGCACTCGACGTGTTCCGCCAGCAGCCGCTGCCGGCCGACAGCGTGTTGTGGCACGAACCGGGCGTGCTGATCACACCCTTGGTGGGTGGCATGAGCAACATCTACCTTGACCAGGCCTATCCCGTGGTGCGCGACAACCTGCGCCATTTTCTGGCCGGTGACCTGGCCGCCATGCACAACCGCGTCGCGCACTGATGCAAAACGCATTCGAAAGAACCCCCCATGCAAGACCCCACTTCCCGCGCCCTTAACCCGGTGTCCGCCACCGAACTGCAGCGCCGCTGGCGCCTGGTGCGCGCACGCATGCGCGAACAGGGCATAGACGCTCTGGTGATGCAAAACTCCAGCGACTGGATCGGCGGCTACGTGCGCTGGTTCAGCAACCAGCCGGCCAACAACGGCTACCCGAACAGCATTGTGTTTCCGCTCGAAGAAGGCATGGCGCTGATAACGCAGGGGCCGTTTGGTGGCCAGAAGCTGGCCGGCGACGCCGAAGCGCAGGCCACCGGCATTGCGCGCCGGCTGACCACGCCGAGTTATGCATCCATCCACTACTCGGGCAACTACGATGCCGACATCGCGGTCGCCGAACTGCGGCGCCTGGGCGCGCGCCGGGTGGGCTTCGTGGCTTCCTCGGCCATGTACCACAGCTTCGGCCAGCGCCTGCGCGAGCAACTTGCGGGCTGCGAGCTGGTTGATGCCACCGACATGGTGGACCGCATCAAGGCCATCAAGAGCGAGGAAGAACGCGGCTTCATGCGCCAGGTGGCGGCCATGCAGGACGAAGTGATGGCGCGTGTGCATGCATTCATCCGGCCGGGCCTGCGCGATTTCGAGATCGCGGCCTATGCCCAGTATGTGGGCCAGCAACTCGGCAGCGAGCAGGGCATATTTCTGTGCTCTTCGGCGCCGCCCGGGCAGGCGGCCAGCTTCCGGCCGCGTTCGATGCAGGGCCGCACCCTGGAAAAAGGCGACGTGTATTCGCTGTTGATCGAAAACAATGGCGCGGGCGGCTACTACACCGAAATGTCGCGCATTTTCGTGCTGGGGCGTGCGTCGCGGGAATTGCGTGACGCCCATGCCGCGGTGCTGGAGGCGCAACGCTACGCGTTGACGCTGCTCAAACCCGGCGTTAGCTGCGCTGATATCTTTGCGCGGCACAACCAGTACCTGAGCGAGCGGGGCATGGCCGAGGAGCGGCGCATCTCGATCCACGGCATGGGCTACGACATGGTGGAGCGCCCATTGATCCGCAATGACGAGACCATGGCCATCGAGGAACACATGGCCATCGTGGTGCACCCGGGCATCCTCAACGAACGCATGTTTGTACACAACACCGAGTTGTATTTGATCGAGGCCAACGGGCCCGGTGAATGCCTGCACAAGACAGCACGGCAACTGTTTGAGCTCGAATGAGCCGGCTGAGTTTTCCACGCCTGGACCGACCGGCCGGCGCAACCATCAACCCCCAGGAGATCTCCATGCTGCGTCGCACTTTTATTGAGCGTACCGCCCTGTCCGCAACCCTGCTGTCACCCGGCATTGCCGCGGCGCAAAGCGCAGCGGCCTGGCCCGACAAACCGGTCAAGTGGGTGTTGTCGCAGCCGCCCGGGTCGGGGCCGGACAACGTGGCGCGTTTGCTGGGAGAGCGCCTGGGCCGCAGCCTGGGCCAGCCCATAGTCATCGACAACAGACCAGGCGGGCAGAACATCATCGGTGCGCAGACGGCGGCCCGATCCCCGGCCGACGGCTACACCTTCTACTTCGCCACCACGGCGGCGCTGGTCACCAATGCCTACCTGTTCAAGACCTTGCCCTACGACCCGCAGAAGGACTTTGTTCCAGTGGCATTCATAGGCAAGAGCCCGTTCGCCGTGCTGGTAAGGAACGAGTCGCCCATCACATCCATGCAGGACCTGATCGCCCGCTCGAAAGCCACGCCGGAAAAGCTGTCGGTCGGCAACGAGGGGCCACGATCATTTGGCGGCATCATCGCGCGCCTGATCAATGCGCGGTCCGGCGCCAGGGCCAACCTGGTGGCCTACAGTGCGGTAGGTGTGGCGGTGCAGGACGTAATGGGTGGGCAGACCGACGCCGTGGTGGCCGACATCGCGTCCACCGCGCAACTGGTGCGCCAGGGCCGCCTGCGCATGCTGGCGGTGACCACCCCCAAACGTATTGCCGCCTGGTCGCAGGTGCCGGCGCTGGCCGAGCTGCTGCCGGGCTTCGACATGAGTGGCTGGTTCGCCGTGGTGGCGCCAGCCGGCACACCGGCCCCGGTAGTCGCAAGATTGCACCGGGAGATCGGCACGCTGCTGGCCGACCCCGAGATGGCGGAGCGCATCCTGACCATCGGGCCGATTGCGGAACCTCTTGCCTCACCCGAAGCGGTGGGCGCTTTCCTGAAAGACGAACACCAGCGCTGGGGCGACGCCGCGCGCGAAATCGGGTTGTTGCCGGAGTAGGCGCGCGCGCGTTTTCACTAGGTGCAGCAGCGCATTTCAGGTCAATGCGTGGTTCTGCCTGGCTTGCCTGGCCAGGTGATACGATTCCTGTACCCCGTATGTATTGTATGTATGCCCACCGTTTCCACCGAACTTGACCATTTCCTCGACGCCTTGACCAAGGGTGCCCGGCCCGGAGACCGTGTTCCCACCGTACGCGATCTCATGGGCCGCTTCGGCGTGTCGCAGTCAACGGTTCAGCAGGCTCTGGGCCGTATGAAGTCCGAAGGGCTGATCGAGTCACGGGTCGGTCGCGGAACCTCTTTCAAGGCGGACGGAAGACCCATGAGCGGACGCGTTGGCCAGACGTCCGCGGTGGTCCGTTCCGTTTTGCTGCTTCGCCGTTCGGTCGGCACCGTTCGCGCCCGCGAGGTGATGGACGGGTTGCAGCGTCTGTTTGTCGCCGAAGGGCATCGGGTGCTGGAGGTGGCGTATACGGATTCCGACCACGCGCGTACCGTGCTGCGCGGTCTGCCGCGTTTCGACGCCTGCATGATCCAGACCTCGTTCGAAACCATCACGATCGAAACCCTGGCCGCCGTGCGACAGAAAACGGAAGTGGTGGCGGTTGACGGTGCCGCCCTGATTGGCACCGAGGTCGATGCCGTAGGTCTCGAATGGGGCGAGCCGGTGGCTACCGCCATCGACCGCCTCATGAAACAGGGTCACCGCGGCATCGCCTGCGCGACGACGTCCCAGCCTTTCCTGGCCAACGAACTCGGCCGGCGCCGGATCGAGGAGTTGCGGCGCACGCTCCCCGGCGTGAGCTTGCAATCGATCATCCTGCCGCTTCTTCCGCAAGACGACCTGGAAGGAGCGCTGGCCACGGACCTGAAGCAACGCCTCGACGTCGCCGGGCGTCTGCCCTTCACGGCCCTGGTGGCCTGGGGGATCGACGATGGCGCGAGGTTCCGTAAATTGCTGTCCGGCGTCGGCCTGGCCGTTCCGGCGGCTTTGAGCGTCGTATTGCTGGGGCGCGCTGACCTGGTGAACGAACACGCCGACTTCTTCGACGTGGTCGGGTGCAATGCCGCCGATCAAATCAGCTACCTGCACCAGGCCATCGTGGAGCGTTGGGCGGGCCCCGCCCGGGCTTACGGGATTCGCTTCCTTCCGGTGGTAACCCGGGCCGGCGCATCGATAGCGACGGTGTCGGTGCGTCCCATCGCGCCGCTAGCCGCCAGGCGCGGCCCGAAGGCGTAGAGCGCCTGCCAATCATTTGCGCGTCACGCGTGCTACGGTGTCCATCGCCAGGACGGACGATGCGCCGACGTAGGCGTCCGCTTCAAGCGATTGTTCGAAATCGGCCGGAAGGAGCCTCGTCGCCAGCATCGGATGCTCCCGGATGGCCACCATGAAGGGCAGCTTCTCCGCCACGCTGCGTTGGGCCGCTTCGTACAGCAGGTGATGCGCCTCGTGCCGCCCCATCAGAGCGGTCAGCCGCATCATCGCGGCCTCCGAGGCGATCAGGCCGTTCGTAAGCTCAAGATTCCTGCGCATCGCCTCTGGATGCACCACCAGCCCGCTGGCCAGTGTGGCCAGCGTCTCGGCAATCGACGCCGCGATCACGGCGATCTCCGGCAGCAAGCTGTCCGTCACATTGCTCGCGGACGAATCACCCTCGTCCATCCGGACCATGGCTTCGAGCGCCAACGGCACACGCGCCCTGAGCATGCGGGTCAGGCTGACCAGCATCAGCGCCGACGCCGGATTGCGCTTTTGCGCCATCGTGGAGCTGCCCACTTTCCCCATGTGAAACGCCTCCTCGACCTCGCCGATTTCAGTGCGCTGCATAAAGACCACATCCTGCGCGATCTTTTGCGCGGTGCCCGCCAGCAGGCCCAAACCCGACACATAGTCGCTCACGCGGTCGTAGGAGGAGCGCATCGGCAATCCGGCGGGAAGCAGCCCCAGGTGGGCCGCCATGCGCGCCTCGACTTCGCGGCCCTTGTTGCCCATCGCGGCGAAGGTGCCGATGGCTCCGCCCAATGACGCGACGAACGATGGCGCCAGCCGTTCGTGCAGGCGGGTGCGGTCCCGATCCAGTTCGTCGATCCAGCCGGCGACCTTGAAGCCGAAGGTCATCGGCAACGCGTGCTGGCCATGGGTGCGGCCTGCCTGCACGGTGGCATGGTGCTCCCGCGCCATCCGGCAGAACGCATTGATCGCGTTGTCGAGGTGCCCGGCCAACACTGCATGCGACCGGAACATCTGCAGCGAGGCGGCCGTGTCGAAGATGTTCTGCGTCGTTGCGCCCCAATGGATGTAGCCGGCGGCGGGTTCCCCGCACAGTTCTTCGTATTGGCGCAGCACGGGAACGAACGGATGCTGGGCGAACGCGATATCCCGCGAGAGCCGATCCAGGTCGAATGCCCCGGCGTCCGCCTTCGCGGCGATCATCTGGGCCGCCTCGAGCGGAACGATGCCCAGCTCGGCCTGGGCGCGGGCCAACGCGGCTTCGACCGTCAGCCAGGCCTGCAAGGTCGCTGCGTCGTCCCAAATGGCCTTGGCTTCGGCGTTGAACCAGTGCCGGGTAATGAACGATTCGAACATGCTGGCGCTCATGGACTTTCCTTTTCGAAATATTAGTATTGACAATACATATTGTATCAATACAATATGTATTAACCGATCGCGCCAGAGCAATCGGCGCCGTGACCGACCACATTTTCAAAAGAGGAGATTCCATGAAACGCAGACTATTGAACCAATTGGCCGTGCTTGCTGCCGGTGTCCTATTGACCGGCATCTCCCATGCCCAATCGGACAAGCCGATATCGCTGGTGGTCGGATATTCCGCCGGTGGCAGCGCCGACCTCGTCGCCCGCATCGTGAGTGCCGAAATGGGCAAGCGCCTTGGCCGCCAGGTCATCGTCGAAAATGTCGCGGGCGCCAGCGGCATGATCGCGGTGCAGAAGGTGCTCAATGCGCCGGCCGATGGCAACATCCTCTACATGGGGGGTACCGACACCGTTGCCGTGCCCATGGTCAATACCAAGGTCAAGCTCGACTGGGAAAAGGACCTCGCGCCGATCGGGCGCATGACCACCGTCCCCATGGTGCTCGCCGTTCCCGCGAATTCGCCCTATGCGACGCTGTCTGATCTGGTCGGCGCGCTGCGCAAGAATGGCAAGGATAGCTTCAGCTACGCCACGCCGGGCATCGGGACCATGCAACACATCTACGGAGCCCTCATCAGCAAAAACGCGAAGGTGGAGCTGCTGCACGTGCCTTATCGCGGCGGCGCCCAGATCACCACCGATCTGGTGGGTGGGCAACTCAACAGCGCGGTGCTGGTCCTGTCGACGGCGATGCCGTTTCTCAAGGAGGGCAAGATCAAGGCCTTGTCGGTGTCGGACAGCGCCCGCGTGCCGCAGTTGCCGAATGTCAAGCGCATCGGAGAGGAAGAAGGATTCAGCGGAATATCACTGCCGCTGTGGCAAGGCCTGTTTGTGAAGGCCGGTACGCCGCCGGCTACCGTAACAGCCTATGAAAAGGCACTGCTCGAAGCGGTCGCGCAGCCTGAAGTACGCGCCAAACTCGCCGAAGCCGGTATCACGGTCGCTCCCATGGGCGGGGCAGAACTGCGCGCGTTTATCACGCCCCAGGCCGCGCTGTACCGGGACATCGTGAAGTCCGCCAAGATCACGATGGAGTGAGAGTGTTCAGAAACCGCAGCAGCGGGCCACTCACACTCTCGTCGCCGGTGCCGATGGAAAACCCCTGCGAAAAATGGTTGTGTTCACGCACTACCAGAAGCTCGGGCGCGAAGCCATGGCGGCTGACCAGGCGCGCAAACAGCTCACCGGCCTGCACCTGCATCTGCACCAGATCGCGTTCGGTGCTGCTGATGAGCAACGGGAACGGTTCGGCATCGATATGGTCAACGATGCTCGCCGCGTCCAGCGTCGCCGGATCGGTTCCGAAATAGGCGTCGTTGCGCGGGTCGGGCGTAGCCACGCCAAACTGGGCGCGCGCCATCCCCTCCAGGCGTGCGTTGTACGGGCCTGACAGCAATACGGCACCGGCAATTTTCCAGCCGGCGGAGGGCTGAAACCGGCTCATCAGGGTGGCTGCCGCCACATGCGCCGCACCGGCCGATTCACCCACCAAGACGATGCGGTCCGGGTTGCCGCCAAAACGCGCTGCGTTGGCGCGCAGCCATTGCCAGGCTGCAACCACGTCCTGCGGGCCGCTGGGCCACTGGTTCCCGGGCGCCAGGCGGTAGTTGGGTAACACGGTCAGCACGCCGTGCTGCGCAAAAAACCAGCCGACATTGGCGCGTTGTGATTTGTCGCCGCGCACAAAACCGCCGCCGTGGAAATTTACCAGTACGGGCCAGCCACCCGATGGTGCAGGCGCGTCGGGCTGGTACACGTCCAGCACATGGCGCTCGTGCTCGCCATAGGCCAGATTGGCATGCAGTTGCACAGCGTCGTGGGGCTGCTGTGCCAGCAGCGGCTGGTACAAGGACTGCACCGCCGGCATGTCGAATGTGGGCCCGAGCTCGCGCAGGCTAGCGGCAATGCTGTCGGGAATCTTGCGCTGCGTCACGCTACTTCTGCAGGCGGCCATCCGATGCGTGCGGCTCGGCGCAAGCAGGACTGAACAACCTGACGATGAAACGGTGCAATGAGAAGGATGTACAGGCGACCCAGGCGGTTGTGGCAGTGCACCACCGTTGACAGAACCAGGCGATGCCCATCTGCTGGTGCCGGCCGGGCCGAACACAGGACCGACAGCCTGAAGTCAAGATGTTTGTCGTCTTCTCCCAATACGATCTCGTGCCCGGTCGTGCTGTAGATCTTGAAGATGCCAACGCGCTTCGCATGGCTGCCCGAACCAGGTCTGGTGAGTTGAGCGGATGTCTTGAGCCCGAAGCCGGCGACCAGTACGTCGCGGACCTTCATGAGACCTTTGACCCAGGACGCCTGCTGAGAGAAGATGAATCGCGCCAGAAGTTCCGGGTTGGTCGTCGTCCCGACCGGCAGGTTGATCGAGTAGGCGTCCGCCAGATTTGTTGATTCGTAGGCGCGCGCGATTGCGGACTCGTTGGGTAGCGCGGCGGGCGACACGGAGTGGTATGGGGTTGGCATCGGTCGACAGTGAATAGCTTGATTCTGAGAGTCAGTTCGTTGTCGTGGTCTACCCGATGAGGACTCGCTTCGCTGCGGTGCCTACGCTGCCTGCGCGTGCAACTTGACCCCAAGTGCACGTGCAACTTTCAGCACCGTGGCGAAGCTTGGGTTCCCGTCTGCGCTGAGTGCGCGATAAAGACTTTCACGGCTCAGGCCTGCGTCTTTGGCAACCTGGCTCATGCCTTTGGCGCGTGCAATGTCTCCCAGCGCCTTCGCGATACCCGCCGCATCGTCTGGCGC
>JANLPN010000054.1:0-8000 GCA_031367285.1 Betaproteobacteria bacterium | reverse complement strand
CCACCGTGGCGTCAAAGGGCGAGCGATAGCCGCGCAACATGCGCGAGCCGGCCGTGGTGACGAAATCCCTGGTGACGAATATGTCTTTATGGGCCAGGGGAACGCCTTCGAGCCTTCCGCCCGTGCCGCTGGACAGCCGTTGGTCGGCCAGGCGCGCCTGGTCCAGGGTCACGGCTTCGTCGCGCGCCAGGTACACGCCAAGCGCATCGTGGGTTTTGGCGCGTATCAGAAAATGTTGCGCGGTCTCGATGGCGGAAACCTTTCGCTGGCGCAGGCTGTCGGCCAGTTGCACCAGGCTCAGGTCGTGTAATTCGGTGGTGGATAAAGTCATGGGTCTACTCGATGACCTTGGGCACTAGGAACAGCCCCTCTTCCACCTAGGGCGCGCTGCGCTGGTTGGCTGTGCGGTTGTCGGGTTCGCTTGCCACGTCGTCGCGCAGGCGCAGCGTGATGTCACCAATGGTTTCAAAAGGGTGGGCCAGCGGTTCAATGCCTTTGGTGTCCACGGCACGCATCTGCCCGACGATGCCAAAAAACCCTTTGAGATCGGTAAGCATGCGCTCGCTTTCGGCGGACGCCAGTCCCAAACGTGCAAGATTGGCGATACGTGAGATGTCGGAGGGGGTAAGTAACATGGCGAAAATGGGGGGGAAACTGCTTGCAAGCCGTGCCGCGCGGCGTGTCGCCGGGGACTTTGCGCACAGGGGATGGGGTATTATCCCGCCTTTGCGCGCCATTCCCGAGACTGCGGATATTGGCGCAAAACCGACAAATTTGAGCTGGTAAAAATATGGCGATGGCAGGCCGAAGCGCTTGCCATGCCCGAGAGGATTTTGATGTTTGGAGCATTCCGTCAGTATTTCTCCACTGACTTGGCTATTGATCTGGGTACCGCCAATACGCTGATTTTTGTACGTGACAAGGGCATTGTTCTGGACGAACCCTCGGTGGTGGCGATCCGGCATGAGGGTGGCCCGCAAGGCAAGAAAACCATCCAGGCAGTAGGCAAGGAAGCCAAGGCCATGCTGGGCAAGGTGCCTGGCAATATCGAAGCCATCCGCCCCATGAAAGACGGCGTGATCGCCGATTTCACGGTCACCGAGCAGATGCTCAAGCAATTCATCAAGATGGTGCATCCGCGCAGCGTCTTTCGGCCCAGCCCGCGCATCATCATCTGTGTGCCCTGCGGCTCGACCCAGGTCGAGCGCCGGGCTATCCGCGAGTCGGCCCTGGGCGCCGGTGCCCGGGACGTTTTCCTGATCGAAGAACCCATGGCAGCGGCTATCGGTGCCGGTTTGCCGGTCAGCGAGGCCAGCGGCTCGATGGTGGTGGACATCGGTGGCGGCACCACCGAAGTCGGCGTGATTTCGCTCGGTGGCATGGTCTATAAGGGTAGCGTGCGCGTGGGCGGCGACAAGTTTGACGAAGCCATCATCAACTACATCCGGCGCAACTACGGCATGTTGATCGGCGAGCCGACGGCCGAGGCAATCAAGAAGAAGATCGGCTCGGCCTTCCCGGGCAGCGAAGTCAAGGAGATGGAAGTGCGTGGCCGCAACCTCTCCGAAGGCGTGCCGCGCAGCTTTACCGTGTCATCCAATGAAATTCTGGAAGCACTGACCGATCCGCTCAACAACATTGTGTCGGCGGTGAAAAATGCGCTGGAGCAGACGCCCCCGGAACTGGGTGCCGACATTGCGGACCGCGGCATGATGCTCACCGGCGGCGGAGCGCTGTTGCGCGACCTGGACCGGCTGCTGGCCGAAGAAACCGGCTTGACGGTGCTGGTGGCCGAAGATCCGCTAACCTGCGTGGTCCGCGGCTGTGGTATTGCGCTTGAGCGCATGGACCGGCTGGGCTCTATCTTCACCAGCGAATAGGCCTCCTGCGGCACGCGGTCCATGGCGGTTGGCATCGCGGCCCATCGCCTGAACGGCGCCCAGCGTCAGGCGTATTTCGGTCCGCTACCCCGTCCCAGACAAGAGACAATACGCAGCCATGCCGCTTGGTACGCTTGACCGAACGCCGCCCCCTTTCTTTCGCCAGGGGCCGTCGGCGCTGTCCAAACTCATGGTGTGCAGCGCCCTGGCCTTGTTTTTGATGGTGGCCGACGCCCGGTTCAGCGTCACGCAGCCTCTGCGCGCGGTGGTGGCCAGCGCCTTGTACCCGGCCCAGTGGCTGGTATTGCAGCTGGTGGGGTCGGTGCGGGCCGGCGCGGGATACTTCCAGAGCTTGCAGGCCTTGCAGAGTGCGCAGGAACAGGCGCGCCTGAAGCTTGACATCCAGTCCCAGAAGGCCAACCAGGTTGAGCAATTGCTGCTGGAGAACACGCGTTTGAGAAAGCTGCTGGAACTGCGCGAACGAATTGCCACGCCGTCCCAGGTGGCCCAGGTGCTGTACGACGCGGCGGACCCGTTCAGCCGCAAAGTAATCATCGACAAGGGCATGGTCGATGGTGTCGTCGCGGGGTCTCCGGTAATTGATGAATCCGGTGTGCTGGGGCAGGTCACACGGGCCTATGCTTCGGTGAGCGAGGTAACCCTGGTCACCGACCGCGACCAGGCGATTCCCGTGCTCAATACCCGCACCGGTGCACGCGGTGTTGCCTTTGGCGACCCGGCTGCCCATGCGGGTGGCCTGGAGCTGCGTTTCATGGCAGCGAACTCCGACGTGCAGGCGAACGATATTCTCTCGACCAGCGGCGTAGATGGCGTATACCCTGCCGGGTTGCCGGTGGCCCGCGTGGACAAGGTTGAGCGGCGCGTGGATTCGGCTTTCGCCCGCATTTACCTGCATCCGGTTGCGTTGGTTTCAGGTACCGCCCACGTCATGGTCCTCAGGCCGGTGGCGGCGCAAATCACGCCCCGCCCGGCGGTGGAGCCGGTCGCCCCCGTGGCCAAGAAGGGGATGAAGAAATGAGCCGACCGGCGCCGGGGGCCGCAGCATGATCATGCGCCAGGGTCAGCAGCTTTTGCTGCCGGCCAATCCGTTTTTTATCTGGGGTAGTTTGCTGGCGGCGTTATTGCTGAACATGTTGCAGAACATGGGTTTATGGGGACGCGCCGCCTGGACGCCCGATATGCTGGCCTTGGTGCTGGCTTTCTGGAGCGTGCACCAGCCGCTGCGTGTGGGTATCGGCGCGGCCTTTGTGTTCGGCCTGGGTGTCGATGTGCATCAGAGCGGGTTACTGGGCGCCCACGCGCTGGCCTATACCGTATTGAGTTTCCTGGCCATCACGATCCACCGGCGCTTGTTGTGGTTCAGCGTGCCTTCGCAGGCGGCCCAGGTGCTGCCGCTGTTTGCCGTGGCCCAGGTCATGGAATTGGTGCCGCAGATGCTCGGCGGTGGCGCATTTCCGGGTTTCCTGATGTTCCTGGCCCCCATCGCGCAGGCGCTGTTGTGGCCGGTGATCAGTGTGCTGCTGCTGGTGCCGCAACGCCGGGCGCCGGATCGGGATGCAAACAGGCCGTTATGACCGAGCTGCGCAAATGACGGAACTCCGTAACGTCGAAGCCGAGCTGGCCCGCTTTCGGCTGCGTGTGCTGGTGGTCAGCGTCGTGGTGCTGGCCTGCTTCGTACTGCTTGCCGTCCGGCTGGTGGTGTTGCAGGTGTCTCGGCATGACGACCTGATGGCGCAGGCCGAGAGTAATCGCACGGCGGTGGTGCCGGTGGTGCCCAACCGCGGGCTTATCCTGGACCGCAACGGTATTGTGCTGGCCACCAACTATTCCGCCTACACGCTGGAAATCACGCCGTCCAAGGTGGTTGCGCTGGAGCAAACGCTGAACGATCTGTCTCAGGTAGTTGAAATTTCGGCGCGCGACCGGCGCCGTTTCAAGAAACTGCAGGAAGAGTCCAGGAGTTTCGAGTCCCTGCCGATACGAACCAAACTGACCGAGGAGGAGGTTGCACGCTTCGCCGCCCAGCGCTTTCGTTTCCCTGGGGTGGAAATCAAGGCACGGCTGTTTCGCAACTATCCCTTCGGCGAGTTGGCAAGCCATGTGATCGGGTACATCGGACGCATCAACAAGTCGGAGAAAGAACGCCTGGAAGATTCTGACGACGAGGCCAACTACCGGGGTACCGAATACATAGGCAAACTGGGGGTAGAGCAGAGCTTCGAGACCCAGTTGCATGGCACGACCGGCGTTGATTCGGTGGAGACCTCGGCCGGTGGCCGCGCCGTGCGCAAACTGGCCAGCAGCCCGTCCACGCCCGGCAATACGGTGATGCTGTCGCTGGACGTAAAGCTGCAAAAGCTGGTGGAAGACATGTTCGGGGAGCGCCGTGGCGCATTGGTGGCGCTTGATCCCAAGACCGGTGAAGTGCTGGCGTTTGTCAGCAAGCCGACGTTTGATCCCAACCTGTTTGTTGACGGCATCGACACGGAAAGCTGGCAGGCGCTCAATGAGTCGATTGACAAGCCTTTGCTGAACCGTGCTTTGCGCGGCACCTACCCGCCCGGCTCGACCTACAAACCGTTCATGGCCATGGCGGCGCTGCAAACCGGCAAACGCGCGGCCAGCACCATCGTGGTCGATAACGGCTCCTGGATGTTTGGCGGCCATGAGTTTCGCAGCCACGGTGACCATGGCCTGGGGCCGGTGGATATGCGGGCAGCTATATCAAAGTCCAGCAACGTTTATTTCTACTCACTTGCCAATGACATGGGGGTGGACACGATTCACGATTTCATGAAACCGCTGGGGTTTGGACAAGTGACCGGTATCGACATCCTGGGCGAATCGCGCGGCGTGTTGCCAAGCCAGGAGTGGAAACGAAATTACTACAAACGGCCGGAGCAGCAGAAATGGTATGCCGGCGAAACCATTTCGCTGGGTATCGGCCAGGGCTACAACACCTTTACCATGCTGCAACTGGCGCACGCCATGGCCACCATAGCCAACAACGGCGTCAAACACAAGCCACAGCTTGTGATCGGCACGCAGGACGCGATGACGCGGCAAAAGACACCCGTTGCCGCGGATCCGCCAGTTGATCTGGGCTTCAAGCCCGAGAACGTCGCGGTAGTGCGCGAAGCGATGGTCAGCACGACCATTGACGGCACCTCGGCGCGGGTATTTACCGGCGCGGCCTACCGCTCAGGCGGCAAGACCGGAACCGCGCAGGCGGTTGGTGTTGCCGCTAAGGAGAGATACAACGCGTCGAAGATGGAAGAGCACCAGCGCGACCACGCCCTGTACGTAGCCTTTGCTCCCGCCGAAGACCCGAAAATAGCGCTTGCCGTGGTGGTGGAAAACGCAGGTTTTGGTGCTGCCCATGCGGCACCGATTGCGCGCCGGGTGTTTGACTATTGGTTGCTCGGGCTGTATCCCAATGAGGAAGACATGGCCGCGGTGAGAAGTGGACAAGCCGGAGCCCCGATTGGCAAACCGCGTCGGGCCGCGGACATACCCTGGTCTGCCTCCCCCTGAAAAACAAAAAGGCGCTGGGGTGGCCAGCGCCTTTGTTACTTTGCCGCTTGGGCTGCGGTTGGCGCAGCCACTGCAGTGATATTGTGTCTCCAGGGCCCTCATCAAAACAGTGCCGCGCACTGCCTGTCGAGTGGCCAGACTGTAAGCGAGCGGCCAGTCCACGGGTATCAGGACTTACCCGACAAAGGGTTGGCCCTGATCTGCCAAAGTTGGCGCGTGCCAACGTCAACTCGTTTGTGCAATTTCCTGCCCCTGCGGGTTTTCTCCTTGCCTACCGGGTACGATTGCGGCACCGATGACGCCTGCCAACCGCCAACCCATGGAGGAATCCGCTCCCCGCATCACCAGCCAAACAGGGCCTGGAAACAAGGCAGTAATACTATCGGGAAGCTGGTCGGCGGCGGCTCTGGCGCAGCCCCAGGCCTGGGGTGACCTGCACCACGGCATGGGCACGCTCGGTGATGGTCTGGGTGTGCCTGGCCACTGGGATTTGCGCGGGGTGGAGCGGCTGGACCATACCGGTGCGCAACTGCTCTGGAATGCATGGGGGCGACAGTGGCCGACCCAGGTGCTTGCCTTGCCGGCCCAGCGTGCGATGCTGGACCGTGTGGCGCGTTATTCGGTCGAACCGCCAGCGGCCAGGCCGCGCAGCCTGTGGCAGCGTTTTCTGGGGCTGGGAGAATTGGTCTACCTGTTGGTGGACCATGGCCGTGACCTGATACGCCTGGTGGGGCAATTGCTGCTGGACAGCATGCGCCTGCTGCGCTCGCCGCGCGACGGACCGTGGCGTGACGTGTCCGGCAATCTGTACCGCATCGGTGCCACGGCGCTTCCGATCACCGCGCTGGTCGGCTTCCTGATTGGTGTGGTGCTGGCCTACCTGATGGCGCAGCAGTTGCGCAAGTTTGGCGCCGACGCCTTTATCGTGGATGTGCTCGGGATCGCCCTGATCCGCGAACTCGGGCCGGTTCTCGCCGCCATCCTGATTGCCGGGCGGTCTGGTTCCGCCATCACGGCGCAAATCGGCGTGATGCGGGTGACCGAAGAACTGGACGCCATGCGGGTGATGGGTATTGCACAGGGCTACCGGCTGGTGATGCCGCGCGCACTGGCAATGGCGGTTGCGATGCCGCTGGTCACGGTGTGGACCACGGTCTCTGCGCTGCTGGGTGGTGTGCTGGCGGCCGATCTGGCGATGGGCATCAGCCCGGCTTATTTCCTGTCGGCCTTGCCGGCGGCTGTCGAAGCCTCCAATCTGACACTGGCGGTGGCCAAGTCCATGGTGTTTGGTGTACTGATCGCGCTGATTGGCTGCCACTACGGTTTGCGCATCAAGCCCAATACGGAGAGCCTGGGGCAAGGCACGACGGCGTCGGTCGTGACCTCAATTACCGTGGTGATCCTGGTGGACGCCTTGTTTGCGGTGGTGTTCAAGGATGTGGGGATATGAGCGCGGGGGCCACATCAGTGGTTGAGATCCACAAACTGTGGTCGGCATTCCAGGTTGCCGGGCGCGAGATCGTGGTGCACCAGGACCTCGACCTGACCATCGAGCGCGGCGAACTGATCTCGCTGGTGGGCGGATCGGGCACCGGCAAGACCGTTATGCTGCGCACCATACTTGGCCTGGAGGTTCCCGCGCGCGGCACGGTCACCGTGCTGGGCAAGCCAGCCGAACATCTGTCGGACGCCGGTGCCGCGAGCAGGGTCGGCATGTTGTTCCAGCATGGTGCGCTGTTTTCGGCCTTCAGCGTGCTGGACAACATCGCGTTTCCGCTGCGCGAGCTCAAGACCTTTCCCGATGAGCTGGTGCGCGATGCGGCGCTGGTCAAGCTGCAGATGGTCGGGCTTGATACGGTGCACGCGCACAAGATGCCGGCCGACCTGTCGGGGGGCATGATAAAACGCGTTGCACTGGCGCGCGCGCTCATCATGGACCCGCCCTTGCTGCTGCTGGATGAACCCACGGCCGGGCTGGACCCGGACAGCGCCGACGCGTTTTGTGCGCTGATCCGCTCGCTGCACCGCGAACTGGGACTGACCGTGGTGATGGTCACGCACGACCTGGACACGCTGTTCGAACTCAGCACCCGGGTGGCAGTGCTGGCGGACAAGCGCATCGTGTTCCACGGTACACCGAAGGACGTGATCGCGTTCCCGCATCCCTTTGTCCACGACTTCTTCCTGGGCGAACGCGGGCAACGCGCGATGGAGTTGTTGCGCGAGTACCCTTTCGCGGTATAGAAAGAAAACTATGGAAAACAAGGCCCACGCTTTTGCCGCCGGATTGTTCGTACTGTTGGTCACCGCCTTGCTGGTCGCGCTTGCGGCCTGGCTCACGCGTGATACCGGCGTGCGGCGGGTGTACGAAATATCCAGTCCCGAGGCGGTCAACGGGCTGCAGCCGCAGGCTGCGGTGCGCTTTCGCGGAGTGCCGGTGGGCAAGGTCACGGCCATCGGTTTCGATCCGCAAATAACGGGCAATGTGCTGGTGCGTATTGCCCTGGACGACGCGACACCGATCACGCCGTCGACCTTTGCCACGCTGGGATTTCAAGGCGTCAC
>JANLPN010000446.1:0-2618 GCA_031367285.1 Betaproteobacteria bacterium | reverse complement strand
TTCAAGTTCATCCGCTGCTTGCCTGGACCAACGCTTCGAGATATCCCAAAGGATCTCACCCTGACCAACGTTTTCTCCTTTCACCAAAGGAATGTCACACGGGTCATCGGTAAACCCGCTGCTTTCAAAGGGATAGCCGCTGAAAACTTCGCAATAATTCGCCAGGGGCGTGCGTTTCCAGGCGTTGCCCGTCATGCGCCCAACTCCTGGCCACTCTTGAGTCGTGTAGGTCCAGCCCGCGACGACGCTACATCCTCACGCAGTTTGCGCTCGACAGCCAACTTCGCCATGCAGTTGCGCATTGATTCCCTGAAGACCCTGGCGCCGCTTTGTGTCGATTCATGCGGCGGCGGCGCAAGGATTCGATCGATGCGTAGCACAGCCCCAATTCGATCAATGCTCATTTTTTCACCATTCATGACATCGTCATTTCACTCGCCAGCTTTCAATCCACTTTCCGGGCATAAGATTCACCGCGCAAAACGTGCAACTATTGCACTATCATAGATGGCATGCCCGTCATAAGGCGTTTTGCCAACTGCGTGCTGCGCATCAACCTGAGAGACCACGCTCCGTCGCATTTTCATATTGTGATGAACGATGGCCGCGAGGTCTGGGTCAGGATCGACACGACGGAAATCATCCACGGCAAGGTGGCCATGCGCGAAGTCGCCGAAGTGCTGGTCTGGGCCAAAGCCAAGCGCGCATTTCTGGCTGCCAAATTTAAGGAGTTGCAACAATGAGCAAGGACCATTTTCAGTTGACGGCCGCAAGGGCATTGCCGGATGGCAAGCTGCATCTGATCTATGCCGATGGCCAAAGTTTTGAAGTCGACTTGCGCCCGTGGATTGCGTCTACCCCGGCGCTGCGGGCATTGAAGGACACAGCCCTTTTTGCCAAGGCCAAGGTTGGTGTTGGGGGGCGCTCGGTTGACTGGATTAAGGATGAGCTTGATCTGGGTGCGGACAACTTGCGCAACCTGGCCATTGAGCAGGCCGGCGGCATTGGACATGAGCGTATCTGGAACTGGCTGCATGACACTGGTCTCACGCTGGAGCAGGCCGCGCTTGCCCTGGGCATTTCGCGGCGCATGCTGATCTATTACCGCGACGGTGAAAAGCCCATCCCGCGTGCCGTTTGGCTGGCTTGCCTGGGCTGGGAGGCGGTGCGGCCCGCAGGCAATGAGTTGCCTCAACATATTCCGACAGTGCGGGAGTACGCTGCACTGCATGCCTGAACGGGGGCGTGGTCATACGCCCAGTTCCTCAAAATTCGCCTGTATCTTCAGCGCAAGGTCCGCAGCTTCCCGGCTCAAGTCGGTCAGCTCTGCATGGATGTCGCGCAGCGTCTGCTCGAAGTCAAAGTCCTCATCCACTTCCGCCGGAGCGACACCCACAAAACGGCCGGGGGTGAGGCTCCAGTCAGCGGCTTCAATCTCAGCGCGGGTAACGACCTTGCACAGGCCAAGCACGTCCTGCATTTCGGCCTTGGGGAAACGGTCTTGAAGCCAGGCGATCCGGCGGTGCAGGTAGGTGACGGCCTTGAGTTGTTCGACCGAGGCCTTACGCTCTTCGTCGAGTTGCTTGATGAGTTTGCTGACGGCGCGGCGGTCGAAGAATTCGGTGGCAGCCTCGTGGCTGGCCAACTCTTGCGCCAGCTGCGCGGAACGGGCAGCCAGCTTGTGCAACAGGTCAATCTGCTTGATCAGGCCGCGTGCGGATTCGGCCAACGGGTCGAAGGCTTGTCGGGCTTTATGTTGCGTGGAGTTGGTGGTGGGTATTTTTCCGATTAACTTGCAGAACTTGGCCAGGCCATTGGCGAGCGCGGCACGATCCATCATGCAGGCCTGCGTTGCTTCGGTCTCCTCGGTCAACGCGTCTACGAGAGCCCGCTTGGTGGCGGCGGGCACTGCGGAGATGCCCTTCACCGCCTTGCTGAGCACCGCGAGCGAGGCATGGGCATCGGCCAGAAGATTCAGGAACCCGTGGAGCGCGAGATCAATCGCGCCGGCCTCGGTGCCCAGCCGTGCCACATAACTTTGCACCAGCCCCAGAAACCTGTCTTGCTGCCCACGGTACAACCACACAATCGCAGCTAGATTAGCCTGCTGCTCGGGGCTGAAGTCGTAAATCTTGCGTGTGACCTTGCGGTAGACATTGCGCGCATCCAGCATCAACACCTGGTCTCTGCGCGCGGCCGGTTTGGCGCGGTCAAAGTGCCACAGCTCGCAGGGCACGGTGCGGGTGTAGAAAAAGTTGGAGCGGATGGCCACCATCACGTCCACGTCGCCGGTCTCCACCAACTTGCGCCGCACTTCCTTCTCGCCATGGCCGGCGCTGCTGGCCTGGGACGACATCACAAAACCGGCGCGGCCCTTGGCCGACAGGTAGCTGTAAAAGTACGAGATCCACAGGTAGTTGCCGTTGGACACGCGTTTGTCCTTGTTCACGCCGGGCAGGCCAAAGGGCAGGCGGCGGTCGTCCTTGACTCTTTCGGCGTCGACCATGTCCACGTTGAACGGCGGGTTGGCCATCACAAAGTCGCAGTTGCCCCATAGGGCGCGGCCATCCTGCAGGCGGTGCACGTCTTCGTAGAAGGAGTTGGCCTCGCGGATGTCG
>JANLPN010000429.1:0-4439 GCA_031367285.1 Betaproteobacteria bacterium | reverse complement strand
GCCTTGCCGGCAACGATATTCTTGAAGGTGGAGCAGGGAACGACCATCTGGAGGGAGATGGCACCACCGATGTCGGTTATTACTCCAGCACTCCCGCCGATATGCAGGGCAGCGACTTTCTGGATGGCGGCTCCGGTAACGACCAACTCATAGGGGGTGGCAACAGCGACCTGCTGTACGGTGGCGCGGGCAATGACGAGCTGTACGGTGACGGCGTGGGCACCGAATTGCCGGCACAATTCGAGGGCGACGACTATCTGGACGGTGAAGCCGGAAACGACCTGCTGTTTGGTGGCGGTGGCGACGACATATTGATGGGAGGCGAGGGCAACGACACGCTGGCCGGCGGTGCCGGTGCCGACACGCTGGACGGGGGCCAAGGCGACGACATCTTCGAGGCCGGGGCGGGTGACAGCGTTGTGGACAGCGGCGGCTCCAATGTCCTGCGGCTTATGGACGGCAGCCCGTCTTCGGTGGGGGCGGACGAGGCGGACCTGATCCTGGGCTACGGTGCAGGCACCCTGGTGATCCAAGACGCGCTGCGCGGCAGCATGGTGTCGATTGACGGCATGGCCGTGTTCGACTGGTTGCAAACCAACCTGGCGCAAGACGCACATGTGACAAGCAGCGCGCCAGACCAGACGCTGATGGGTGGTTCCGGTGCCGATGAATTGATTGCCCTGCATGGCCACGCCACGCTGCGCGGTGGCAAAGGCAACGACAAACTCAGCGGTGGAGTCGGCGATGACGCGCTTTATGGCGGTGTGGGCAATGACATGATGGATGGTGGCGGCGGGGATGACAGGTTTTTTGCCGACCATGGCGTGGACACGCTCAGCGGCGGAGCTGGCAGAGATACCTACATGCTGGGTTATGGCATGGACCAGCTGACGGTCACCGACAACTCGCCCGAAGGCTCGGTGGTCCAGCTTGATGCTTCGGGCTTGGCGCTGGGTGGCCTGCGGGCCGGGCGCCGTAACAATGACCTGCTGGTGGAGGTGCGCGGCACCAGCACGAATATGCTGATCAAGGATTACTACGGAGCCGGGCAGTCTTCCTGGACATTTCGCGATGCGCCGGGCAACACGCTGTCCGCGCAGGCGCTCATAGATGCGTCCAAACCCCAGTGGGCTAACCTGACAAACAATCTCCTTGCGGAGTTCAAGACGCAGGCCAGGGGCCAAATTGAAAGGCAGCTGCTGGTGCAGGGCTACGCGAAGCAGGCCGACGGCAGCTGGTTCACCATGGCCCCGGGCGGTGGCGGTGCCGTGTTTTCACCGACGTTCTCCAACAGCCTCCACCAGACCGTCACCACCACCACTACCACGCACCAGCTGCTGACAAACTCGGCCACGGTGTGGGCAACCAGCTCCGCCAATTCGACGGGCACCTCATGGCTCACCAACCAATGGGCGCAAGGCATGTATGGGGCGAATGACGAAACTGTAGTTATCGGTGACCAGGCCCGGGTAATTTCCGACCAGATCGCCTCCATCGGCCAGGATGCGTCTTTCTCGGTGTCATACCAGGCCGTATGGGCCGCCATCAACTGGACGCAGGGCGCGTCGCAATCGCATACCGCGGCCGGACCGCCGTCGTCCTATATATTTGCGCCGCCCGGTGCGCCGGCAGAATTAATTACCGTGCAGACCAAGTCGTGGACCACCGACACGCCTTACCTCGGGCGCCTGGCCTTCACCACGCCACAGAACCCCGGCATCGCAGCCACCTCGGGGCCCTTGCCAAGTTACCTCTCGGGCACGGCCACCAGCTACCGGCGCGCTTATGACCTTGGGGTTACGACCTTGTCCAGCGGGAAACATACCGTCAGTGCCGGCGAATATGCGGCCGTGATCGGTGGCGTGGGCGACAACACCATTTACGGTGCCGGCTTTGCCTATGGCGGCGTTGGCAACGCACGACTGGTAGACGGCGACATCCTGGTTGCAGGCGTTGGTGACCAGTACCTGGAAAACGGCCAAACCATGGTCGTCGGTGATGGGCATGACATGTTGGTCGGCAAGGCCCGCAAACGTCTCTACGTCGACGCGAACAACAACCTGGTCAGTGAGCAGCCGCGGACCCGCATTCTGGTGGACCCGCGCAACACCGGTATGGACTTGTTGATCAGCGACTACCAGGCGCGCGATGACGGCAACTACGATGGCCTGGATGACGTCATCGAAAGCATCTACCGTGGGCAGGGAGTCACCACGGGGGCTTCCAACTACGCGTCCGTCATGGAGAGTTACCTGCAGGGTGACAAATTCAAGCTGGGCGATGGCACCTACTACGACAGCCTCGAACAGGCCCGCGCCGCGTATTACCTGCAGCAGCAGGATGGCGGCGGGTATGGCGAGGCCTGGCGCGACGATCTTGCCGCCTACGTTCAACCACTGCCTGCGTTATTGAGCACGCCCGCCTACACAGTCGATCCGCAAAGCTGGGGGCAAGCCAGCGACTACTACAGCAGCCATCCGCTGCAAACCATCCTGCTCACGGCGAATGACTTCGCCGCTTTGCAAGCCTACTACGACGGCGGGCTGCTGCCCCTTAAAACCGTCGAATTCGGTCCCGGGCTTGCGCTGGGCAATATTGCGCTGTCCTGGAGCCGGGCAGTGTCCCCGCTGGACGGCCAGGCACGGGTAACGCTGAACCTGACCTGGGGCGCCGACCAGGGCCTGCGGGTCATGATTCCGCGTGCCACCGATGTGCTCAATGGCACGGTGGCGCAATTCGCGTTTGCCGATGGCGCGGTGGTGAGCCTGGGCGCCTTGATCGCCATGGCGCCACCCGCGCCCGGCTTCGATACCAGCTACCTCCAGCTGTACGCCGGCATGGGGCAGCAGCTTGTTGCCGCGGACAGGGCTGTGGGCATTGACGCCGGGCCTTTTGCCTTGTCGGATTTCTCCGTGCGGGCAGACGGCCTGGACCTGCTAATTTCCATCAAGAACAGCCAGGACAGCCTGCGACTCACCGGCTGGTACCGCAACCCGGACGCGATGCCGTCTGCGGTGATGGTTCTGACCGATGGGTCCAGCCTTGGTTCTGAAGTGCTCACCGGGCTTTGGCTGGTGAAAGACGGCAGCGCGGGTGGCCAGACCTTGCGTGGCGTCGATGGCTTTGCCACCACGTTTATCGCCGGCCCCAACACCACGCTGATCGGTGTTTCGGGCCGGGACATCTATGCCTACAACGCCGGCAGCGGCGTGGTACACATCAGCGACCCTGGAGGCGGCACGCTGCGTTTCGGTGCGGGAATCACGCCAGATATGCTGGGCCTTGGGCTGGGTTCGCTGATGCTCAAAGTAGGTGAATCGGGTGACGCCATCCATCTGGACAATTTCGATCCGCAACATGCGGCAAGTTTTACGAGTGTGCGGAGCTTCAAATTCGCCGATGGCAGTTCTCTGGGCCTGGCGCAACTGCTGCAAAAAGGCTTTGACATTGAGGGCACGCCTGGTAACGACAGGCTTACCGGCACCAGTGTGGACGACCGCTTCCATGCGAGCGCCGGCAACGACGCCATGGCCGGTGGCACCGGAGACGACACCTACTTCATAAACAGCGCGGGTGACATGGCGTTTGAGGCGGCAAACGAGGGTACCGACACCGTTATCAGCAGTGTCAGCCTGTCCCTGGGCGCCAACCTGGAGAACCTCAGCTTGACCGGTACGGCGGCGATCAGCGGCACAGGCAACAACCTGGACAACACGCTTACCGGCAACAGCGCCAACAACCTGCTTGGCGGTGGCCTGGGCAATGACACGCTGAACGGCGGCGGCGGCCGCGACAACCTCTACGGCGGTGATGGCAACGACACGCTGGACGGCGGTGTCGGAGCCGACACGATGATGGGTGGCGGCGGCAATGACCTGTACATCGTGGACAACCCGTCGGACCATATCTACGAGACCGCCAATGGCGGCATTGACACCGTGTACAGCAGCGTCGACTACGCTCTGGGTGCACATGTCGAAAATCTCAGTCTCACCGGCACGGCGCCTATCAACGGCACCGGCAATGGCCTGAGCAATGTGCTGCTCGGCAATAGTGCCGCCAACACCTTGACCGGTGGCGCGGGCAACGACACCCTGAACGGCGGTGCGGGCAATGACCGGCTGTATGGCAAGGGGGGCAACGACCTGCTCGACGGAGGTGCGGGCAACGACCTCATGGCGGGCGGAGCGGGTAGCGACATCTACCTGTTCGGCCGTGGTTATGGTGCCGATACGGTGACGGAGAACGACAGCACGGCGGGTAACCAGGACCGCGCCGCTTTTGCGCCTGGCATTGCCGCCGACCAGTTGTGGTTTCGCAGGCTGTCCAACAACCTGGAGGTGAGCATCATCGGCACGCCCGACACCTTGACCATCACCAACTGGTACCTGGGCAGGCAGTACCACCTGGAGCAGTTCAAAACCAGCAACGGCCAGACC
>JANLPN010000421.1:0-8173 GCA_031367285.1 Betaproteobacteria bacterium | reverse complement strand
CCGCTGCCCCTGCAGGCTGGCGCGCAACCGCCCGTTGCCAAATTCAATCCCGTCCACCACCGAGCGCAGGCCCAGGTCGTCGGCCTGCAGGCTGCCGCTCCACTGCGGGTTGGCGCGTGTGCCCGAGAGTGCCATGTTGGCGTCCAGTGTGCCGCGCATGCGCCAGCCCGGTGGCGCCAGCACCGACCATACGCCGACCTGTGGCAGGCGCGCGCGTATGCTGCCGCTCACCGGGGCATCCGCCGCCCAGTCCCACCCGCCGGCGCTGTGCGTGACACGGGTGGTGATTTCGGCCTGCGCATTGCCGGCGCGTTCGCTGTCCCATAACAGCACGCTACGCAGTGTGTCGCCGGATGCGGTGACGGTGATACGCGCGTCGCGCACACCGGCATCGATGGTGGGCGCGCCAGCCGTGTTCGCAGGCACGCCCGACTGCCCATCGGCCAGCACCCGGATGTCGCCACTGCGCCGCACCAGCGCGGCGCTGAGCTTGAGGGTGTCGGTGGCGGCCAGGTCCCAGTTGGCGTCAAACACCATATTGCCGCTCAGGCCCAGGTTGGCGAGCTGGGTATCTCCCAGCAGTTCCAGCCACGCCAGACCGAGGCCCCGCAATTCGCCCTTGCTGGTGAGTTCGCTGCGTGTGCCCGTACTCCAGCGCACCGGTTGCCAGGCCAGTGTGGCGACACCGGGTAGCGGGCCGGTCAGCTCAGCAACGCCTGCACTGGTGACCAGGGTGCCACCGCCGGGCGCCGGCTGCCAGCCCAGCGTGGGCCCCGTGCCCAGCTTCACGTTCCAGGGCCCCGGACGCTGGCTGTCCTGCAACTGCAGGCGCAGCTGGCCCAGGGCCAGTTGCCAGTCTCCGCTGGCAGAGCGCCCGCCCTGGGCTTGCGCTTCGAGCTGTGCGCGTTGTGTGCCCTGCAACACGTTGCCGCTGGTGGTGAGCGACAAACTGCCCAGGTGGCCGGACGACTCGGCGCGAAAGTCGCGCAACTGCACAGCCTGCGCCGCCGTCTGTTGTGCGGTGCGCCAATCCACCCTGGGCATTTGCACGTTCAACTGCAACACCGGTGCCACGCCGCCCCCGTTTTGCCATTGCTGCCAGCCACCTTGCCAGTGCAGCGCCAGCTCCGCGCGACCCTGAACGTCGAAGTCGGCCAGCATCCGCGGTGCTTGCGGGAAGCGGGCCAACCAGCGCGAGGCCCTGGCTGCGTCCGCTATCTGCAGCGATAGATCACCGGTGCCGGTCTGTGGGCCCAGTTGCCCGGAAACTTTGGCCTCCCCACCCGGCAGCGCCAGCTGAAGCTGGCCGCGTGCGGTGTTGCTGGCGGGTTGCAGATCGAGCTGGCCCTGCAGAGTAGCGTCGTCGGTGCGGATGTCGAGACTTTGCAGCAGCAACCAGGCACCGGTCCATTGGCCTTTGGCAGCGGCGCTTTGCAGGCGCAAACCCTGTAGCGGAGATGCCGCAGGCTGTTGGCCGGCCGGTTGGACCGTGGCTTCGAATGTTATGGCCTGCCCGGTCGCGGCGGCTTGCAGCATGCCATCGAGCCGTGCCGGCGCCAATTGGCTATGCACCAGCACCGGGTTGAGGCCCTGCAACTGCGCCTGGCCCTGCCAACCCGACAAGGCGCCCAGCGATGCCGCGTCGGCGAGTTTGCCTTGCGCCTTGACGTGGCCGCCGGCCCCGTCGGCGTCCAGCGACTGGATGTTCCAGTGGCCGGAGGCAAACTCCGCTTGCAACCTGGCGCTGTCCACCGGCACGCGGCCCTTGTCCCAGGGGCCGGCAAGGCGGTTGCTCAGGTCGAGTTGCCCTTGCCAATTGTTGCCCTGAGGTTGTATGCGCGCGCTGCCGGTCAACAAGGTCTGGGGCGCGTCGGGCCACAACGCCGCCAGGTTCAGCTGGCTGAAATTGGTCTGGGCCGACAACACCGGTTGCGTCGCCCAGGGGCTGATCCGCGCCAGGACGGTGGCGGACATGCCGGCGTCGGTGCCCGCCTTGTCCGGCTGCAGCCGGGCCGACAGATCAAGTGCGGTGCCAATTCCGGTCAGCGGGCCGCGCAGCGAGCCGGCGGCATCCAAGGCGATGTTGCGGCCACCGCCCATGGGGGCTTGCACCTTGCCCTGCACCTGCAGGTCGAGCAACATTGGGCCGCGGGCCAACAGCGTGGCCTGCGCCTGGTAGCGCCCGGCGGCAATTTGTGCCTGGTCGAGCTTTAGCCGGTGCTGCTTGCCGTCAAACTCGTAGTGCCCGGCCAGCCCGCCGGCCGCCAGGGCAGGTGGGCCGGCCCAGCGCAGGCGGTCCACCACAAAGCCCAGGTCGACATCGAACGGCCACACCAGTTCGTCCAGTGGCGCCGAGGCCGATGCCGGGCTTTGGTCGTTGATGCTGAGTTCGGTCACGTGCAGGGTGTCGAGCTGCAGGCGGCGGCCGAGCAGATGGATGGGCTGCCACGTCAGATCAATCTGCTTAGCCTCTATCGCCAGGCCATCTTTTTCCCAGCGCAACAGGCCAATATGCCCGCCCTGGCGCAGCGATCCACGCACGTCCTGCGCCACCAGCGTCTGACCGGCAGGCAGGTAACGCCCGGCCTGGTTCAGCGCACTGGCCAGCGACTCGTCGCTGCCGCTCCAGAACCAGAACAGCAGCAGCAAGGCACCCACGGCAATAACAGGCAGCTCGAGCAACCAGAACAACAGGGAAAATATGCGTTGCATGCAGGCTGGCTCTAGAACGTAAAACCCACGCTCAAATGCAGGCGGATGCGTTTGGTCGCCAGGCCATAGGCCAGGTCCATCTGCAGCGGCCCGACCGGGCTCTTCCAGCGTGCGCCCGCGCCCACACCGACTTTGGCCTTGAGCTCCGAGGGCTTGTCCGCTACCGCGCCGGCATCCACAAACACGGTGCTCTCCCAATCGCTGGGCTGGCCGTTGACGCTGATGGGGCGTTGCCACTCCAGGCTGCCATTGGCCAGGTAGCGCCCGGGCAGGATTTGCCCGTTGGCCAACCGGGCGCCGATCTCGTGGTACGCATAGCCGCGCACGCTGGCGTCACCGCCGGTCAGGAACAACTGGGTACTGGGCAACACGGTCTCGGGCCGGGCCAGTACCGCGCCAGCCTGCGCCCGCATGGCGATGCGGCCGGCGCGCGCTGCGCTAAAGAGGTCTGGCCGGTCCGCCAGCGACCACACCGCCAGCCAGTGCGCCTGGGTCCGGAAAAATGGCTGGCGCTGGTTGCCCAGGGTCAAACCACCGCCGAACTCCACCCCCAGGCCATAACCGCCGGATGGAAAGGGCAGGCTGTCGAAGTTGCGTTGTGTCCATGCGTAATTGGCGCTGACGGCCTGCGCCAGCGTTTTCGCACCGAGGCTGGTGGTGTTGGAGCGGTCGTACTGGAGGTAGACATTGCGGTCAATGTGCTCCCCGCTCTGCGCGCGGCCCGCGCGCAGAGTCTGGCTGCGAACATCAGCGCTGGCGGCGTTTTCATTCTTGAGCAGGCCGGAGGCGACCCAGCGCCAGTTGCCGGCGTCAGGCTGGGACGTGAGCTCGGTGCCGATGGACTGGGTATCGCCGTCCAGCAGCAGCTTGGACACGGCGCGCCAGCCGATGCCGGGCAACTGGTGGTTGGTGTGTTCCACCGACAGGCGCGGCCCGCTGTCGGTGCTGGCGCCGATGCCCAGCACGATCTTGTTGCGTTTTGCCTCGCGCAGGCTGATCACGACCGGGGCCGTGCCGGGGTCGCCCGTGGTGTCGAGCGAGACAAAAACGGCGTCGAAATAACCGCTGTCCTGCAGCCGCTGCTGGGCTTCCAGCAGACGCAGCTGGTTGTAGTCCTCGCCCGAGCCAATCCGCGCCAGGCGCTCCACCAGGGCCGCGTCGTAATGCTCCAGGCCGCTGATACGCAGGGCCCCCAGCCGGTACGCCGGGCCGGAGTCCAGCGTGAGGCTCAGGTGCGCGGTCTGGGTGTCGGGGTCAATATCGGCACGGCTGCTGGCGACTTGCCCCAGCGGATAACGTTGTGCGCCCAGCATACGCACGGCCAGGGCCTTGGCATCGTCCCAGGCTGACTGGGTAAAACGCATTCCAGAGCGCAGCGACCAGTTGGTGCGAATGGTTTCGCGCTGCTGCGCGCTGGCGGCATCCGGGTTGATGGCTCCGGCAAAACTGATCGCCACATCGGCGACGCGGGTGGCCGGGCCGGGGACCACGGTGAGTGTCACCAGGCGCGTTGTGGGCTGGCCGACCGGCGCGTCGTTCAGCAGCAGTGTCAGATCGGGCGAAAAATAGCCGAGCGTGCCAAGCAATTCCCGCGTGTCCTGTTCGGCTGCGACCAGCAGCCGGCGCAGCTCGGTGTTGTCCAGGTCGGCCAGCTCGCGGTAACGCAGCAGCTCCAGGTGGCGCCGCAGATAGTCCTGCACTTCCGGGGGCGCCTTGATTTCAAGCTCGAACGCCGTAGCAACACTTGTGCTGGCCCTGCCTGTTACCACCGGAGCCGGCCTGCCGCGCTCATCCTGCGCGTGCAACTGGCTTGCACACACGAACAAGCCGACGCACACAGCCAAAGCCCGTGCCGGCACCAACCCTCCCCACCCTCGCCTGATCATCGGCTAATTTTGACAGCAAGCCAAAGACCGCCGCGTGGGACAAGAGGCCGTGCAATAGGGTAAGTCCCTAATCTGTAATCATCTTATCGTCATACCATTGGGCCCGCAAAACATGACGAAACACGACGGGACAGGCGAGCGCAAGACCATGCAAGTGCAAAAGACGAGCGACGCTCTCATCCACTGGCTCTTCAAGCTGATGGAGCTGATGGTGGTGCTGTGTATGGTGGCCATGGTGGTCATGGTTTTTGGCAACGTGGTGCTGCGGTATGCCTTCAATTCCGGCATCACGATCTCGGACGAGATGTCGCGTTACTGTTTTATCTGGCTGACCTATATCGGTGCCATGGTGGCGATGCGCGAAGGCGGGCATCTGGGCGTCGACACGCTGGTCAAACATCTGCCGGTGACGGGCAAAAAAATCTGTCTGTTCCTGAGCGAAAGTCTGATGCTGTTCTGCAACGTGTTGTTTTTCATGGGTACTTTCGAGATGCATGGCCTGCAGGTCAGCAACGTGTCGCCCGTGGTCGGCATATCGATGATCTGGGTCTATGGCATCGGCTACGTGGTCAGCGTGGTGATGGGCGCCATCAACCTCAACATGTTGTACCGCCTGGTGACCGGCCGGATCAGCGAAGAAGAACTGGTGCAGGTGATCGAGACCGAAGGCCTGGCGGATGCGGAGAAGCAGTTGCAGGAGGTGAAAGCGTGAGCGCCGGGCCGCCCCAAGCAAACGCAGCCCCCTTGGGGGGCAGCGCAGTACACGCAGTGACAAGCGTGGGGGCCGCATCCCTATGACGGTCACCGTGTTCATTGTGAGTCTGTTGGCGGCCATGGCCATCGGCATGCCGATTGCGTATGCCTTGCTGGTCTGCGGCGTGAGCTTGATGGCTTTTCTGGCCGCGACCAGTGGCCTGGTGACGTTTGACAGCCAGATTCTGGCCCAGCGTTTTGTCGAGGGCGCCGACAACTTCCCGCTGCTGGCCGTGCCGTTTTTCCTGCTGGCGGGCGAGTTCATGAACGCCGGGGGCCTGAGCCGGCGCATCGTGAACCTGGCCATGGCCTGGGTTGGGCATTTCCGTGGTGGCCTCGGTTACGTCACGGTGATTGCGGCCGTGATCATGGCCTCGTTGTCGGGCTCGGCGGTGGCCGATACCGCGGCGCTGGCCGCCCTGCTGGTCCCGATGATGCGTGCCGCCGGGTACGACGTAGGCCGGGCCTCGGGCCTGATCGCGTCGGGCGGCATCATTGCGCCGGTGATCCCGCCGTCCATCGGCATGATCGTTTTCGGCGTGGCAGGCAATGTGTCGATCACCAAGCTGTTTCTGGCCGGCATCGTGCCGGGCCTGTTGATGGGCGCGGCCATCGGGCTGACCTGGTGGTGGCTGGCACGCCGGGAAAACGTGCTTCCCGCACCCCGACTGGCGCTGCCGGAGCGGCTGCGCATCACGGCCGAAGGCGGCTTTGCGCTGGCGCTGCCGGTGGTCATTATTGGCGGCATGAAATTCGGTGTGTTCACGCCCACCGAGGCGGCCGTGGTGGCGGCGGTCTACAGCTTTTGTGTCGGCATGTTCATCTACCGCGAACTCAAATGGTCGGCCATGTACCAACTGGTCCTGACGGCTGGCAAGACCACGGCCGTCGTGATGTTCCTGGTGGCGGCGGCGATGGTGAGTGCCTGGCTGATCACGGTGGCCAATATTCCCACCGAGGTGGCCAATATGATGGCGCCGTTTATCGGCAACAAGCTGCTGCTGATGTTCATCATGATGGTGCTGGTGGTGGTGGTGGGTACGGCGCTGGACTTCACGCCCACCGTGCTGATACTGACACCGGTGCTGATGCCGCTGGTGCTCAAGGCCGGCATCGACCCGGTGTATTTCGGCGTCCTGTTCATCATGAACAACGCCATCGGCCTGATCACGCCGCCCGTGGGCACGGTGCTCAACGTGGTGTGCGGCGTCGCCAAAATCAGCATGGACGAGGCGTTCAAGGGCGTGTTGCCTTTCCTGATTGCCCAGCTGGCGGTGCTTTTCCTGCTGGTGCTTTTTCCGTCCATCGTGCTGGTGCCGCTGCACTGGTGGATGCAATAGGCGCGCCCCGATTTTTCAACCCCTGTCGCTAACCTCAAAGGAGACAACCATGTTCAAACGCAGAACCCTGGCCACGGCACTTGCTGCCGCCACGTTGCTGGTGGCAACTTCCGCTTTCGCGCAGTTTGCGGATCGCACCATCAAGTTCACCAACGGTGTGAACGAAGACCATCCGGTGGGTGTTGGTGTCAAGAAAATGCAGGAGGTGCTGAACGCCAAAACCGGCGGCAAGATGAAGATCAACGCGTTCTGGGGTGGCTCCGCCGGTGGTGACCTGCCGGCCACGCAGGCGCTGCGCGCCGGCACGCAGGAGATGGTGTGCACCTCGAGTTCGCCGCTGGTGGGTATCGTGAAGGAGCTGGGCGCGTTCGACCTGCCATTCCTGTTTGCCAATGAGAAAGAAGCCGACTCCGTGCTGGATGGGCCGGCCGGCGTGTACTTCAACAAGAAGCTGGAGGAGGTCGGCCTGGTCAATCTGGCCTATTGGGAAAACGGTTTCCGCAACCTGACCAACAGCAAACGCGCGGTCACCAAGGCGGAAGAGTTTGACGGCATCAAGGTGCGCGTGATGCAGAACAACATCTTCCTGGATACCTTCAAGACGCTGGGTACGAATGCCGTGCCGATGGCCTTTGGTGAGGTGTTCACCGCCCTTGAAACCAAGACCATCGATGGCCAGGAAAACCCGTTCGTGACGATCGAGACGTCCAAGCTCAACGAAGTCCAGAAGTACCTGAGCGTCACGCGCCACGCCTACACACCGTTCCTCGTGCTTTACAGCAAGAAGCTGTGGGACCAGCTCAACCCGCAGGAGCAGGCGGCGCTGCGTGAAGCGGCGATGGAAGGCCAGAAGGTGCAGCGTGCGGCGAACCGTACCCTGAACGAAAAGTCGCTGACCTCCCTCAAGTCCAAGGGCATGCAGGTGAACGAGATCACACCGATCGAGCAAATGCGCATGTTCGAAAAGGTCAAGCCGGTGTATGACCGCAACGTGCCGAGCATTGGCGCGGAAGCGGTGACTGTCGTTCTGGACGCGTTGAAAAAAGCCCGCGGCAGCTGACCTGAACCCGACGCAAGGCTGCAACGGGCAACCGTTGCAGCCGTTTTTTCTGGAGGCTGAATTGTGAAGATTACCAAGGTCGAGACCGTTCGGCTCGACGAGTTTCCCAACATCATCTGGGTGCGTATTCACACCAGTGAGGGCCTGGTAGGGCTGGGCGAAACCTTCATGGGGGCGCAGGCGGTGGAGGCCTACATCCATGAATGGGTTGGGCCCAAGCTGCTGGGCAAGGACCCGCTGGCGATCGAGGCGCGCAACCGCGACATCATGGGTTACCTCGGTTGGCGCGGATCAGGCGTCGAGACGCGCGGCAATTCGGCTGTGGACATTGCGCTGTGGGACATCTTCGGCAAGGCGGCCAACATGCCGGTGCATACCGCGTTGGGCGGTAAAAGCCGCGATGCCATCCGCATCTACAACAC
>JANLPN010000411.1:0-2828 GCA_031367285.1 Betaproteobacteria bacterium | reverse complement strand
CGTATTGCCACTGATGGAGCATCTGCGCGGCCCCAAGAAAGCCTTGATCGGCCCGTGGGCGCATTCCGTGCCGCACCTCGCCCGACCCGGTCCGGCTATCGGTTTCCTGCAGGAGGCGCTGCGCTGGTGGGACCACTGGCTAAAAGGCAAAGACACCGGCATCATGGACGAGCCCATGCTGCGCATCTGGATGGGAGAGTGGGTCCAACCGGCCAAGCTGGTGGAGCACTGGCCGGGACGCTGGGTGGCCGAGACCACCTGGCCGGCGCCCGGTATCGAACCGCTGGCACTGGCGTTGAATGCAGAGGGTCTGCGTGTTCAGGCATCGGCGTCGCGCGGGCTGCCCCTATGCAGCCCGCAAACCACCGGCCTGCGTGCCGGCTACCAATGCTCTTACGGCCTGGGTCCCGACCTGTCGGACGACCAGCGCATCGACGATGCGCGAAGCCTCAGCTTCGATACCGAGCCACTGGAGCAAGCGCTGGAGATACTGGGCGAACCCGAACTGGCGCTAGACATCCGCAGCGACCAGCCGCAAGCCCTGTTGGCGGTACGCCTGTGTGATGTGGCGCCCGACGGCAGCTCGCTGCGTATCAGCTACGGGCTGCTGAACCTGTCGCACCGGGATAGTGAAGAACACCCTGAGCCCCTGGTACCGGGCCGGAGCTACCGCGTGAAGATCAGGCTCTGTGGCATTGCCTGCAATATCCCGGTCGGGCACCGCGTGCGAATCGCCGTGTCCACCTCGTATTGGCCCATTGCCTGGCCGTCCCCGGTGGCGGCCACCGTGATGCTGGTTACCGGCTCCAGTGTGTTGCACTTGCCCGTGCGTCCGCCCAACCCGGTGCGGGACGAAGCGCTGGCGCCATTTGGCGAACCCGAAGGCGCAGCCCCCACCGCGCTGGTCGAGACCCGCCCGCGTGCCACCAAGCACTCGCAGGACCGCATCGAGGAACATCTGGGCGAAGGCCGCATGGAACTGGTGCGCACACGCGACCGCGGTGCCTGGCGCACCACCGACACCAACGTGGCCTACGACACCACGGGAGAGCTGCGCTTCTCCATCCAGGCCGACGACCCCCTGTCGGCCACGCAGCAGATGGACCTGACCTCGACGCTGGGGCGCGAAGGCTGGGACGTACGCACCGAGGTAACAACCCGCCTTGCTTCGACCGCCGACGCCTTTGTTCTGCACGCAACGCTGGCCGCGTTCGAAGACGGAGCACGTATCTTTGATCGGACCTGGGAAGTGGCGATTCCGCGCGACAACGTGTAGCTGATCGATCCTCCAGCTTCACCCGACCCGTGGCACCATATGCCCTCCGTACTTCATCACATCGCGTTTGTAGTCGCCGACCCGCCTCGAACAAGCCGCATTTTTGAGGCGCTATTTGGCGCGCTGGCTGTTTTGCCTGGCGCAGCGCATCGCGGCCCCCCGGAGGTCTCGGTTCACATGCGCGGTCTCACCATGGTTCTCGTCAAAGGCGAACCGCCGTCACAGCGAACAGACAGCCACGTCGCATTCGCTGTTCAGGCGTCGGACCTTGCAAGCCACAAGGCAAAGCTCGCTCAACTCGGAATCGAGGCCATCGAACCCCGCCAAGGCCCGCCAGGTCGCGCGCTGTACTTTGTCGACTACGACAACTACCTTTACGAGCTCAACGCCGAGCCACTTCTCTGACCACACGCTAAACCGGGTGCGGATCCGTAGCGTAAACATAATAACCATTGCCATTTTTTGCAGAAGCCCATGCCCACCAGTGTCGCCCTCACTCCGCATTTCGAATCGCGGACTCAGCAATTGGTCGCCAGCGGTCGGTACAACAATGTGAGTGAAGTGGTCAGGGATGGCCTTCGTCTGCTCGAATCCAGGGTGCAGGAAGAGGCCGCCAAACTGGTGGCGCTGCGGGATGCCACAAAGCTTGGTTTTGCCGCCATTGAACGCGGCGGGCATCTCGTATTGAAGTCGGACCAGAGCATAGAGAGGTTTGTCAAGCGAGCAGGTGTCAAGGCAAAGGCACTGGTAGTCAGGTAATCGGCACCCAAGAGTTCCGCCTGACGCATGTCCGCGAGAAAAAGCGTCGTCTCGTTGGGGCTTCCCCTTGAACCCTTCACATTGAAGTTATCCGCCCGGCGTGAGGCAACGTCCCGATATCGGCAAGGGCGTCTGTACCTATCACCTCGTTTCAAGCCGCAAACGCGTTAGTTCCAGCGAGCAAGTCGCCAAGCCGCGCCACTTTGTACTGTTTCGCGTTTCGCGACAGGTGATTGACGTGGCGCGTCTGCTGCACGACGCAATGGACTTTACCCGGCACACCGTCTGATCGCTGGTGCGCCTCGGCTCGTCACGGCACCCGCCACGCTTGCGGTGCCGATCACGTCTCGGATTGAATCTGTGGCGCTTTGGCGTCCAGCGTGTGCGAAAAATTCGATCTCTGCACCCTCAAACCCGCTTGTGGATTGACTACCCGGGCTTCATGGAGCTGCGGGGCGAACGGGAGGGATTGACCGTTTTTCGGGCCGGCTATATAGTTGTGCTCAATTAGAAGGGCGGTTTGAAATTCCTGTCCCCGCATGCAGTTGTTATCCTGCCATGGCGCTGGAGTAGGTCATCGCTTCCCCGCATGAGAAAGCCGCCAATGACTGATCCTTCGACAAGCTTAGGACAGGCCCTGCCGACTGGCACCATTACCTTTCTCTTCACCGACATCGAGGGCAGCACTCGCCGCTGGGAGGAACATCCAACTGCCATGCAGGTGGACCTGGCCCGACATGACATCTTGATGCGCAAGGCCATTGAGTCCCATGACGGTTTTGTCTTCAAGACC
>JANLPN010000393.1:0-14869 GCA_031367285.1 Betaproteobacteria bacterium | reverse complement strand
TACGGATTACCGAGGAAGTCGCGTTTGCCGATTTCAAGGCCGTTGTGGCGCAGGATGTTGTAGGTGGTGGTGACGTGGAAGTAGAAGTTGGGTATGGCGTGGCCGAGCAGGAACTGCATGCCTTTGTAATGCGTTTCCTTGTCTCCGCGCTTGACCACGATGTCCTTGTCTTCCGTACCGTCGATCTTCGACGCCGGCACGGTCTGGACAAAAGCAATGGTCTTGGCAATACGCGCCTGGAGCTGCGCTAGCGTTGTCTCGTTGTCCTCGAATACCGGAGCATCCACCCCGCTCAGGCGCGCCACCACACCCTTGGCCGTGTCACACGCGATCTGCACCTGCGTGGTCATGGGCAACATGTCGGGGAACAGGCGGTAGGCGGTGAGCGAGGCATCGGCGATTTTTTTGGCGTCTATATGCGCCTGCGCTTTGCCGAGTATGTTCGACAGATTGCCGAGGATGTTGACAAAACGCGGCACACTGGCCTGGTACATGGAAATGGTCATGGGAGTTCCTGGAAGGGCATAAATTGGGACAACTGCGAGCCCGCATCTTAGTCCTACCAGGCCCAACGCATTTATCGACCTGACCAGGCTTTTCAGACTTGCGGGAAACCCGGTTCAATCCCCGAGGTCGATAGTGGCGGCCAGCGGCACGTTTTCCGGCGCCTCGTAGTGGGCCACCACGTATGCACGCGCCGTATCGCGTTCTGCGTCCGCCAGCAATTTGTGTACGAAACGCACCGACGCACTGTCGAGCGCCGCAAAAGGATCGTCCAGCAGGGTGACCGCGGCACCTGACGCAAAAGCCGCGGCCAGCCAGACCTTGCGCCTGGATCCGGTGGATAACATATACAGCGGCTTGTCCCGATGCGGTGTAAGCGAAAGCCCTTCCACCAGGGTTGCGAGCTTCGTTCCGTCAAACCCGGCATGGAGTTGCCGCTGCGACTGCAGATAGCTGGCCACGGTCACCTTGTCAAAGGCATCCGACCGCGCATCGGTCCAGAACACCTGGCCACGGTAAGCGTCAGGCTGGTCCCGCAGGCTGGCGCCCTTGATCTCCAGCAGCCCGCGGTCCGCCGACTGCACCCCAGCGAACAGGCGCAATAACGTGCTCTTGCCCGTGCTTTCGCCACCCCGCACCAGGCTCACACCGGGCGGGATGCGGAGCGACAAATTGGTGAACAGCTCACGCTGGGGAAAACGCAGGCACAGGCCCTCGGCGAGCAAGACCGTCGGGGTGGCGCTGGTGGGGCGGACTGCCGCTGGATTGGATTTGAAATCAGGCATCGCACCCATTCTAGAAATCAATGCGGGGGTCAAGGTAAGCGTGAAGACGCTCCATGGCGCGGTGGCAATGGACGGCACGTGGGCCAGTACAGGCCGTAGCGCGCTGCTTTCCGCGCGGTCAGAGTGTGGTGTACAAACATCGCCGCGAGCCGCGCATTCGCTGAAATTCGCGACTGGCGTTCAAATCACCAACTGGCGGCACCTTACAATCAAAACTCGGTATCTTCCGTCCAAATCGCGCCGCTCTGCTCGGTACGCGCACCGGATTTTCGATGCTAGCTCGACCCGATATGGCCCGTGCCCGCGTGGTGATGGTTGATGACCATGCCGCGCTTCGCCTGGGTTTGCGCCATATGCTTGGCGCCGAGCCCGATCTTGAAGTGGTTGCCGATGTTGGCACCTTGCGTGAAGCCCGCGAGGCCCTCAGAGCCCACAAACCCGATTTGCTGGTGCTTGACCTGGGTCTCGGTGACGAGTTCAGCCTGGGCTGGTTGCCGCGTTTGCGTGAAGACTCTCCCGAAACGCGTATTCTGGTGCTGTCGGCCCACTCCGAGCAGTTGTACGCGGAACGTGTACTGCGCGCCGGCGCCCAGGCCTACATGATGAAGACGGCGCCGCTGGAGGAGTTGCTGAAGGCCATACGCCGCGTCCTTGCCGGGCAGATCGCCGTGAGCGAGGTGCAGCAGGATGCCATGCTGCAGCGGGTTATCCATCGCGGCGGTGCAATGGCAGGGCCCGAGATGTCGGCACGCGAACTCGAGGTGCTGCGTCAGGTGGCGGCGGGTCGCAGTACCGCCGAGATCGCGCAGTTGCTGAACCGCAGCGTGAAGACGATCGAATCCCACAAGCAGTCGCTCAAGTCCAAGCTGGGTGCGCAGACACCGGCGCAATTGATGCGCGTCGCCATCGCCCATTTCGAGTCGCCACAAGCATGAAAAACCCACTTTGGACCCTGCTCCCATGCCTGCTCGCCGCGGGCACGGCCATCGCGCAGCCGGTCTCCGAGGCAAGCTACGACTACACCACGCAACGCCGCGACACCGTCATCCGTGTCAGCCAACGCCTGTTGTCCGACCCGCGGACATGGCGTGAGGTGGCCCGCTTCAACCAGCTGAAGAATCCGAACCGCATCCCGATCGGGTTCACGCTGCGTATTCCGATGCGCTTGCTCAGGAGCGAAGCAGGCGCTGCCATGATCGAACATGTGGCGGGCGGCGCCCGCGCCGGGAGCGGGGCTACTGCCGCGCCTTTGCGCGCTGGTGAGTCGGTGCCCGAGGGTACGACGCTGCAGACCGGGCCGGACGGTTTGGTCATCATGCGCCTGGTCGATGGCAGCGTACTTCGCCTTGCCGGACGCAGCCAACTGCAAATTGACCGCGCGCGGCGTTTTCCAAGCGTCGACCAGATCAGCTCGGGTGTAAAACTCGAGAGTGGACGCGTCGAGGTCCAGGCCGCGAAGGCCGTGGCCGGCAAGCCGGGGTTCGAAGTGCGCACGCCGCAGGGTGTGCTGGGGGTGCGCGGAACCGAGTTCCGCGTCAGCGTAAGCTCCGAGCGGCAAGTCACCACAGGTGAGGTACTCGAAGGGGCCGTGCAATTTGCCGGGCGCGATGGGGAAACCGGCGCGCGACTGTTGGCGGCCGGTTTCGGCACGCTGATTGACACCCAGCAGCGGGTGGCGGAGCCGTCACCCCTGTTGCCAGCCCCCAACCTAGAAGCAATGCCGGTGCTGCAGGAGCGGCTGGTACTGCGTTTCCCCCTGCAGGCGTTGGCCGGCGCGGTCAGTTATCGCGGCCAGCTGGCCCGGGACGCGCAGATGCGCGAGATCCTGGCCGACGACGTGACCCAAGGCGCGGAGCTGCGCTTCACCGACCTGGACGACGGCAACTATGTGCTGCGCGTGCGTGCCATCGACGCGCGTGGGCTGGAAGGCCGCGACGCCAGCCTGCCGTTCAGACTCAAGGCACGCCCGGAGCCACCTTTGCCTGCCGCTCCAGCGCCGCGCGCGGTGACGCGTGGTACCGAAGTCGAGTTGTCCTGGGCCACCAATCCGCAAGCGCAAAGTTACCACCTGCAAGTGGCCAGCGACGAAAGTTTTGCCACGCTTGCGCGCGACCTGCTGGCCATTACCTCGACCAGCCAGCTGCTCGACAAACTCGCTCCCGGCGAATACTTCTGGCGCCTGGCAAGCGTACCTGCCGGCAACGACCAGGGGCCATGGGGCGCTGCACGCACTTTCGTGATGCGCCCGCTTCCCAAGGCACCCGAACCGCCGGCGATCAGCGACACCGCGATGAAGTTCCAATGGGAGGGGGAACCCGGCCAGACCTTCGAGTTCCAGCTTGCTCGCGACGCGCAATTCACGCAGCTGGTGCTGGAGCGCAAGCTTGACAAGCCCGAGATCGAACTCCCGCGGCCGGCCGGTGGCGTCTACTTCATGCGGATGCGCGCGCGCGATGCGGACGGCTTCCAGGGGCCCTTCACGTCACCGCAGCATTTCACCCTCATCGACTGCATGAAGTCGGGTGATGGCAACTGCCTGCGCAGCGGCTCCAACCTGCTGTTGCAATTGCCTTGATCTTCCGGTGGCAGTGCAAGACCTGGGCTGGCTGAGCCGTCAACGTTATCGCGAAGCAATTCTGATCGGCTTGGCGCTGGTGGCTGTGGCCCTGGCCATCCTGCATGAAGATTGGGCCTGGCGCGCCGAGCGCGTGTTGTATGACCTGGGGCTTTCCTTGTCGGCGCGTCCGGCGCCGGACGACATCGTCATTGTTGCCATCGACGACCGCAGCATTGCCGAGATCGGCGTCTGGCCCTGGCGGCGTGCGGTGCACGCCACGCTTTTGGAGCGCCTGGCCAACGCGCATCCGCGCGCGGTATTCCTGGACCTGCTGCTCAGCGAGCCGGACTCCGATCCGCGCCAGGACGCCCTGCTGGCCAGCGCCTTGCGCAAGGCAGCTCCGGTAATGCTGCCGGTAGCCTGGTACAGCGCGGCGAACGCCGCACCGCTGCTGCTCGAACCGGTGGCCGCGCTGCGTGAGGCCGCATCCCTGGTTCAGGCCGAGGCACAACCCGACAGCGACGGCATCATGCGCCACGTCTTCCTGCGCGCGGGCCTGGGCCGGCCGGACCTGCCGCACGCGGCCCTGGCCCTGCTGCGCACGGGTGGCGAGGTGTTGCCAGGCAATTTGCAGATCGAGCGAGCGCAGCAGGTCTCCAGTGGCGACGCCAGGACCTGGGTGCGCGACGAACGTATGGCGATCCGCTTCCAGGGCCGGCCCGGGCTGTTGCGGCGCGTGTCGTACGTAGACGTGCTCAGTGGCGCCGTGCCGGCCGAGGCCTTGCGTGGCAAATACGTGCTGGTGGGCATGACCGCGATCGGCATGGGCGACGCGCATGCCACACCCATGGGCGGTGTGTACGGTCAAATGCCGGGCATAGAAATAATCGGCCAGACGCTGCAATCGCTGCGCAGCGCGGACACCTTGCGTTAGCCACCGCAGTGGCTCGTCGCCACGCTGTCGGCCCTGGCGCTGCTGCTGATGCTGGCCGCTTTTGCCCGCCTGCCGCAGCGCTACGCGCTGGCCCTGGCTTTGCTGCTGGTTGCCATCGCGGGGGGCGGAAGCGTCGCCCTGGTCGGCGCGGGCTGGTGGATCACGCCGGTCGGTTTTGTACCGGCCGCACTGCTGGCTTATCCGTTATGGAGCTGGCGCCGCCTGGAACTCAACGCCGCGGCGCTGGACCGCGAGATCGCGTTGCTTGACGCCGACGCCCTGGCGGTGGCCGCACCCTCCCAGGCCAACAGGTCACCCCATTTGGACCGCCGCTGGTTGGCCTTTAACGAAGCCACGGAACGCCTGCGCCGGGCCCGCCGTTTTCTTGCCGCCAGTCTGGACGGCCTGCCCGAAGCCGTGCTGCTGGCCGACGCCCAGGGCTCCGTCATGCTGGCCAACCGGCGCGCGGCTGCGCTGTTCGAGGTCGAAGACGCCGGCGAATTGACCGGTCTGTCGCTGCCCCGCTTGCTGGAAGAAATGGGCAGCGCCTCGGGTATCGACTGGCCGTCGGAGTTGCGGGCCGTGGCCGAGCAGCGCGCGGCGTTGTCGGTGCCGGTACAACTGGCCGGCCATGGCGACTTCCTGGTCAGCGTGGCGCCAGCGCCGGATGCCGATGGCCCGCGTCTGATCGTGGCTTGCGCCGACATCAGTTCCATCAAGGCGGCACAGCGCCAGCGCGAAGAGGCGCTGGCCTTCGTGACCCACGACCTGCGCTCGCCGCTGTCTTCGATTGCCCTGCTGGCCGATCTGCATCGGCGCGGCATTCAGCCACTTGGGCCGGACGCCATGATGCTGGAAGTACAGCGTCTGGCCAACCGCGCGTTGACCTTGTCGGAAGACTTTGTGCGGCTGGCCCAAGCCGAATCCAAGCCGCTGGAGATGGCCAGCGGCGACCTGTGTGCGCTGGTTCTGGAAGCACGGCGCGATGTTGCACCGCAGGCGCTGGCGAGCGCGATCACACTGGACTTCGTGCCGCCTGCAGGGGGCATGGCCATAGGCTTTTTCGACCGCGAACTGCTGCAGCGCGCGGTCGGAAATCTGCTGACCAATGCAATCAAGTTCAGCCCGCCCAACAGCAAGGTTACGGTCAGTGTCACGCTGCGCGAGGGGGCTTTTCTAATTCGTGTGCAGGACCAGGGCCCGGGGTTGAATGCACAGCAGCTGTCAAAGCTGTTTGGCGCCTATGTGCGCGTGGGCGCCGACCCGGCCCAGGCCGGTGTCGGCCTGGGCCTGCAATTTGTGCAGCGCGTGGCCGACCGGCACGGCGGCTGGGTGCGTGCCGAAAGCACGCCTGGCCAGGGCGCGCGCTTCGACCTTCTTGTACCCGCCGGCTAACCTACTGGACACCTTCGTGCTGCGCACTGCGGCTCTCTCACGCAGTCTGCGCCAGCGAATCCGCCAGATGCTGGGTGAAGACGCTGGCCGGTATCGGCTTGCCGGTCAGGTAACCCTGCACGGTATCGCAACCCAGCTTGCGCACGGTGGCCAGCTGTGCCGCGTTTTCGACGCCTTCGGCGGTGGTTTCCAGCGCCAGGTCGAGCGCAATGGCCACAATGCCCGCCAGCAGCGCGGCGTCGGCGGGATTGTCGACCGCGCTGAGCACGAACGAGCGATCAATCTTGAGCTTGTCCAGCGGCAGCAGGCGCAGGCTGCGCAAGCCGGAGTAACCGGTGCCAAAGTCGTCTATCACCAGCCTCACGCCGGCTTCGAGTTTTAGCCGCTGCAGGGTCTTGAGACTTTCCCAGTCATCGAACAACTGGTGGTGCTCGGTAATCTCCAGTTCCAGCGTACCCGGCTTCAGTCCGCTCTGCGCAAGCACCTCTTGCACCGCCTCCAGCAGGCCGGGTTGCGCCAGTTGCAGCGCGGACAGGTTGACCGCGATGCGGAAATCCGGCAGCAGGGTGGACTGCCATCGGGCCGCGTGGAGGCAGGCTTCGCGCAAGACCCACTGGCCCAGCGGAGCGATCAAGCCGATCTCTTCGGCCATTGGGATAATTTCGTCCGGCGCAATAACCCCGTAGGTCTCGTGCGTCCAGCGTACCAGTGCTTCGGCGCCGACGGTGCCGCCACCGCGCAGATCGATGATGGGCTGGAAAGCCAGCATGAGCGCCCCGTTTTCGATGGCCGCGCGCAGCCCGTGCTCCAGCGTCTGCCTTCTGCGCGTCTGGCGCTCCACCTGCGGATCGAAAAAATACACCTCGCCCAACGACGCCGCCTTGGCCTGCGAAACCGCTGCTTCGGCGCAGCGCAGCAGGCCCGCTGCATCGGCGGCATCGGCAGGGAACATGGCGATGCCGACATTGACACTGATGCGCAGCTCATGCTGACCCAGGACGAAGGGAGCCGCCAGTGCCTCGATCAGCGCCTGCGCCGCGCCGGCCGCGCGCTCTACGCTGCCGATGGCGGGCATGCTGACCGCGAATTCGTCACTGCCGAGGTGGGCCAGCGTATGGCCGTCCCGCAGCACGCCCGACAGGCGTGCGCTGACCGCGCGCAGGATGGCGTCGCCCGACTCGCGACCTAGCTCCTGGTTGACCTGCCTGAAATGCAGCATGTCCAGTTGCAGCAGCGCCAGGGGCTCGCCGTAACGCGCGGCGTGTTCTATCGCCTGGGTCACGCGGTCCACCAGCATGCGGCGGTTCGGTAAACCGGTCAGGACGTCGTGAAATACGAGCTGTGCGATCTGTGCTTCGGCCTGCTTGTGGGTATCGATATCGATATTGACGCCGGCCACGCGCAATGCACGGCCGCCAGCATCGCGCTCCACCACCCGTCCCACGGACTCAATCCAGCGCCAGTGCCCGTCGGCCGCACGCACCCGGTGCTCGACACGGGTCACCCCGCTGCTCCCGTGTACCGCCTTTTTCAGGGCCGCCAGAAGTGGCTGCACATCGTCGGCGTGGACATGGGCCGCCAGCTTGTCGAGGTGGGTGCGGGTTTCGCCGGCAGGGCCGCCAATCAATTGCGCCCACTGCGGTGAAAGCCGCACCGCGCCGCTGGCCAGGTGCAAGTCCCACAGCACCACTTCCGACGTATCCAGGGCGATCTGCAGTTGCTGCTCGGCAGCACGCTGTTCACGCAGGGCATGCTCGCGTGCGCTCACGTCCAGGCAGTTGAGCACCATGCCTCCGACGGCAGGTACCGCGGACAGGTCGCGCAGGCGGGTCTCGATCCAGCGCCAGCTTCCATCGGCATGGCCCATGCGGTGCAACACCGGCAATGCGGAATTGCCAACGTAGGCCATCGCCGCCTGCCACTGCACACGATCCTCGGGGTGCAGCAAGGCATCCAGCGTCTTCCCGGTCAGCTGTGCCGGCGGGTATCCAAGCAGTTGCTGCAGTGCCGGGCTGGCATAGGCGATGGTGGAATCCTTGTCGCAGATCAGCGTACCGTAGGAACCGTCTTCCACCAGCGCCCGAAAACGCTCGCCGCTCTGAATAAGGCGGCGACGTATGCCGGCGGCAAGCCGTTTCGCTGCCGCCCTTGCCCTTATCAGCGAACGCGCCAACCAGCCTGCAGCCAGCACGGCCAGAACACCCAGCACAGGCCATGTAAAACTGCCGCCGCTGAATACACCGTCGGCAGCGTCGGCCGGTGCCACGAGTACTGCGACCAGCCATACCAGCAAGGCAATAATGCCGGCAAACAGCAGCGGCCAATGGCTGCGCCTGCGGCTGGGGGCGGGTGGGTTATTCATGGTCGATCTCGGGTCGCGGTGCGGGACAGTTGGGGTGATGGAAGGGATTGGCCGCAATGGTCACACACCGCGCCTGCCCTGAAAAGGGGGTCGCCGCCGAATCAGGTTTTCCCCTACTGCATCCTCGGGGATACCCCCGAAGAAGTGACTAGGGCCTGGCAGGCCCTAGTCCGAAAGACCGGCCTTTGCGTGGCCTTCCCTGATCCGGTCAAGATCTGCCTCGTTCCGAAACGGCAAGCGAGCCAGGTGCCCGGTGAAGGAGTATTTCGGGTTGACGTCTTTGAGCTCACCCCATACGCGACGCGCTTCGTCAAGCTCGCCCAGATGCCCGAGTGCGCTGGCCAGAAATGCGCGCGACAAATCCGTTCTGGGCGCGAGACGGATCCGCTCCCGAAACGCGGCGGCAGCGGCTTCAAACTGGCCTGCTACGAGATAGGCCGAGCCCAGGAAGTGCACGTATTGTTGCGTGAACACCGGGTCCAGCCGTATGGCACGCTGGATAAACGGGATCGCAACCAGCGGATGGCCCAGGTAGATCTCGATCAGGCCACGCGTGCCGAAGGCCAGGGCGTAGTTGGGGTTGAGGGACAGCGCTTCGTCGGCCTGCGCCTGCGCCCGCACCAGGTCGCGTTGCCAGAACGTGACAACCGCGGCGACATAATGCGCGTACGGGTCACCTGGCCCTTTTTCGACTGCCTGCGCGGCGAAAAACACGGCGAGATCGAGCGCGTCGGGCGTGTTGGCCCACCGGTTCTGGAAGTCGAGGCAGTAGGCCATCGCAAGCCCGGCATACGGTTCGGCGTAGCCAGAGTCCAGCTCGATCGCGCGCCTGAAGGCGGCAACCACGCTGTCAAAAATCTCGCGATTCTTGGTGGGGCCCAGCAGCAGCTCGCGGCCACGCAGAAAGCAGTCATGCGCCTCGACATTGCTGGTACGGCTGTTCGCAAGCTGCGCCTTTTCGGCCGGCCGCAGAGTGACGCTGAGCGCCTCGACGATCTGGTGCGTCACCTCGTCCTGCAGCGCGAAGATGTCGGTGAGGTCGCGGTCATAACGCTCCGCCCACAAATGCCCGCCGGTGGTGGCGTCGATAAGCTGGGCCGTGATCCGCACGCGGTTGCCGGCGCGGCGGATCGACCCCTCAAGAACCGACGCGACGCCGAGCTCGCGCCCAACCGTGCGGACGTCAGGACTCCTGTTCTTGTAGGCAAAGCTGGAGTTGCGTGCCACCACCATGAGCCCGGCAACTTTGGACAGGTCCGTGATGATGTCCTCGGTGATGCCGTCGGAGAAGTACTCCTGCTCGGGGTTACCGCTCATGTTGGTGAACGGCAGTACCGCGACGGATGGCCGGTCGGCCGGCGCGGGAACGGCGATGGCTGAGCCGGCATCGCCCGTGTTCGGGCCCACGACACTGCTTGCCGTTGCAGGCCGACCCGGCGCTTCGGTCTCCGGGTGCACGGCAAACGCCCGCACCGGATAGGCAATGTTCTTGACCTGCTGTTCGCCCTGGTCCGCAAAACGGGCGCCGACCTTGCCCCGCACTGCCCCGTACACGGCATCGGAAATTGTGATGCCCCCCGGCTCGGCCAGGCCCTCCAGCCGCGCGGCGATGTTGACACCGTCGCCGTACACCGTGCCGTCAGCCTTCTCGATCACATCGCCCAGGTGCACACCAATGCGAAATCGCATGCGGCGGTCTTCAGAAACCGGCTCGGCCAGGGTGTGGATGTCTTTCTGGATCGCCAATGCAGCCGCGACCGCGCCGGTGGCCGTCTCGAACACCGCCAGCACCGAGTCCCCCGCCATGTCGATCACGCGGCCCTGGTTGCCTGCGATACGGGTGCGAAACACCGCGCGTGCCGTGTCAAGCGCAGCCACCGTGGCGCGATCATCACCCGCCATCAGGCGTGAGTAACCCACTGCATCCGCGGCCAGGATCGCCGCCAGTCTTTGCTTGAGATCGGTCCCGTTCATCGGCGTCAACGCTTCAAGGCCAGGGTAAGGCCGTCCCCAATCGGCAGCAAGGCCAGGTCCACGCGCGGGTCGGCATGGATCTTTGCATTCAGTGCCTGGAGCGCCGCAGTATCGGCGTCGGTGCTGCCGGGTTGCGCAACCTCTCCACCCCATAGAACATTGTCAATGGCAATCACACCTCCCGTGCGCAGCAGCTGCAGGCACAACTCGTAATAGCTGTCGTAGCCGGTCTTGTCCGCGTCAATAAAGGCAAAGTCATAACTTCCGGCCTGCCCCGCCGCAAGCCTGGAGCGCAGTGTTTGCTGGGCCGGCGCCACCACGAACTCGATTTTGTGCGCTACGTCGGCGGATTGCCAGTACGGCTGGCCCAGCCGGGTATCAGCGTCGCTGATGTCGCACGCCAGCAGGTGCCCATCGGCCGGCAGCGCCAGTGCCGCGGTCAGCGCGCTGTAGCCGGTAAAAACACCGACCTCGATCGCGCGCCTGGCGCCAATCAGGCGCAGCAGCAGCGCCAGCAGTTGCCCTTGTTCGGGTGAGATTTGCATGCCCGCGCGCGGCCAGGTGCGGGTGGCCTCGCGCAGCGCGGTTTGCGCCGGGTGCTCGCGCAACGAGTGCGCGAGCAGGTACTCGTACAGCCGGTCGTCCAGGTTGAGTGTGCGGCGTGACATGTGCGTTCCCTTGAGGCTGTGCTGGTTGTATCGTAGCGGCATTTGACCGGGTGCCCGGCCGAACCACCATCTCCACTGCAGGTCTGAGGCTACCTGCCGGAACGGGGGACGACTCTCAGGCGCGCCGCAATTCCTCGCGGATAGTCTTGCGAACCACTCCCTCGATCGTCTCGGCATGGATTGCCTGCTTCAACGCCTCGTTGATCAGTGTCTGGTAGCCGCGTTCGCCAGCCTTCGCCTTGAAATGCTCGATCACCGCGCCATCCAGGAAGATGTTCACGCGCTGCTTGTTCGGCAACACCACACCGCCGGGGCCACGCTTGCGCAGCACCAGTTTGCCGGCGGCGATATCGGCGCGACGCAGTGGTGCGTCGTCCCGCTTGTCAAGTGAGGTTTTCGCGGTAGATACTTTGTTCATGTCGGTCTGCCTTTCGCATCGAAATTATGCGGATGTGATCCTCGCTCTCCGCCGTCACGATCACGACAAGCGCGTCGGCCAGCGGCCCCAGCGTTAAGAACCGTTCCTCGCCGTAGTCGAAGCGCCGATCTTTAAAAGTCACGGTCTGCCCCGACTCGATCACCTGCCGTGCATCGGCCAGGTCGAAACCATGTTTTGCCAGGTTGCTCGCTTGCTTGGCTGGATCAAAGCCGTAGCGCATCCACTCATTGTATGTATTTAAGTGTGTATTCGCAAGGCTTGACGCTCACCACGAGGCTCGGCCGTAGACAGCAAAACAGGGCAAGAGTAGAGTGGCAGGGCCCCCAACGTCGCGCGCCTGAGGCCCGGGCACGGGGTCGGGAAAATGCATGTTGCGAATCGCCCTCTTGATGCTGGTTGCGTTGCTTTGTCTGGTGCAGACGGCTTTGGCGCGGGGTGCGCCGGGGCCGGAGTTTTCGGCTGCGGAGCTGAAACGCATTCTGGCTCTGGGCCCGTGGCCCCCGCGGCTACCACCCGACCCAAGTAACCGCGTTTCCGGCCAGGCGCTGGCGATCGAGCTCGGTCGCCGCTTGTTCCGCGACCCCCGCATGTCACCGGTGGGTTATATCGCCTGTGTGACCTGCCACCAGCCCGACCGTTCATTTACCGATCAGAAGGCGCGTGCCCATGGCCTGGCGGATTTACCGCGCAATACCCCGGCGCTTGCCAACCTGCGCCTGCAGCACTGGTTTGGCTGGGGCGGAAGCAGCGACAGCTTGTGGATGGCCAGCATCCGGCCCATGCTGGATGCGCGGGAGTTCGACAGCAATCCCCGGATCATTGCGCGGATATTCGAGCGGGACAAAGAATTGGCCGCATGTTACGTCGGCGTGTTTCGTGTGTCGCCGCTGCGTGACCTGCAACGCACTACTACCAATGTCGGCAAGGCACTGGCAGCTTACATCGAGACCTTCGTCACCGGACGCACTCCGTTCGATGATTTCCGCGCCGCGCTGCTGCGCAACAACGCGGCCTCCGTGCCGCCCTATCCGGTAGCGGCGCAACGCGGGTTGAAGCTGTTTATCGGCCAGGCCGGGTGTGTGGCTTGCCACAACGGGCCCAACTTCTCGGACGGCGAGTTTCATGCGGGCAGGGTGCCTGCGGGCGCCGGCGCGGCTGGAGCTGCCGGCGTTGATACCGGCCGGCTTGAAGGCGCGCGCATGTTGAAGGCGAGCCGATTCAATTTGCTGGGCCCCTACAACGACGACCCCACCCTCTCCAACGCCAAGGCGACGCGCCGCCTGGTGGTGGAGGAAAACGCGCGCGGGCAATACCGGACCCCGAGTCTGCGCAACGTGGCCGTCACCGCGCCCTATATGCACAACGGCCAGGTCGAGCAATTGCAGGACGCCGTGCGGCATGTGCAGCAGTGGCCGCGGGGTCGCACCACGGAAACGCCGGCGCCGCTGGCCGCGCATCAAGTGGACGACTTGACTGCATTCCTGCTTACCCTTACCGACCAATACGGCGAACGCCGGCCATGGTCGTCAACCGCCATGACAGAGTGCCCCAAGGCACGGGATTGAAGCGCTCGCGGCGGGCGTGCCGACAATTGCGTTTGTACTTGCAGCGGGTTCGGATGCAGCGCGGAACAACGCAGTCTGACGCCGGTGCAAGTGGTAAAGTGCTGCAATCTGCCACCCTGTATAGGGAACTCGACCATGAGCACCATCTCGATTCGCGTATCCAGGGATCTGTTTGCCCGGGCGCAGCACCAGGCGGAATTGACGTCGCGCTCCATCGCACAGCAGGTGGAGCATTGGGCGCGCCTGTGGGCGGCCTTGGAAAGCACCGAGCAGATGAACTGGTTTGCCGGCGGCAGGGCACGCAAGGCAAAGCTGGTGAATTCTCCCTTTTGATCTTTGCTCACTTCCATGGGGAGCACCAATCCATGTCAAAACTTTTTGCCAGCGCCAATACCCGCTCCATCGAGCTGCCAGCCGACGTTGCCGACCAGATCGCGGCTGAGGCCAAACGCAGCCGTAAATCCGTGGTCGCCTATGTCCGTGAATTGATTGAAGACCAGGTGGACGGGCGCGAAGCGGCCAAGGTCATGAAACGTATCAAGGATGGCAAAGAGAAGGCCCATCCCGCCGATGAGGTGTACGCAAGGCTTGGGATTTAGTGGCTTGGAAACTGGTCATCTCCGACACTGCCGAAAAGCAACTGTCCAAGCTGGATCGGTCAGTTTCCAAAACCGCCAAGAAATACCTGACAGAGGTCTGCCAGCTCGCTGACCCAGCCGACCGGGGACATCCGTTAACGGGTAAGTGGGCGGGTTTTCATCGCTACCGCGTGGGCCAACTGCGTTTGATTGTCGAGATTGACCGCAACGTTATTACGCTGACCCTGGCCATCGTTGACCGGCGCGATTCGGTGTATTGAATCACGCAAGCGCCATCTGATCGACGTTCGCCGACACGCGCGATGCGGGACGCCCAGAAACCAAAAACCCCCACAACGCATTGAAATACGGGGGGGCTATCTTTTTGGACTTCCTTGGATGTCCTAAAACCTACTACTGGCGGAACGGAGTCTTTCCCATATCAGGCTGCAACCCGCATGGAATAAGGCTTTTTCTTTTTTCGGAATCTCGGATACCCCCAAAAATACCCCCTGCAGGTCGTCACTGGCCCGTCGATGGCGCTGAGTGAAACCAGGCCCATGACGCGTCCTCGCCGCGCCAACGAATATTTTCGATGGTGTGTGCCGTGCGCCACAAATGCGCGCGCGTGCGCGATGGCAAGCGAAACGCTCTTGCCTCGCGCGCGCACTGCTCCGAAAATGCCAGACCGGACTACTTCATACGTCCGAGCCCCACCTTTGCCAGCGATGCCAAATTCAGACAACTATGACAACATATCGCTTGCCAACACTTGCTGGCAATTTGGCAGAACCCCTTGCCCTTAGCACTCGGACCCTTCAACTTCAATTGCATCACAGTGGCGCGAGCGCTAATGCTTGCAATCATTGTCTGCAGCTTGCGGACTGCAAATGCGTGGCAGGGCATCGATGCCGAAAGCGTGGGCTGGATTTCTGGGCCAGCGGCGGGCGATATTGGTCGAGAGGCTTCGATCAATGTTCCAGCGGGATTTCATTTCTTGCACTCCACAAAAACGGCGCGCCTATTGGAGTTGCTTCATGAGCGACCAGCCAAGTACCCGACATACGCGTTTCGGCCAAATAGTTCTGCTTGGCTTGCTCTGTTTGAA
>JANLPN010000336.1:0-67138 GCA_031367285.1 Betaproteobacteria bacterium | reverse complement strand
GCCGGCAAGGTCCATGCTGGCGGCGTGAGGCTCATGCGCGCCACGGGCCGCAAGAAGCGCAGGTGGCCGAAACCGCCGTCGCGCTCCTGCAGCAGGTCGGCAGGCAGCGGTTGCTCAGGCCGCGGCTGCACGTCAGGTTGCTCCTGCATCCACATCGCCGTCTGCGACAGCGACGCGCGCACTTCCCAGCTGCCGCCCTCGATGGCCCGACGCGCGAGCGCCACCATTGCTCCATACGCGGCCAGGTACCCGGTTGTGTAGTCGAGCGCCGCCACACCCGGCAGCAACCGTGGCCGCTCCGGGCTGCCCTGGCGCATCGCCAGCCCGGTTGCCACCGCGCCCAGCTGGTCCCAGCCGGGACGCTGCGCCCAGGGGCCTTCGTGGCCATAACAGTTCACGGAGACGTAGACGATGCCCGGGCGCTGCGCCGCCAGGCGCTCAGGCGACAGGCCGCGGCGCGCCAGCGTGCCACTGCGGTAGCCCTGCACCAGCACATCGCCCTCGCGCACCAGAGCCAGCAGGCGTTCGAGGTCGGCCGGCACGTCGACATCCAGCGACGCGCTGCGCTTGCCGTGGCCGGTGTCCATGACGAAGTTGCGCATGCTGGGCACCCGCTGCGCGCTGATATTCAGCACGTCCGCGCCGTGCTCCGCCAGCGTGCGCGAGGTGGTGGGACCCGCGATGATGCGCGTCATGTCGACGACGCGCAGGCCCGAGAGCGGCCGTTCACCCACAGGCAGGGGTTGTGGCGGCGCGTCGCCAATGCGGAGCACCTGCACGCAGGGCAAGGAAGAGAGCACTTGACCTTGCGGGTGGGCGCGCCATTCGTCGGTGCTGCGCGCATAGGCACCACACATGCCCGCGCGCGCCAGCTCGTCCTCCAGAGCCTGCGCGTCCCAGCGCGCCACCGCCGCGCGCACGGCCTCGGCGCTGCGTTCGCGCAGCCCCAGCACCCGTCCCGTGCCGGCGGCCAGATGCTCGAGCACGCCGTGCACGAAGAACCAGCGGCCGTCGCGGGTGCGGTAGAAGTCCACCAGGGGGTTGTTGTCCGCGGGCGAGCCGCCCAGCGGCTCGCCGTTCAGCCGCAGGTGCTGGTAGCTCGCCAGGCTTAGCGCCGCATGCAGGGTCGATACCCGGATCTGCTGCGGCGCGCCGCCCCGCAACTGCCATACGCGGTCGGCTGCCGCGGCGGCTGCCGCCACTGCCGCCGCGGCGTCTTCCTCCACCGGCAGCCTGCAGCCTGCGGGGCCGCCGTCGTTCTGGATGTCGATGCGGGGCGCGGCGTCCGCCAGCCCATGCGGTTCCAGCAGTCCGCGCAACCGCGCGAGCGCTCCGAGACTCTCAAGAAAACGCCGGGCCGCTCCCAAGTTTTCTTGCACTCCCTCGGGGGGCCTGGCGAAGCCAGGGCTGGGGGCACTCATAAGATAAGCTTCGCCCTGCAGTCTGCGGTGCTCACACTTTGAGGCGCCGCATCAGCGCCGTCCCCGTCCCAGCCAGGTGATCGCGAGGTCGGAACGTGGCCGGGCACGGCAGGCAAGGGTCTTGCCTTCGGCAACCTGCTCGGGACTGAGCGCTCCGTCGGCACGTGGCAGCATCGACACCTCGCCGGCGTGGAGTTGCGTAATACACGCCCCGCAATTGCCGCTGGCACAGGCGAAGGGGTAGTCGATGCCGGCCGCCATGCACGCTTGCAGCACCGTCTGGTCAGGTCGGCAAGAAATCGTCTTGCTTAAATTCTTGACGTTCAACTGGTACATCACCGCACTCATTGGTGGCTCTTGGGGCAGAGCGGCCGCGGCGCCAATCGCCTTGGGGGCGGCCCGGCGCGTGATTGGAGTACCTTCGCCTTTCGGGCTGCGGGGCGAACGCCTGGGGATCGGCCCTGCGGTGCTCATGCTGCCGCCTGTCCGCGCATCGACGGAAGCTTGCGCACGGTCGAGAATTCCTGGTTGTACCAGATCACCGACGGAAACTTCTGAAAGGAGTGCCCATACAGCGCCAGGATGAACGATGGCTCGTCGCCCAACACTTCCTGGCTGTGTATGTCGAGGTCGCCCATCGCAAAACCATGGCCTGGTTCCATGATCATTTCGCCAACCTTCTTGATCGTTGCATACCCGGTTACCGAGCCATCATCGGTGCGCCGCCAATAGGTGTGCCGCTCGCGCCCGGAAATCGAGGCATTGACACACCAGATGCTGTGGGTATGCGGGTTGGATATCTTTCCAGGCTTGCCGATCAGCAGGTGCAGCGCCAGGCCATCGTTGTCTTCGGTGATCAGCGTGTGCAGCCGGCCCTCAGACACTGGCATCGGAAACTCGCTGGCCGGAAACAATTCGCTGCGCTGCGCGAGCGAGGCCAACCCGAGCTTGAGTTCATGCAGCGCGGACGGCGTACTGCCTTCCTTGTCGAGAATGGCATTGGCATCGCGCAGGAAAGCCAGGCACGCCTCCTGCCGTTTGGCCGCAGCTGATGCTTTTTCGATTGTCTTTGGCATGAAAGATCTCCTTACCGTTGAACGCGTTGAAGAAACTGGTGTCATTGCGGTTGCTCCGCGAAAGAAAAGCCCATCGCACGCATGTGGTAGAACAACCCGCCGTCCTGCACCACAAGGAATTGGGCCTGTGTGTCACCGGCGTTGTAGTGCGAGTGGACGCTGACCGGAGGCGTGACCGTGGTCGCCCACTGAGACCAATCCTTGCGTTTGCCGTCCATCAGCGAATAACAGCCCTTGTCGTGTATCAGCAGCATCAGCGCCGCGGCGTTGTGCCGGTGCGCGCGCTGCGACGAGCCCGGAGGCAGGGCGTTCATGGCCAGCGTCAGGGTGGGCAGGATATTGCGATTGGCTTCCTGCCGGTCGGACGAGAACAGAACGGCAGTACCCGCCGTGGCTTCGTCGCGTCCTATGTCCTGCAGCATCTTGAGCTGGCGCGCGATCTCCGGCGCGGTGTAGTGCACCAGATCGGTAGGGGCTTTGCCACCCAGCGGCGAGCGCAGCGCTTCGAACGCAAGCTGGGGCTCGTTGGTGACCATCCACAACACCGTATCGGATTGCCCGGCGTGGGTGAAGGATTCACCGCCCGGCAGGATGAACACGTCCCCTGCATGCCACTGGATGGTTCCCGATTCGCCCGTGCTGGAACCGTCTCCACGGATCACATAGCAGATGACACCGCTGGCGACGAACGCAGTCTGCAGGCTTTCACCGGCCCGGACACGCGCATAACGCGCCAGCATCAGCGGCGAGGTTGCGGGAAACGGACATGCCATCTCGCGCGACAGGTCGCAGCTTATCAATCCGGTGGGCGTCGCGGCCGCCATGGCGCGCCGCGGTTCGTCGGTGAAGATGTGGTCGGGAACCTCCGGCAGCCGGATGTCGAAAGCGTTGCCCGGGTTGAAGAACCGTGCACGCGACTCCGCCGGGCTGCCGGGCTGCCGGGCATGTTGCACCGGAAGGTCGGAAATGGTTTGCCGACGGACAGGGGCAGGAGGAGGAGTCAGGGTTTTGACCATGTGTGACGGACTCTTTGGGGTTGCGAAAGCTATGGAGCTGACTACGTGATACGCACAATTTGGCCGTCAGATGCCGAGTATCTGCCGCGCTTCGGCCATGGTGGCGCGCCGCTCGCCCAGATTCTCGATAATCTTCACGGCGCGCTCCACCAGTGGCGCGTTGCCTGGCGACAACTCACCTTGCGACAAATACAGGTTGTCTTCCAGCCCCACGCGCACATGGCCGCCAAGGATGACAGCCTGCGCTGCCATCGGAAACTGCAGCCGCGAAATGCCGAATGCGGCCCACACCGCACCTTCAGGCAGCTGGTTGCGCATCAGCAGCATGGTTTCGGTGTCCGCGGGCGCACCCCAGTCTATGCCCAGACAGAGCTGGAACAGCGGCGGCGATTTGACCAGCCCGCGCTTGAACATGTCGGCCGCCATGCGCAGATGGCCATGGTCGAAGGCTTCAAGTTCCGCTTTGACCCCGGCCGCGGTAATCATGGATGCCATCTGCTCTAGATGCCGCGGCACGTTGATGAACGCAGCCGAGGAAAGGTTCATGCTGACCACGTCCAGACTGCACAGATCGGGCTTGAGTTCGAGCACGTGCGCAACGCGCGACTCCGGCGTGGTGATGTTGCTTTCCGCGGAAGCACGCCGCGGATCGTCCGCGGACGGCGAAAAAATACCGCCGAAGCCAGTGCTCAGGTTGATCAGCACCTCGACACCGCTTGCACGGATACGGTCCACCACCTCGCGGAAATATTTGATTTCCTGGGTCGCGGCGGCCGTCTCGGGATCGCGCACGTGAATGTGCGTAATGTGCGCTCCGGCCTTTGCGGCCGCAATACATTCATCGGCTATCTGCCGTGGCGTCACGGGCACATAACGGCTTCTCCTGGTTGCCTCCACGGAGCCCCCGGTAACCGCGCAACTGATGATGATAGGTCTTGCCATTTGCTTCTCCCGGCTGTGGTTTGCGCCAACACGGCATCGGAGCCCGCGTGCGCCGTTTTGACTATGCGTTGATGCGCTCCATGTGATGACATCGCCCAAGGTGCCCCGACTGCATCTCGCGCAACACCGGCTGCTGCTCGGAGCAAATGGCAGTCGCGTGCGGGCACCTTGTATGGAAGCGGCAGCCCGAAGGCGGATTCAAGGGGCTCGGCAAATCGCCCGCCGCAACCAGGGCACCAATTCGGGTTTCGGCCGACCCGGCCGCCACCAGTTGGTGTGTATACGGGTGCACCGGACGGCCGAATACCTGCGCAGCCGTGCCGATTTCCACTAGCTGACCCAGATACATCACGCCCACATCGGTCGACATGTAGCGGACAACCGCCTGATCGTGCCCAATGAACAAGTAGGTAACGCCGAGTTTTTGCTGTACATCTTCCAGCAGCTTCAGAATCTGCGCGCGCACCGAGACATCCAACGCCGAGACCGATTCGTCGAGAACGATGATGCGGGGTTCGACCGACAGCGCGCGGGCGATCGCGATGCGTTGTCTTTGTCCACCACTGAACTCGTGGGGGTATTTGCGCAGGGCGTCACGCCGCAGGCCGACCAGTTCGAGCAGCGCACCTGCATGGTCTTCCGCGGCTTTCCAGGACATACCGCTTTGCGTCACCTGGGGCTCGGCGATGATGCGCGAAATCCTGAGCCGCGGGCTCAGCGCACCGTAGGGATCCTGCAGAACGGTCTGGACCGTGCCGTGGTAAGCGCGCTCGGTACTGGCATCTTGTTGAAAGATATCCTTTCCGTCGACGATCATGTTGCCCTTGGTCGGCTTTTCCAGCTTGAGCAGGATCTTGGCCACCGTGGTCTTGCCGCTTCCGGATTCACCGACGAGACCGAACGTAGTTCCCCTCTTCACCATGAACGAAACGTCGTCCACGGCGAGCACGGAAGGCACAGGCCCGAAAAGCTGCCGCCGGCTCAGGCGATAACGCTTCTGCAGGCCCCTGGCCTCGATCAGGTGCTCGGCGACGGGGGCTACCGCACTGGAGGGTTTGGCTTGTACCGGCATGGACTTATTGAACTGGGTTTAGGGGCAATGACGATGCGTTTGCGCCATAGCCGCTTTGCAGAGGTATGCCCGGCATTCCGACAGGATGCCAGCACAACACATGATGATCCTCGCCGACGGCACGCGATGCCGGCTGGCGCGTGCACTCCTGGGTTGCCCGATCGCAGCGTTCGGCAAAGGAACAGCCGCTGCCGAGCTGATCAAGGCGCGGAACTTGCCCCGGAATCGAGTTCAGTTCCACGCGGCCGTTTACCACCCGGGGTATCGAGCCAATCAACCCTTGCGTGTACGGATGTCGCGGGCTATCGAAAACTTCGGTTGTCGGGCCTGACTCGACAATGCGCCCCGCGTACATCACCAGGGTGCGGTCGCTGATCCGGCGCACCACGCTTAAGTCGTGCGTCACGATGATGATCGCCATGTTCGACGTGTTGCGCAGTTCCCAGAACAAAGACAGGATTTCCTCCTGGACCGTGGCGTCCAGCGCCGTGGTCGGCTCATCCGCGACCAGCAGCTTGGGCGATGAAGCAGTGGCAAACGCCGTAAGAATGCGTTGCTTCATGCCTCCGCTCATCTGGTGGGGGTACTGCCGCACCCGCATTTCGGGGGCCGTGATGCGCACCTTGCGCAGCAGGTCCACCGCATCCTGTTCGGTTGCATTCGGAATCGCGCCATGCAGCTTCAGCACTTCACGCGCCTGGCTGCCGATCGTGAACAACGGATCGAGCGAGGTCATTGGGTTCTGCAAGATCATTGATATGTCCCGGCCGCGGATCTCCCGCATCTGCGCCGGCGTAAGGGAAAACAACGCCTGACCATCGAACCGGATATCACCGCTGACCCGCGCGCTCACCGGCAGGGAGCGCATCACGGCCGTGCACATGGTCGATTTTCCGCTGCCGGATTCGCCCACCACACCGATGATCTGGCCAGGTTCTACATTGAAACTGGCATTCGCCACCGCGGCGATCGGGTGATCCTTGGGTCCGAATTGAACACTCAGGTCGCTGACAGACAACAGAGACACGGACAATTTCCCTACAAACCGGTACGTGGGTCGAACTTGGTGTGCAACCAGTCACCCAACGCGCTGAAACTCAAAACCGAGAGAAAGATGGCGACCCCCGGAAACAGCGCTAACCACCAGGCAAATCCCATGAAGGATTTGGCGTCGGCCAGCATCACGCCCCAGGAAACACTCGGCGGCTGCACGCCCAGCCCCAGAAACGACAATGCCGACTCCAGGATCATGGCCCGTCCGACGTCGAGAATCGCGAGAATTGCCACCGAGTTGACGGCATTCGGCAACACATGGCGCAAGGCGATCATGACCCGGGACACCCCGGCAATACGCGCCAGCAACACGAAGTCCCGCTCCTTGATGCCAAGCACTTCGCTGCGCACCAGCCGGGCGTAACGCGCCCAGTTGGTGATGATCATCACGATGATGATGTTCTGCAGCCCGGGGCCAAGCGCCGCCACCAGTGCGAGTGCCATCAAAATGAAGGGCAGCGCCAGGAAAGCTTCGGTAAGCCGTGACAGTACTGATCCGATCACACCGCCGAAATACCCCGCGATGAGCCCGATAAAAGTACCGAGAATCCCCCCCACCACCACGGCGGCGACGGCCACCATCATGGACACCTGGGCACCCGCAACCAACCGGCTCAGGATGTCGCGCCCGAGTTGGTCGGTACCCAATGGATGGCGGCTCGAGCCTTCGTCCTGCCACGCCGGCGGCATCATGACTGCGTCGAAGTCGATCGTGGTTTCCGAGTACGGCGTGATGGCGGTACCGAAGATGGCGGCAATCAAGAGCAGTGCGCACATCAGCGACGCCAATAGGGGTGGCCCCCCCTTGCCCGTCAGCCGGGAAATCCAGCCTGAACGTGCCGACTGGTTCGGGACTGAAGCCGCGACTTGAATGTTCATAGAGTAACCTCCGCCCTACGGGCCGCGGTGCGAGCTAGTCTGGGGCGGCACGGCGCGGTCATTGGCGTACCCTGGGATCCAGCTCGCCGGCGAGAATGTCCACCAGCAAGTTGACCAGCATGAAGCAGAACGCGGTTACCAGTACCCCAGCCTGAATGATCGGGTAGTCGCGCGTGAAGATGGCTTCCACCAGCACCTGGCCGATGCCGGGCCAGGCAAACACCCGCTCGGTGACGACTGCGCCCCCCAACAAGACGCCAAACTGAAGGCCCAGAAACGTGATGATCGGCAACGATGCGTTGCGCAAGGCGTGTTTGAAGATGATCTGCGCTTCCGGCATGCCCAGATTGCGCTCCATCTTCACGAAATCGCTTTGCAGTGCGCTGACCATATTGGCGCGCGTCAACGCCGCCAGCGAGGCCGACGAGAACAGCGCCAGTGTGCACACCGGCATGACGTAGTGCTGCCAGGTGCCGTGACCGGAAGATGGCAGCACGCCCAGGGTCACCGCGAAGACCAGCATCAGGACCAGGGCAAACCAGAAACTCGGAATGGACTCGCCCGCGGCCGCGTACCAGCCCACGAACCGGGACAGCAGCCCGCGCGGGTTAACCGATCCCAGCACGCCAAGCGGAACGCCGATACACACCGCCAGCAGCATAGCCACGCTGACCAGCTTGAAGGTGGCCCACAGGGCCGGCATGATGAGCGTGATCGCCGGTACCCGGTACCTGAACGAAACACCAAAATCACCGTGCGAGATATTGCCCAGAAAGGTAAAGTATTGCAGCACCAGCGGCTTGTCCAGGCCGTATTGATGCCGGTAAAACTGAATGTCCGCCGTCGTCGCCTCGGTTCCCAGCACCAGGGGAACCGGGTCACCGGCCAGGCGCGCAAGCGCGAATATCACAATCGTCAACACCAGCAGCGTGGCGAACACTTCCCCGGCGCGGCGCAGTATGAATATCGGCATGTCAGTACCGCCCGGCCGTTGCGAAGGTACTGAGCACCCCCACGGGGCTGAGGCCCGCGACTCCAAGACAGCCTGCGCTGGCTTGGACGGGCCGAAGAGCCGCTGCCTCTGGCTGCGGCACGTACAGCGAACGCAGTGAGCGTGGGGATTTCATCCTGGTTACCCGTTACCCGCTACCCATTACCCGGCCGCCGCCTGGTGCGCCATCATGGCCGGGCCCCAGTCTGTATGCCATCACTGGCCAGGCCGGACAAAAGGGCCGCGAGTTGGCCGCGGAACTTCGCCACATTGGCCAGCTTGACATCGCCGTAACCCCGCACCAGATCGGGCAGTTCCGCCAGCCTGGCGACCGCAGCGGCGTTGGCCGCCGTGAGCGCGCCGGTTGCGCTGGCCAGCGCCTGCGTGTACTCGCCGATCAGCGCACGCTCAATGACGCGCACCTTGTCACGGCCGAAGGGATCGAGCCAGGTACCCCGAACGCCGCGCATCGCCACCAGGACGCTGAATACCGGCTTGAACCATGTACCCACGCTGATCTTGCTCTTCAAGCCCAGCGCGATCAGGATCGGGGGGTGAAGCTTGAACGTGTAGCGGCTACCTTCGCCGAACTCTTTTTGGAGCGTCTGCTCGAATGCCGGGTCGATGGACAGCCTGGCGACTTCATACTCGTCCTTGTAGGCCATTAATTTGTAGAGGTTCCGGGCCGCGGCACGGGTGATATTGCCGGAGGACCCGAGCGCCTTCGCCTCCCGGTCGCGGCACTGCTCGACCTGTTCCGCGTAACGCTGGGCGTAACCGGCATTCTGGTAGGCGATGAGTTCACCCACCCGTTGCCGCACGATGTCGGCCAGCGTTTGATCGGCTCCGCAGCGCACCATGTCGCTGATACGCCTGGCCTGCGCTGTCGGCGCCGGCTTGTCCGCGATGGGGCCAGGAAGCGCCGATGCAAGGGCCGCCGGATCGGCAATACGCTGGCGTCCTCGGCGAAAGGCCTGCAGATTGCGATCCACGGACACGCCGTTGAGTTCTATCGCCTTCTCGATCAGGGCCGGGGCGATCGGCAGCGCGCCGGCCTGTGTCGCCATGCCGACCAGGAAAATATTGGCGTACTGGTCGTCACCCAGCAGCGCAAGCACCGTGTCGCGGGCATCCGTAAAAGCGCTGTCGGTGGGGCGGCTCGTGGCCTTGATGCGGGCCAGCGTTGCATCAACATCGGGATAGAACAAGGCGACATTGGTCACCATCGACCCGGTCGGCACCTTGGCCGTCGACACGATCGCGATGGTGCGCGTCGGCGACGCCGCTGAGAGGTTGACGTCGTTGGCCGCTACCAGCAGGTCACAACCGAGGTACAGGTCGCACTCGCCCGGTTCGACCTTGTTCGCGCCGACAAACGGCCTGGGCGAAAATTTTATGTCGGAAACAACGGCGCCACCCTTTTGCGCCATGCCCAGCTGGTCGAAGCTCCGGACGTGCAGGCCGGCCATCGTGGCGGCGGTGGAGATGACCTGCGCGGTGGTTACCACACCCGTGCCGCCGATGCCCGTGATGCGCATGTTGAAGTCGTCGAAATTTACCTTGCGCACGGGTTGGGGAAGACTGTCCGCGCCGAGCTGGGCGCCCGCCGGGCCACCGGCCTGCCGGGTCCCCGGGGTCACGACGACGAACGACGGGCAGTCCCCCAGCAGGCAGGAATAGTCCTTGTTGCACGAGGCCTGGTGGATGCGGGTCTTGCGTCCGAACTCGGTAGGGACCGGCTGCACTGACAGACAGTTGGACTTCTCGCCGCAGTCGCCACAGCCTTCGCACACGCGCTCGTTGATGAACATGCGCTGGTTCGGTGCGACCACCAGCTTGCGCTTGCGCTTGCGGCGCAGTTCGGTGGCACAGGGCTGGTCGTGGATCAGCACCGTGACGCCCTTGATCTTCGCGAGTTCCCGCTGCGTCTCGTCCAGCCGGTCGCGGTGACGCAGTTCGACGCCATGCGGCAACCGCACGCCCTTGTAGCGCGCCAGGTCGTTGGTCGTGACAATGATCTTTCGCACGCCTTCGGCGGTCAGTTCCGAGATAAGCCGTGGAACACCCTTGCCACCGACGATGTCCTGCCCGCCGGTCATTGCGATCGAACCGTTCACGAGCAACTTGTAGGTGATGTTGGAATTGGCGGCGATGCTGGCGCGGATCGCCAGACTGCCAGAGTGGTGGTAGGTGCCGTCGCCGAGGTTCTGCACGAAATGCTTGTGCTTGACGTAACGCTCCATGCCGGCCCACAACTGGCCTTCGCCGCCCATCTGGCACAGGCCGATGTTGGCGCCGACCTTTTCCTCGGGACGTGCGACGGCCAGCGCCGAGCAGCCGATGCCCACGCCCACCAGCGAGCCTTCGGGTACGACAGTCGAGCGGTTGTGCGGACAGCCCGAGCAGAAGTAGGGGGTGCGGTTCATGATCGGCTGGATGGCGATCATGGAGCGCGCCGGCGCGCGCCGCCCTTCGACCCAGGCGCGGACCGACAGACACTCGACGTGAGCCAGGATACGTGGCGCAATCGCCGCCGCGATGACGCTGGGCGGCAGATCGGAGTTGGGGCGCAGCAATTCGGCGCCGTCCGGACCCTGTTTGCCGAAAACAGCGGGCGCGCCGGGCACACCGTAGAACAGATCCTTGACCGCCAGCTCGATGAAAGCGCGTTTTTCCTCGACCACCACGATCTCGCTGAGGCCTTCGGCGAACTCGCGCACCACATGGGGCTCCAGCGGAGACACCATCCCTAGTTTGAGAATACGGATACCGGACGACGGCAAGGCTTTTGCAGCTATGCCCAGCGTTGCCAGCGCCTGGTGCAGATCGAGATAGGGCATACCTGCGACAACGAAGCCGATCTTCGCGGCCGGGTCGCCCTCGATCCGGTTCAGGCCGTTGGCGCGCGCATAACGCCGCGCCAGTTCAGGACGCACGGTAACCCAGGTGCGTTCGATTTCAGCCGACTTCACTTTGTTCATGAAGTTTGCCGAGGGCACGTGTTCGTAGGGCTTGCCCTCGTAGCTGTTGTCCGGTATGACTGGCCGCACCTGCTCCTTGCGGACCGCCACGGTGCCGCCGCCATCCATGAGGTTGGTCGACAGCTTGATGCCGCTCCACAGGCCGGAGAAGCGCGACATCGCGATGCCGTGCAAGCCCAGGTCGACGATCTCCTGCGGGTCACACGGGGAGAGCACCGTCATGCCTTTTTCGGCCATGGCCATTTCAGAACTGCTGGGTATGGCCGACGACTTCGCGATCACGTCGTCGCCCACCAACACCAACGCCCCGCCCTTGGGCGACGCGCCACAACAGCAGGCGTGGCGCAGGACGTCGGTCGCGCGGTCCAGGCCCGGCGTCTTGCCGTACCAGATGCCGACAATGCCGTCATGCGTGAGTTCGCTGAAATTGGCCGCCAGCTGCGAACCCTGCACCGCCGTGGCAGCCAACTCTTCGTTGAGGCCAGGCATGAACGTCACATCATGCGCATCCAGCAGCTTCTTCTGACGCGCAAATTCCAAGTCCAGCGTGCCCAGCGGGGAGCCCGGGTAGCCGGAGATGAAAGTGGCGGTGCGCAGGCCGTTGCGCTTGTCCGTGCGGTTCTGTTCCACCGGAATGCGCACCAGAGCCTGCAGCCCGGTCAGAAACACCTCGCCGTCGCGCAACTCGTAGCGATCCGCCAACTGCACCGGACGCACAAGAGGATCAAGAAGCTCGGTCATGACAGCCTTTTCGAAAACTTCCTACGGAATCCTGTACTAGCCGGCTTTTTTGACGATGTTCTTGAACACCGGCCAGGTCGCGTTTGGCGTCGGAACCCATTCGATATTTTTACGCGCCACAAAAATCGTATCGGTGGCCCACAGCGGAATCACGGCCGCCTTGTCGTTGATGCGCTGGTAGATGCCGCTGATGTGTTTTTCACGCGCCGGAACGTCAGTGAAGTCGTTCATCTTGTCGATCATGGCGTCGAGCGCCGGGTCCTCGTACCAGGAGAACATGCTGCCGCTTTTCATGCCGCGCTGCAACCTTCCGCTGGGCTCCTTGCTGTAGTCCGGGAACATGCAGAAAATCATGTCGATATCCGGGCTCTTGGTCTGTTCGGCCTGGACCCAGGCGGCGTACTCCAGCAGCGTGATCTTGGTCTGCACACCGGCTTCGGAAAAGCGCTGTGCCAGTGCTTCCACCAGCTCGCGGGTCTGGGGAATGAAACCAGACGCCATGCCAACAAAGTTGAGCGGCTTGGAAAAATCGAAACCGGCCTTCGTCAGCGCGGCTTTTGCCTGCTGGGCGTCGATGCGCGGCGCCTGCGTGCCCATACAGCCGACCCCGCCCGGGCCGCAGTTCAGCTTGGCTGGCGCCGCGAAGCCCAAATACACGCTTTTGGTGAGCTTTTCGGTATCGATCATGGTCATGAAGACACGCCGAACTTCCTCGTTCTTCATGCGCTCATTCTTGCCGGTGGCGTTCATCATGATGTACATATTGCGCAGCGTCGGGGCCTGGATGACCTTGAGGTTCTGGACACCCTTCATGCGCACAGCCAGGAATGGCGACACGTTGTCGACAAGGTCGACTTCGCCGGACTGCAACTGCGCCAGGCGGGTAGATTCATCGGTGACGAACTTCAGCGTGAGTTTGCCGACAGCCGGCGCCTTACCCCAATATCCGGTGAATCCCTCCAGGATGATGTATTCCTTGATCTTGCGTTCCTTGAATTTGAACGGGCCGGTACCCATCGGGTTATCGCCAAAAACTTCGTCACCCACCGATTCCACGTGTTTCTTCGACAACATGTACAGATTGGTGTCCATGTTTTCCAACATGCCGGCATCGCGCTTCTTGAGCTTTATCCGGACCTTGAGCGGATTGACGATTTCGACATCGGCGATATTGGCGGCCAGCACCGGGGCACGCGACCATTTACGTACCGGGTCTGTCGCCTTTTGCCAGCTGAAACGCACATCCTCCGCGGTGAATGCGTTCCCATTGTGGAATTTGACGTTTGGCCGCAGCGCAAACTCATAGGTCAAACCGTCATCCTTGATTTCAACACCGGTTGCCAGCGTAGGGATCAGATTGCCTTTCTCGTCATGCCCGTACAGGCTCTCAAACACATTGGACATCAGCAGATAGTCATTGGCCGCGAAGAATTTTGTCGGGTCCGTCGAGAACACGTCGACCGAAATGGCCGCCGTGACATCCGGTGCCGCCAGCGCGGAGCCTGGCACACCCATTGCCAGGGTGCCGGCGAGCGACAACGCCGTGGCGCTCGCGCCAGCGGCTCGCCGGAAATGTTTGAGCAACGTGCCGATTGCGGCGCGCAATGGTGGCGCGGAATCGAACGATATGCCTGCCTGTGCGCAGAGCGAGCGGAACGTTTTACTGGCAAGCATTGAAAAGTCTCCTTGTTTAAGTCGTCGTCCGTATTGGCCACCCAATTTCTTAGGTGCCTCCATCATGCCTCAATTGAATTGTACTGTAAAGTATAATTTTCGTCCATGAAGTACATTATTTCTTTCCCGTGGCCGGGCAGGTGGCGGCCGGCTACCGCATCCGGGACGAGGCTGCGGCGTTGGCACGGGGTTTCGCCGGCGCTATCAGGTCGTGGCGGGCCGAAGTGAAAACCGTTATTTCAGGTTGGGAGAACGTGCCGCATTGGTTTGCGCGTCAAGCGTGTTGTGCCTTGGGGACGGCCTGTCGCGCGCTGAAATTTTTCGGCTTGACAAGCGCCGTTAATGCCAAAATTGCGTCAACATCGCGGATAGCGGCGCCTTGACCGGAGGAGTACCCGATAATCATAAACAGACCCTATTGGAGATCGGGCGATGCGCCTGAAAACGGGCCAGAGCTGGTTTTATGAATCAGTCTTGAGTGAACTTAATTGGTCCTGTCCAGCCATGGACACATAGTGGACCAGCATAGGAATAGCGGATGCGAGTGGCGCCTGAAATTGTGTTGACCAGTGCTGAACTGGCCGAATTGACGCGGCTAAAGCAATCCAGCCAGACCAGTGCGCGGCTGACCCAGCGTGCGCGCATCGTTTTGCTCGCGGCCGCAGGCATGCAGAACAAGGACATCGCCGTGGAGCTGAACGTTGGTCGTGTCCAGGTGGCGCGCTGGCGAGAACGCTATGCGCATTTCAGGCTTGCCGGTATCGAGCGTGATCTACCGCGCGGGGTACCCCCGAGCGCCGTCGACGTCGCACGTCTCATCCACATGACCACGCAATCCAGTCCCGAGGCGGGCAAGCCCTGGAGCGCCCGCTCCCTGGCTGCGGCCCTGGGCATCAGTGCGGCAAGTGTTTCACGCCATTGGCGCGCCAATGGCGTGAAACCACCGCAACTGCCGCGCGGTGCCAAACCGCTGCCGGAAGGCGAACCGCCGGGACCACCCGAAGACATCGCAGCGCTGTATTTTTCGCCTGCGGTTCGCGCCCTGGTGCTGTCCTGCGGCCAGGCGGGCGAGGTGCCTGCGCCAGAAGACGCGCAGTCGAAAAAGAAGGCGCACGCCACCCACTCAACGCGCAAGAGCGGGCCCTATGGATGCAGCGCATTGCTTGCCGCGTTCAAGACGCTGGACCGGAAGAACCTTGCCCGGCCGCAGCCGGATCAAGGCCGCGTCGAATGGCTGCAGTTCCTGCGGCAAGTCGAGCAGGAGATACCCAAGGGCAGGACGCTGCACCTGGTCGCTGACCAAGACGCCATGCAGGCACACCCTGCAGTGCAAAGGTGGCTTGCAAAACACAGACGATTCAACCTGCGCCTGGCGCCCGGCCCGGCATCGTGGCTCACGGCGGTTGAGCGCTTGTTCCGCGGCCTGCCGGCCCGGCAATTGCACCCATTCCCGGGCGCGCAGGCTTTGATCGCCAGCATCGAAGAATACGTCGAACGCAATGACGCTGAGCGGACCCCGTTCATCTGGACCCAGGGCAGCGGCCTGCGGCAACAACCGGTGGACGCCAGTGGCAGCTTGAGTTCCGCAAAGAATGGGGCAAGCTATCCCAACCGGACCCGTTCCGGGTCCACGCAAGATCAGCAGCCCGGGGCGCGGGAAGAGGTAAACAGCCTGCGGGACAAGGTGCTGACTCTCAAACGTGACCGCATTCTGCAGGTGGCCGCCAAGCTTTTCTTCGAGCGCGGCTACCTCCAGACCTCGGTCGATGCCATTGCGGAGCGTCTGGGCGCTACCAAGCCGTTCGTGTATTACCACTTCACGTCAAAGAGCGACATCCTGGTCGAGATCTGCGAGCACAGTACCAGGAGTGTGCTGGCCGCCGCGGAGAATGCGATGTCCGCCAAAGGCAGTGCATGGCTTCGCCTCGAGCAGTTCCTGCGCGAATTCACCAGGGTCGTGTTGCAGGAGCACCAGCTCGTGGCGATCTATTTCCGCGAGGAAATCAGCCTGCCCGCGGAGGCTGCGGAGCGCATCAACCGGATGCGCAAGTCCGTCGACCACAGGCTGAGCGCATTGCTGACTGAGGGCATCGAATCGGGAGAGTTTGAAATCGAGGACCCGCGCATCGGTGCCCTGGTCATCGCCGGTATGTCCAGTTATGCATTTGCCTGGTACCGGGAGCGTGGTCGTCTTGACCAGCAGGAAGTGGCCAATCGCATAGTGCGCATGGCGCTCAAGCTGGTGAGCCCCGCTCCGCAGCAACGCCCGACCTACCGGATCCACAACGTGGACGCTGCTTTAAGGTCCTAGCACAACCACGACCACGACCATGAACATCCTGCACCAACAGCTTGCCCTGCACACCTGGACACTGGACACCACACCACTTGCCGACGCCCTTCGGATCGCGCGGGAGGCGGGCTACCACGGCGTTGAATTGCGCCATGCGGATTTCATGCGTTGCCACCAGGCGGGCATGAGCGGGCAGGCGATAGTGAACATGGTGCAGGGCGCCGGCATCAAGGTGGCGGTAATCGGCACTGAAAACGGCGTTCTCTTTTCATCCGGAAGCGAATTGAAGCGCCTGCTGGACTCCTTGCGTTATGTAAGTGAAATGGCGGTCGCGCTGGGCTGCGGCGTAATCATGATGCCGCCAGGCCAAACCCCCGCGGACGGCATAACCATGGCCACGCAAAATTTGAAGGATGCCGCGGACATCACCGCGGCCCACGGGTTGAAACTTGCGCTGGAATTCAATTCGCGCCATTCGGTCGTCCGCACGCTGGAAGCCGGTCTGGAAGTCGTCAACACGGTGAACATGAAAAATTTCGGCTTGCTGCTTGACACTTACCACCTGCACTGCAGCGGAGGCAACGCGGCGAGCTTGCTGGGCGTGCCGGTGGATCAGATCTTCACGGTCCAGTTCAGCGATGCGCCGCCAGGACCGCCGTCGGACATGAAGGTGGCAATAGATCGCCTGCCGCCGGGAACGGGGGTGGTGCCATTCGTAGAAATTTTCAGGGCATTGATGGCGATGAACTACCAGGGCACTCTGAGTTACGAAGCGCCGAATCCCCTGCAATGGAATCGGCCGGCCGACGTCGTGGCGCGCGAGGGCGTGGAGCGCGTGCGCGCCCTGCTGCGTCTGGCCGAACAGGCTTGGACACCAACATGCGCATAGCCATCTATGGGACGGGGGGTGTCGGAGCCTACCTGGGGGGCCGCCTGCAGGCGGGTGGCCATGACGTCGTGTTCATCGCGCGGGGCGCCAATCTTTCGGCTCTGCGCAACTCGGGCCTGCGCATCAAGAGCATGCAAGGCGACCTGGTGTTACCCGTGGTGTCCGCCACCGACGACGCGGCCAGCGTGGGCCCGGTTGATGTCGTGGTACTCGGCGTGAAACTCCATGACCTCGAACAGGCTGCCAAGGCCCTGCAGCCGCTGCTCGGACATGACACCATGGTAGTGCCGGTACAAAACGGCGTCGACGCAGCTGATCGCCTGGTGGCGGTGCTTGGGACCGCGCCGGTGGTCATGGGCGCGGCTTACGTCGTGTCGCTGCTCAGCGGGCCAGGCCAGGTCGAACACCGCAGCCCGTTTTGCAGACTCGTATTCGCCGAACTGGATGGCAGGCCGAGCCGGCGCTGCACCAATTTTGCAGCCGTGCTCAACAGCAGCGGGGTCGAAGCCAGCATATCCACAAACATCCAGACCGACCTGTGGCGAAAGTTCATCGTACTTGCGCCATTCGCCGCGATTGCTTGCCTTACGCGCGCAAACCTGGGCCAGATACTGGCCCACCCACCGACACAGGCGCTGCTTGCGGACGCTGTGTCCGAGGTCGCGGACGTTGCCGCGGCGCGACACGTCGGGCTGCCCGAGGATATCGTGTCCGTCACCCTGCGGGCGATGAGCGCTTTTCCGCCGGCATCGCGACCGTCCATGTTGGCCGATCTCGACGCCGGCCGGCCGCTGGAACTGGAATCGCTCAGCGGCGCCGTAGTGCGTTTCGGAAAGGCAGCGGGGGTGCGGACACCGGTGCATGATGTAGCCTACCGGGCGATCAGTCTGCACGCGCGGGGCGCGCCGGGCTAAGTGCCCTCAGGTGCGGCACATAGAATAGAGCGACCCTGCCAGACAGCGCGCCAGCGCCTATTTTCATGGACTATCCCGGAAACCTGTTTGTTGTTGCAGCCCCCAGCGGGGCCGGCAAGTCGAGCCTGGTCAAGGCCTTGCTGGAACTGGACTCGCTGGTCAGACCTTCAATATCACACACCACACGGCCGCCGCGCGGGCAGGAAAAAGACGGGCGCGAGTACTACTTCGTATCGCCGGCGCAGTTCGAGGCCATGGTGCAGGCCGACGGTTTTGTGGAATGGGCCGAGGTGCACGGTCACCGCTACGGCACCTCGCGCCAGGCGATTGCCGAACGTATGCAACAGGGCTCCGACGTGGTGCTCGAGATCGATTTCCAGGGCGCGGTGTCGATCAAGCGGATTTTCGCCAACGCGGTGTCGATTTTTATCCTGCCCCCGAGCTGGGAGGAGTTGCGCCTGCGGCTGGAGCGGCGCGGTGAAGATGCGGCGGCCACCATAGAGCTGCGGCTGCGCAATGCTGCACTGGAGGTCGCGCAGGTCCAGCAATTCGACTTCGTTATAATCAATGAGTCCTTTGATCGCGCGCTGTTTGACCTCAAGGCCATCGTGCACGCGCAGCGGCTCAAGTTTGCGGCGCAGCGCCGCGCCCGTGCCCAAACCTTCAGCTTGCTGAACATTCCCTAGAGAACTTTTGGAAAGACCTTATGGCCCGCATCACTGTTGAAGATTGCCTTGCCCAGATCCCTAACCGCTTCCAGTTGGTATTGGCCGCGACGTACCGCGCGCGTATGCTGAGCCAGGGCCACACGCCCAAGATTGAAAGCAAGAATAAACCCGGCGTCACCGCGCTGCGTGAAATCGCCGCCGGCAAGATCGGGCTGGAAATGCTCAAGAAGGTTCCCCTGTAATACTTCCTGGGCAGGCCGTGGACGGGCCGCGGCAAGTGTTGATCGATCCTGTATCGGCCCCAAAATAATGGCACCCATCGCGGTGCCATTATTTTTTGCCGCTGCGGCAGGGGCCTCGCAAGCTATATTTGGGGGGTGAGCAGCCTCAACCTTCCCGTCGCAGAGCCCAAACGGATCCGCAGGCCTTCCGGTGGCGGCTCGCTCAGCGCTGCCGCGTTTAACGCGGCGGCAGCCAGCTTCGCGGCGCTGATGTCCAAGCTGGACTACCTGCCCCCCGGCGACGTGGAGCGCGTCCGGCTGGCCTACAAATTCGCCGACGAAGCCCACCTCGGGCAAATTCGCGCCAGTGGCGAGCCTTACATCACACACCCGATTGCCGTGGCCGCCCAGTGCGCCGACTGGAAGCTGGATGCGCAGGCACTGATGGCCGCATTGCTGCACGACGCGCTCGAAGATTGCGGCGTCACCAAAATCGAGTTGATAGAACGTTTTGGATCTCCGGTGGCCGAGCTCGTGGACGGCCTCACCAAGTTGGACAAACTGCATTTCACCACGCGCGAGGAAAACCAGGCCGAGTCGTTTCGCAAAATGCTGCTGGCAATGGCGCGCGACGTGCGCGTAATACTGATCAAGCTGGCCGACCGTTCGCACAATATGCGCACGCTGTCCAATGTGGCGCGCGACAAATGGGCCCGTATTTCCTCCGAGACCTTGGACATCTACGCGCCGATTGCGCACCGCCTTGGGCTGAACCAGATCTACCGCGAGCTGCAGGACCTGTCCTTTGCCTATTTGCACCCGTGGCGCAACGTAATTCTGTCCAAGGCGGTCGAGAAAGCGCGCAGCCGCCGGCGCGACCTGATCGCCAAGGTTCAGCGCGAACTGGAAGCAAAATTTGCCGAAACCGGTATGAGCCTGCGCATCGCGGGCCGCGAGAAATCCGTTTTCTCGATCTACCGCAAGATGAACCAGAAACACCTGAGTTTCGCGCAGGTGACCGACATCTACGGCTTCCGGCTGATCGTGCCCACGCTGATCGACTGCTACACCGCGCTGGGCACCCTGCACCAGCTCTACAAACCGGTGCCAGGGCGCTTCAAGGACCATATCGCCATCGCCAAGCTCAACGGCTACCAGTCGCTGCACACTACGCTGGTCGGCCCTGCGGGGGTCAACATAGAGTTCCAGCTGCGCACCGAGTCCATGCACCTGGTGGCCGAGTCCGGCGTCGCGGCGCACTGGCTCTACAAAGCCAAGAACCCGAATGCCGACACCTCCGACTGGCTCGGCAACCAGTGGCTGCAGTCACTGCTCGACATCCAGCATGAGACCGGCGACGCGGCCGAGTTCTGGGACCACGTCAAGGTAGATCTGTTTCCCGACGCGGTCTACGTGTTTACGCCCAAGAGCCAGATCCTGTCGCTTCCGCGCGGTGCCACGGTAGTGGATTTCGCTTACGCCATCCACAGCAACGTGGGCGACCGCACCATGGCTGCACGTATCAACGGCGAGCAGGCGCCGCTGCGTACCGAGCTGAAAAACGGCGACGTGGTCGAGGTAATCACCGCGCCGATGTCCAGCCCCAACCCGGCCTGGCTGAGTTTCGTGCGCACCGGGCGGGCGCGCTCCAAGATACGGCACCACCTGAAGACGTTGGCGCAGGCCGAGTCCGAGAATTTCGGCAAGAAGCTGCTGGCGCAGGCCCTGCGGGCGGAAGGCATCGAAAAATTTCCGGATGACGATGCCACGTACCGCGGCGTCTGGGATCGCCTGCTGCGTTTTACCGGCAACCGCAGCCGCGTCGAGTTGCTGACCGACATCGGCCTGGGCAAACGCATCGCCACCATCGTGGCCAAACGCCTGGTGAGGCTGCTGGCCGAGGAGACTGGTGAAAAGCCGGATGCCCTGCTGTTGACACGCGAGCGCTTCACGGCCCACGAATCGATAGCACAGGGCGTGGTAACGCTGGACGGCAGCGAAAACGCGTCGGTCCAGTACGCCGCCTGTTGCCATCCCATCCCGGGCGACGCCATTGTGGGCTATCTGGGGCGAGGTGAAGGTCTGGTGGTGCATACCAGCACCTGCACCATCGCCGGCAAGCTGCAGCACAAGGACAGTGAACGCTTTATTGCGGTCGACTGGGCCGACGACCCGGTGCGTCCGTTCGAGTGCGAGATTGTGGTGGCGGTGGTCAACGGCAAAGGTGTGCTGGCCCGCGTCGCGGCGGCGCTGGCTTCAGCCGAAGCCGACATCACCCATATCCACATGGGCGACGAAGCGGCCCAGGACGCGACCGATCTGCGCTTCGTTATCGCAGTGCGCGATCAGGCCCATCTGGAGGTGGCGCTGCGCAATCTGCGCCGCACGCCTTCGGTGCTGCGCACGCAGCGAACCTGAGCTACCAACGCCGCGGTTCAAGACGCGGCGCTGCTGCCCGGCGCCGGGTAATCGACACGCAGCACTTCAATCTCGGCCACGCCGGCCGGCGTCACAAGATTGAGCACGTCGCCCACACGCGACTTCAGCAGCGTGCGCGCAACCGGGGAGACCCAGCTTACTTCACCACGGCTGCTGTCCACCTCGTCAATGCCCAGGATGGTGACGGACCTCTCCTTGCCGGCCGCGTCGGCATAGGTGACCGTTGCGCCGAAAAAAACCTGGTCGTTGCCATGGTGCACGCTGGGATCGGTGACCTCGGCAATCTCCAGCCGCTTGGTTAAAAAGCGGATGCGCCGGTCAATTTCACGCAGGCGCTTCTTGCCGTAGATGTAGTCGCCGTTCTCGGAGCGGTCGCCGTTGCTGGCGGCCCAGTGCACGATCTCCACCACCCTGGGCCGCTCGGTGTCCATCAATTCCATGAGCTCCGCGCGCAACAGGGCGTAACCACGCGCCGTAATATAGTTCTTGCCGCTACCGGGCACTACGGGCAAGGCAATCTCGTCCTCGTCGTCCTGCGCGTCTGATTCCCTGGTGAATGCCTTGCTCATTGCCAACCGTGCCGTTGAAGTCTCAAGGCAGTGTATCCAACATCGGGGCCCGCGCGTTATCGTCTGTCCGCCTGGAGCCAAAGGTGTTCGCATAGACCCAGGTGAATTCCGCCCCGATCAGGAATATCTGGGCCGAGTAGTACACCCACAACAAAACCACCACCAGCGAGCCGGCGGCGCCGAACGCGGACGTGACCGCGCTTCGCCCCACATACCAGCCGATCAGCGACTTGCCCAGCGTGAACAGCAAGGCAGTGAATACGGCGCCAATCCACACATCCCTCCACAACACGCGCACACGCGGCATCACCTTGTAAATTAACGCAAACATCACCGCCATCAGAAAGAAATCGATGAAGGCATTGGTCACCAGCGCCAGCACATACCAGCCGCCCAGCACCATGTCCCACCATCGGCCCATGGCGCTGATTGCGGCGCTGGCGACGAGCGACACCATCAGCAAAAAACCTATGGCCAGGATCATCCCGAAAGACAGCAGGCGCGCCCGCAGCAGCGTAATCCACCCGCTGCGCGTAGTCCGGGCCGGCACACGCCAGATCCGGTCCAGCGAATCCTGCAGCTCGCCGAATACCGTGGTTGCGCCCACCAGCAGGAGCACGGCACCCAGGACCGTGGCCGCCACTCCCTCGGCGGGCTGCTTCACACTGGCCAGCAGGTCCTGCACTGCAATGGCACCGCCATCACCCATCAGTCCGCGCAGCTGCACGGCTATTTCTCCGCGCGCGGCGTCCTGCCCGAACACCAGCCCCGCCACCGAAATAACAATCAGCAACAGCGGCGCGAGGGAAAACATGGTGTAGAAAGCCAACGCCGCTCCCATGCTGGGCGCGTAGTCGTCCAGCCAGGAGTTCACGACCTGCCTGGTCAGTGTCCAGCAGGTGCGCAGGTCGGGTTGCATAGTGGTGGAACCAGGTTGCCGTTGTTGGCGCAAGCTTAAGGGGCTGTCCGACGTGGCAGCAGCGGACATCCTCCCGCGCCGCGGTAGGACGGTAGGACGACGCCCACATGGCAGCACGGCGCCAACCGATGGACGCGGTGGCAGCACGGCGCGCATGCTTTCGGGTACCAGATTTTCAACGCCCCTTGCCCATGTCCGTTTTCTTCGACATTACCCACACCACCCATTACCGCTACGCGCAGCCAGTGACTCTTGGCGAGCACCGGGTACTTTTTCGCCCGCGCGACAGCCACGACCTGCGGGTATTGGCGACCGACATGCAGGTGTTCCCGGAGCCCTTGGACATTCGCCTGATCCAGGACGCGTACTCCAATTCAGTCGCCCTGGTACAGCCGCAAAGCCCGGCAACGGAACTCAAAGTGGTGTGCTCGTTTTCGGTCGAGCACACTGGCACAAGGGCGCTCGCGCTGCCGCTGCGCCCGCGCGCGCAAAGCTACCCGTTCAACTACAGCGACGAGGAGCAACTGGTGCTTGCACATTACCTGCGCCCTTACTACGACGATCCGCAAGGTGTGCTTCTGGATTGGGCGACGCAATTCGTTCGCAACGACGGCGCAACCGATACCCGCCAACTGCTGGTGGACATGACGGGTTTCATACGCAACAGCATGTTGTATCTGGCCCGCTTCGACCCCGGCGTACAGACGCCTTACGAGACGCTGCAGCGGCAAAGCGGGACGTGCAGAGACTTCGCCACGCTGATGATCGAGGCCATCCGCCATCTGGGTTACGCGGCGCGTTTTGTGTCGGGTTACCTTTATACGCCCTGGCTCGACGGCGGGCCGGACGAGGTGGTCGGCGTGGGCGCCACCCATGCGTGGGTCCAGGTGTACCTGCCCGGCGCGGGCTGGATTCCGTTTGATCCCACCAACAATCTGATAGGCGGAACCGACCTGATTCGTGTGGGTGTGGCGCGCCACGCGAGCCTGGCGTCCCCGGTCAGCGGCTCCTGGAACGGTTTTCCGTCCGACAATCTGGGTGAGTTGGTCGACGTCCAGGTGCGCAAGCGCCCTTGAGCAAAGGCCTGGTTATGCCGGCACGGCGGCGATATTGCCGCGGTCCCAATGGCGGTGGCGGCTGATGGCAGAGATAAACGCCTCCGTAAACGCCGCCGCCACCTCACCGGGCCCGCACAACACCACTCCTGCTTGCGGCTGCGCCATGCCCTGGGCCGTGAGTGGCGCGATGCCCAGGCTGGACAACAAGGCCGCCCCCGTTCCCGACGCGGCTATGGCCTTGCAGTGTTTGTAGGCTTCCAGCACAAAATGCACGGCGTCGCCGTTGGTGGACAGCAGTGCAGGACCTTTGGCCAGGGGCGGGAGATACACCGCGTCAAACAGCACGGACGGCGTGGTCACCAATGTCTGATCCACCTTCAGGCGGCCACCTTGAGCAGTGTTGACGCTGCCCAGTGACGCAGCCAGCAGCTTGGATTGCGCGCCCGCCTCCGCCAGCGACCGGCACACGTTTTCCACCGCCTCGCCATCCACCCCATCGGCCACTAAAACGGCGACCCTGCGCGTCGCGATCAGCATGCCTCCTGCAGCCGCCATGCTCAGCGCCGGGGACGCCTTGACTGCCACCTTGAACGGCGCCTGGCGAAAGCCGGGCCGTGCCGCCGCCGCGTCGGCGTCCGGTGCCTCTATACCCAGCGGTGCAGCAACACGGTGCGCCAGCGCACTATCCACGTGGGCCAGGTTATCCACCATGCGTTGGCGGATCGCCGGCGTTTCCAGCTTGGACAACTCGAACTGGAACGCAGCCACGATGTGGTCCTGCTCGGTAACGGTCTGGCTTATCCAGAACATGCGGGCCTGAGAAAAATGGTCGTTGAACGAGCCGTTGCGCTGGCGCAGCTTGGGTGGCTCCAGTGCCTCAGCGAAACTCGTGAAACCGGTGGAACCTATGGGGTCCGACGCACCACCATCGACTCGAAACTCGGTTCCTGTAGCCAGGGTATTGGGCTCGTAGGCCACCCGTCCCGCACCGATATTCTGGCGATGGATGCCATCACGCTGGAAATTGTGCATCGGGCACACACCCTTGTTGATCGGCAACTCGTGGAAATTTGGCCCACCCAGGCGCGAGAGCTGGGTGTCGGTGTAGGAAAACAGCCGCCCCTGTAGCAAGGGATCGTTCGAGAAGTCGATACCCGGCACCAGATGGCCCGGGTGAAACGCCACCTGCTCCGTCTCCGCAAAAAAATTGTCCGGATTGCGGTTCAGCACCATGCGCCCAATGCGGCGCACCGGTACCAACTCCTCAGGTATCAGCTTGGTCGGGTCCAACAGGTCGAAATCAAAACGCCGTTCGTCGGCCTGGGGCACCACCTGGATACCCAGTTCCCATTCGGGGAAGTTGCCACCGTTGATTGCCTCCCAGAGGTCGCGGCGGTGAAAGTCAGCGTCCTTGCCGGCCAGCTTTTGCGCTTCGTCCCAGGCCAGCGCGTGGGTTCCGAGTTTGGGTTTCCAGTGAAACTTGACGAAGTGCGATTCACCCTGGGCATTGATTAGGCGAAAGGTGTGTACACCAAAACCTTCCATCATGCGCAGGCTACGTGGAATGGCGCGGTCTGACATGACCCACATCAGCATATGGGTGCACTCAGGCATCAGCGTCGCGAAGTCCCAGAACGTGTCGTGGGCGCTCGCGGCCTGCGGGATCTCGTTGTGCGGCTCGGGCTTGACGGCATGGATCAGGTCGGGAAACTTGATCGCGTCCTGGATAAAAAACACCGGGATGTTGTTGCCCACCAGGTCGTAGTTGCCCTCATGGGTGTAGAACTTGACCGCAAAGCCGCGCGCGTCGCGCACCGTGTCGGCGGAGCCGCGCGAGCCGGCCACGGTCGAGAAGCGCGCGAAAACCGGCGTCCTGATCGCGGGGTCGGCCAGAAAGCCGGCGCAGGTCAATTCCGCGCACGACTGGTACACCTCAAAGTAGCCATGCGCACCGGCACCTCGCGCATGGACGGCCCGTTCTGGAATCCGTTCATGGTCAAAATGCGTGATCTTCTCGCGCAATATGAAATCTTCCAGTAACGTCGGCCCGCGCGCACCGGCCTTGAGCGAGTTGTGGTTGTCCGGCAGCCTAAGGCCCTGGTTCGTGGTGAGGTAGTCAAGTTCCTGTACACGCGCCTTGTCCAGCGTCTTCTGTTTGGTGTCCGGCCCTTCGAAGGTTACAGGCGCCTTTTTTGCCACCAAGCCAGGCGGCGGTGAACCTTCGGCAGTAAAGTCGGCGGCCTGCTGCTCGAGGCTTTTGACCTTGGACGCCGGCACGGTATTCTTGCCGCGGGTGGAAGATCTCACAGGGCCCTCCCCTTCAACTTCTTGTAGGCAATACCTGCCGCCGGGCCGCGGTCGGTATCCTGCAAGCCGCGCTCCAGATCCCTGTGCGCCTGGCGCATCGGCTCGCTGGGAATACCGTCCGTCATACCTACCGACTCGTCCTGCTCATGCGGCAATTTCGGAGCCGGCGTGGTGCGCGTGCCAGGCCTCTTGCGCGTATTGACGGATGCGGTCATCGGGCCACGCTCAGGACTTGCCAAATTTTGCCTTGGCCGCACTGATGCAATTGGTTTTTGCATCACCCGCCATGGCGTCGCATTTCTCGGTCGCCACCTTGTAGTCGGCGTCGCGCTTTTCCTGCGCGCCATCCATCTTCACTTCGGCAATCTGCTTGCTGGTCTTGGCATCCACCAGCGCCTTCACCTTAACGGCCTTGGCTTCCTTGATACAGACATCTTTGGCATTGCCTGCCAGGTCATCGCATTTTTCCTTGGCGATGGCATAGCCAGTTTCCGCCTTCACCTTCATAATTTTGGCCTGGTCGGCCGGCTTGCCCGTGTAGCCGTATTCAGCCTCCGCGTAGGCTACCTTTTCCTTGCCTTTGGCCTGCTCCATGCAAATGTCTTTTGCGTTTTTGGTCAAGGAAGAACAAGCCGCCTTGTCAACCTTGTAGTCGGCGCTGATGCGCGTCTTTTCCGTCTTGTAGGCCGCCTTGTCCATTTGCGCGGCCTGTGCCTGGGATGCCACAAACAGCAGCATTGCGGCAGCAGTGAGCGTAGTCTTGAGAGTGTTGAAGTGGTTCATGGATAAATTCTCCTGGTTGGTTACGAAGTGCTCGCGTCTTCGAAGTGCATGCCTTCGAAATTGCTGAACGAATGTATGGTTGCCGCCTGGGCCATGATGGCGCGGCCAACCCACAGCACCAGGCCGATTGCGGGAAGCAACGCGGCAAGGAACAGGGATACAAAAGTCATGGTTCTGGCTTTCGTTTCGGTTTGATGCAAAGGATGCGCTCAGGCGCGCGGCTCACCGTCGCGATTTACCGTGACCGTGGCTCCGGGCGGTGTAGTCATCTGCACCCGATGGTCCTGGCCACGGAAGTTGTAGGTCACGTCCCATGAGGTGGGCTGGGTCTGGGCCGGCACGGTTGCGCAACGCTGCACGTCGCGGGTAGTGGGTTGCGGGTTGTTGTGGCGGCCTACGGTGGCACCTACCGCACCTCCTGCAATCGCCCCGCCAACGGTGGCCAGATCACGACCGCGACCGTCGCCAATCTGGTGGCCCAGAATGCCGCCTATCACCGCGCCGACGACGCCGGCACCGACGTTGGAACCGCTTTTCTCCTGCATGACCTGTTCGCGTTCAACCCAGCAACGCTGCTCCGGAGGCCCGACCACCGCGCGCACCGATGTCACGTCAGCCTGGTACAGGCGTTCGTTGTTACGCCGGTGCCCGTCATACACCGGCATCGGCGCCGGCGCATAACGCTCATCGTCAAAACGCGCGTTCCGGTTCACGCCACGAACCGAGGAAACCTGGTTGTTCAAGCCCATGGCAGACAGCGACGGGTAGTTGCCAGGCCGCAATATGACGCAACGGCCGCTGAAGCGGGCGTCCTCGCACACCTCCCAACGCTGGCCAGCAACCGTCACCGATGAGGCGCGGTCGTTAAAACCGTACCGGTCGAAATTGGCCACCGGCCGTTGGGTGGTGAATGATTGCCCTTCAAAGCGCTCTTTCTCGTAAAAGGTAACCTGTGCCATGACCTGCGTAGCAATCGCCACGGTGGCCAGGGCCAGGGTGTTTCTGAGTGTCGTTTTCATGAATGTCCTTTGAAGAGTCGTGGATGCCAAACCCGGAGCGGGCAGAAGCAAGCACTTGGTGAGGCCAGTGTCGAATAGTGCGCGGCGGGCGTACAGCGGACTGCGCCGCCAGTTGGGGTAGTAGATGTCCTACGCATGCGCCGCCGCCTGCAGGCCGACGCCGCCCGGCTTGCACGGTCAGGCCTTTGTCTTACAGTGCCTCCGCGCGAGCGCTTATTACGGATGCAGGCAAACGCTGGTCGAATACGTGGTATGCCTGATACAAGCCCCACCACAAGCGCCACTGGCGCACCGTTGCGCCGACCCGAAGCGGGTGCGCAAGACGGCGTACCGCCACAGCCGGGCTCCGCCCGGCTGGAAATCGATTGCACACTTGCCTACCAGATTGATGGCCCCAGCGAATTCATTTTCCTGATTCATGCCGCCAACGGCGAAGGTCAAACGGTGTTGCGGGAAACGCTGCTGATCGAGCCACCAACGCCCTCGCGTAGCTACATCGATCCGCACTCGGGCAACCGCTTTCTGCGGCTGCAGGCTGAGGCGGGTCCGTTCAGCATAAGTTACCGCGCCACCGTGGACCGGGATACCACCCCGGCTGACCAGGCCGCGCAGGAAGTGCCGGTGCGCGAGATTCCGGACGACGTGCTGCGTTTTCTGATGCCCACGCGTTATTGCGAGTCCGACCATCTGGGGCAGGACGCACAGCGGATTTTCGGCATGCTTCCGGGTGGTTACACACGCGTCATGGCGATCTGCGACTGGGTGCGCAACCATATCGAATACCGTATCGGCTCGACCAACGCCACCACCACCGCGCGCGACGTGTACCTGCAGCGCGCCGGCGTATGCCGCGACTTCGCGCACCTGTCCGTCACGTTTTGCCGCGCGCTGAACATTCCGGCGCGGCTGGTCAGCGGGTACGCGAGTTTCCCTGAGCCGCCGCCGGACTTCCATGCCATCTTCGAGGCTTACCTCGGTGGGCGCTGGGTGCAGTTCGACCCGACCGGAATGGCACCAGTGGAGCACGTGGTGCGGCTGGCCAGCGGACGCGACGCCAAGGATGTGGCCTTTGCCACCATTTTTGGACCGGCGCGTATGGTCGCCATGAGCCCCGAAATCAGACTGGTGCGTCCGCAAGCAGCGCCACAACCAGAGGGACACGCCAATGCGATATCGCGCCAAACCGGAACTTCAGCGTAGGAATCGTCTGACACCCAGGCGGGCCGGTGGCGGGTGGCAGCGGCGTAATTTCGCAGGCATACTGGTCGCGAGTGGTTCTGCCTTGACCATGGTTGGCCGAATATCGGCGCTGGATTGCCATGCCAAACAAAACCACCACAACGCCGGGCGCGAGCCACAGGCCCTGTATTTCGGGGAACCAGAGACAACGTTGATGCACCAGCTGAAGACTTTTATCGTCGAAGACAGCCAGGTTATTCGTGAGAGCCTAATCGCTACCCTGGAGGAACTGGTGCCGATCCGGGTGGTTGGCACGGCCGAAGATGAATCGTCCGCGGTGTCCTGGCTTGCCAAGGAAAGCAACCGGGCCGATCTGGTGATCGTAGACATTTTCTTGAAGGGCGGCTCTGGCCTGGGCGTCATCCGGGCGGCGCATGCCATGGCACTAGGCCACCATCTGGTGGTACTGAGCAACTACGCCACAGCGGACATACGGCGCAAATGCATGGAACTGGGCGCCGACCAGGTGTTCGACAAATCCAATGAAATCGATGCGCTGATTCAATACTGCGCCACCCTGGCCGAGGGCACCCCCAGCGACAGCGGCTCTGGCAGGTTGGCATGAGCCGCCGGGCCGTTCCCAAGGCTCATAGGACCGCAGTGCAGAGCACGAAGGCTGCCGAATGAGCCGCCGGGCCGTTCCCAAGGCTCATAGGACCGCAGTGCAGACCACGAAGGCGGCTGAATGAGCCGCCAGGCTACTGAATCAGGCCGTTTTTCAGCGCGTAGTAGGTCAGGTCGCTGTTGGACTCAAGCTTCATCTTTTCCATTACGCGGGTACGGTAGGTGCTGACGGTCTTTACGCTGAGCGACATGCTGACGGCCATGTGCCCAATAGTTTCACCCTTGGCCAACCGCAGGAACACCTGCAACTCGCGCTCCGACAATTGCTCATGAAGCGGCTTGTCACCACCGCCGGTAAAGGCCTCGGCCAGCCGTTCGGCCACGCCGGCCGTAATGTATTTACGGCCGCGGTACACGGTACGGATCGCCTTGACGATTTCTTCCGGGTCGCAATCCTTGTTCAGGTAACCGCTAGCGCCCTGGCGCAGCAAAGTGGTGGCGTAATGCTCTTCCGGAAAACCGGACAGTATCAGCACCGGCAGATCCGGCGCGCGTGCCTTGATGGCCGCCAACGCATCGACGCCGCTCTGGTCGGGCATGGAAATGTCCATCAGGATCACATCCACCTCACCTTTGCGCACGATGTCGAGCGCCTGTCGGCCCGTGGCGGCTTCGCCAACCACCTGGAAGTCGATCTGGTCGGCAAAAAACTGGCGCAGACCAGCGCGCACCATGGCATGGTCGTCAACAATGGCAATTCGAATCATGGTCGTTGGCAAGCCTCCTGCGCCGATGATCCCACACTTTGGAGCGCGCCATGAAGGTAGATGTTATCGAGGCGGTCCGCCGCAGCCCTTTTGTCTTTCCGCTGGCCTGCGTCGCCGTACTGGCGATGGTGCTTATCAGCGAAGGTTCGTATTGGCGCTCCGTGCGGTCCCTGGACGACTTGGGCAAGATGGGCACGGCGCGCGCCGCCATCATGGGCCTGGCGCAAAGCATTCTGGACGCCGAGAGCGGGCAGCGCGGCTACCTGTTGACGGACCGCAAGGACTACCTTCAACCCTATGACACCGCTGTCGGGCGCATCGGCGAGGCCTACGCGTTTCTGGACGCGTACTACGCGCGCGAACCCGCGGCTATCGAGGTGCTCAAGAAAATGCGCGACCTGACCGATACCAAGCTGTCCGAACTCGCGCTGACGATTCAGCTGCATCAGGAAGGCAAAAGCGCGCAAACACGCGATCTGATGCTGAGCGGTATCGGCAAGGAAAAGATGGAGGCGATCCGGGTGCTGGGGGCCGAGCTGCTGACGCGGGAAACCGGCAACGTAGCGCAGAGTCGCGAGGACGTTTACCGCACCCTGATGCTAAGCCGCATCGGTGTTGCGGCGCTGAGCGCAATCAGCCTGCTGGCGCTGTTTCTGTACCTGCGCCAATCCAGCGCGCTGGTGCAACAGCAGTTCGAGGCAAAACGCGCGGTGCAGGCCGAACGTGACCGGCTGGAGGGCGAAGTGGCGCAGCGCACGGCCCAGCTCACCGAACTGACGCAGCATCTGCAGACTGCGCGCGAAGACGAACGCAGCCGGCTGGCGCGCGACCTGCATGACGAACTGGGCGCACTGCTGACGTCGGCCAAACTCGACGCTGCGCGCATCAAGTCCCGCTTGGCCGGCATCGCCCCCGAAGCACTGGAGCGGCTTGGGCATCTGGTGGAAACCCTTAACAGCGGCATTGCCCTAAAACGCCGCATCATCGAGGATCTGCGGCCATCGGCGTTGAGCAATCTGGGGCTGGTGGCGGCACTCGAAATTCTGGCGCGCGAATTTGCGGAGCGTTCCGGCATCGAGGTTCAATGCGCGCTGCAGCCAGTACAGCTGGAAGTCAGCGCCGAACTGGTGGTCTACCGCCTGGTGCAGGAGGCCATTACCAATATCAGCAAATATGCCCAGGCGCGAACGGTCTGGGTCACTTTGGGCAACCGCGATGGCCAGGCCGAAGTGTCCGTCCGCGATGACGGCGCCGGGTTTGACCCCGGCGCAAGACGCGCGTCCGCGCATGGGCTGGTGGGTATGCGTTTTCGCGTGGAGGCGGAGGGTGGCGCGCTGACCGTGGCGTCGGTGCCGGGGCAAGGCACCCGCATACACGCGAGTTTGCCGCAGTCCACGCTGACCGCCGTCCAAGAAGCGCTGCTCGGTTAGGGCGGCGCTGTCAGCAGCGTCCTACGCAGGCGCGCTGGCTCCCCCGACAAGCGTGCGGCGAACCAGCCTATCGCCTCCGACGGTGGCAGCGGTGACACTTGAAACATCGCAGCGACACGCGTTGCGAAACCCTTCCACCCCAGGGGCGCACTGGCGCCTTCCAACCAGGAGCTTTGTCATGCTGCATTACGCCGTTGTGTTCTTCGTTATCGCATTGATCGCCGCAATGTTCGGCTTCGGCGGCATCGCCGCTGGCGCCATGGGCATCGGCAAGATTCTGTTTATTGTTTTCGCCGTGCTTGCAATTGCCAGCTTTCTGGTCGGTCTGCTGCGGAAGAACTAAATGAACTCCGCAATGCCGGCAACGCCGGGCTCCCCCCATTTCTCTCCCACCAATTTCAAACCAGCTCAAGGAAACACCATGTCCGTCAATCCCCTGTCCCCTGCCAACAACCTTGCCGACCAGGCCGCCGCTTCAGCCGACCACGCTATCAGGTCGACCCAAAAGGCCGCCAACGGCGCGCTGGACAGCCTCTCTGGAACCGTACACGACTTGCGCGAGCAGGCTTCGCCCATGTTGAACCGCGCCACCGAGCAAGTCAGCGCGCTGGCACAACGCGGTGTCAACACCGTGCGCGACACGTCGCAGCAACTGCGTGACAAGGCCTTGCGCGCATCCGACAGCACCGTCAGTTACATCAAGGAGGAGCCGGTCAAAGCAATGCTTATCGCCGCCGCCACCGGCGCAGCGCTGATGGCCCTGGTGAGCCTGATGGGTCGCGCTTCGCAGCGCTCGTAAGTTCCCCCACCCGGCCCGACTCCATGCTGCATCCCTTGCTGCGCCTGCTGGTGGACCGGCCGCATTTGCTGGCGGACCACGCGCAGGCCTACGGGCAGTTGCTGGCGGCGGAGGCGGGTACGTCGGCATCGGTCTGGAAGCGGCGCATTGTGCTGGCTACGCTGGCTTTGTGCTGCACCGGCACGGCGATCACGCTGGCCGGTGTGTCCGTGATGCTGTGGGCCGTTGTGCCGGCAGCGCAAATTCACGCGCCGTGGGCGCTGGTGACAGCCCCGTTGCTGCCTGCCGCGGCTGCGGTGGCCTGCATCATTGCAGCGCGGCAAGGCGGTGCTGAGGCATCTTTGGACCACCTGCGTCGGCAATTGCAGGCCGACCTTGACTTGCTGCGCGAGATGGCCGCCCCATGAACGGCGCCGAACAGGCCTGTGAGCGGCTGGAACTCTCGCGCGAGCGCATTCGCCGCTGCCTGAGCGCAGTGTCCACTCCGCGTGGTGTTTCCACCGCACGCGCAAGCGGTGTGCCCTTTGCCGCCTGGATGGCTTCGCTACGAGCACTTCCCATCGCCGGAGTGTTGCTAGATGCGGTGGGTAGTTGGTGGACGCAGCACCCATTGCGTATCGGTGCCCTGGTGGCTTCGGAGGGATTGAGGGCCGTCGCACGGCCGTTGGCCCAGCGCAGCCCGTTCGGCCTGGTCGCCGGGGCACTGGTGGTGGGCGCCGCGCTCGCATGGAGCAGGCCGTGGCGCTGGCTGCTACGGCCGGTGTTGTTTACCGGGCTGGCTCAACAGCTGGTGGCGAAGCTGGCGGGGCAACTGCCGCCTTTATCCTGGGCGGGGCTGCTGGACTCGGTGACGCGAACCCCGTCAGGCACGGCACATGCCGCGGCACCGCCAGCTGTCAGAGGAAGCCCCGGCACGGTGAACTAGCGGACGAAAGCAGCCTGTCGGTCGCCATTGGCACGCTTGCCGCTGCCGGGCCTCCAGCGAGTCCGGCACGAGCCCTTTCCAGGGCAGAACGCACTTCTACCAGTTCCAGTTCCAGTTGCGTTCGCCGGGAGAGTTCATGGTCCAGCGTGGCATGCAACTGGTCCAGCGCCGCCACGCATTCCAGCACGTTGACACGGATCCGCTCCGCCGTGGCGGGTGCATTCAAGTCTGAGGCAGGACTGAGAAATTCACCCACGGTGTTTCTGAGCCTTGATTTGACGGCAGTGAGCAAGTCATTCCAGTCACGGAGCGCGACGTCGGATGCGAAAGCCGGCGGCGCGGTTGGATAAAACAGGTGCTTGGCCATAGGTGAAAATTGTCGGCGGCGTCACGACACGTACTGTGTATTTCCCGGATTGTTGGCGGAAGTTGGCCACATTTTCGGCGCTGCGTCTGTACGGTAACGCACAGACGCAGCGGGATATGTCCGCGCTCCGCTTCAGAGTCCCAAACTACGCGTGTGGTAAAAACTTTCCATGAAAATTCGGGCTTACTTGGCGCTTATGGTCCTGGCCATCTTCATTCCGATTTTTATCGTGGCGGCGCTTGCCTTGGCAAAGATCCAGCGGGAAGAGCGCGACGCTTCGCTGCGTGGTCTGAAAGAGACGGCCCGTGCCGTATCCCTGATCGTTGACCGCGAGGTGCAAGGGTCTCTTTCCGCACTGCAAGTTCTTGGAAATTCAGAGCACCTGGAAACCGGAAATCTAAAGGCGTTTTATGCGCAGGCAGCCGCACTCGACCGGCCCGATGTCTGGACCGTGCTGCTGGATGCGTCAGGAACGCAGCTACTCAATACAAGAGTACCCTTCGGCACCGCTGCGCCGCCCCCAGTGGCGCTGGCACGTGTAACGCAGGTTATCGCAACTCAAAAACCGCTGATCTCGGATTTGGTTGTTGGGCTCGTCACCGGCACGCTTCTGACCAGCATCTACGTACCTGCCCGCTCCGCAGGCGGAAAGAAGTTCGTTGTGGCCCAGGCGTTCGGCGTCGGCCTCTGGAAAAGAGTTTCCCTTCAGAAGGCCTTGCCGCCCAGCTGGATCGTGGGTTTGATCGACCTCGGTGGCAGGTTCATAGCGCGAAGCCACAAGACTGAAGAGCTGCTTGGCAAACTGGCCAGGCACGAACTGGTGAGCGCCGCGGCAGCCGCGCACGACGGCCTGATCCGCCACCCCACCGTGTAAGGAATCGAGTCATACGACGCGTTTACCCATTCCGACCTGACCGGATGGACCGTGGCGGTGGCCGCGCCCGTAGAGTCAATTGAGGCGCCTGCCACGCGTGCGGTCCAGTTGGCGGGCGGGGGGCTGATCCTGGCCTTGCTCGCGGCATTGTTCGTCGCGGCGATATTTGGCAGACGTCTGATCACCGCAATGCAAGTCGCCGGCAGATCCGCGGTTTTGCTCGGCCAGGGCCGCAGACCGGAGCCGGCGACGTCGGCTATTCGCGAAGTTGACTCGTTGAATCAGGCCTTGATGAATGCCAGTCGGCTGTTGGAACAAGAGCGCGCCTCCCGGCACAGTGCTGAGTCCGAACGCCGGGTGCTGTTGCAAAAGGAGACGGAAGCCCTTGAGGCGGCTCAGACCCAGAACAAAGCCAAAGACAAATTCCTGGCAATGTTGGGCCATGAACTCAGGAACCCGCTCGCAGCAATTTCGGGCGCGGTTTCTCTTCTGAAAACAGGGGTGGCGGACCAAGCCCGCTTGGACCGATCTCTGGAAATCATCGACCGGCAATACCGCCACCTGAATTACATCGTGGACGATTTGCTGAATGTCAGCCGTCTGCTCGCTGGAAAGATTGTGCTGAATAACCAGCCGCTTGATCTTTGCGAGTCCGTGAGCGCATCCATCGATGGGATCCGAGGCACCGATCGCGCACTGGGATTCAACATCAGCTTCACGTCCCGCCCTGTATGGGTGAACGCCGACCCAGTCAGAATAGAGCAGATTCTGAATAATCTCGCCAACAACGCGCTGAAATTTTCTCCGGTGGGCGGCGCGGTTCGGATCGGCTTGGCCGAGGAAAATGGTCGGGCGGTTGTGACGGTACAAGACGAGGGCAGTGGTATTTCGGAAGATCTGCTTCCCCATATCTTTGAGCCCTTTGTCCAGGGGCCCGCGCCTCTGAACCACACCCATGCCGGCCTCGGTGTAAGCCTTGCGCTGGTGAGGGAACTGGTCGAGTTGCATGGCGGCGAAGTGCATGCGACAAGCGCGGGACAGGGCCGTGGCAGCGTATTCACGGTCGGTTTGCCCGCGATCTGGAAACCGGCGGGTGCCCGGTCGGCGCCCGAGCTGAAAAAGGCCCCCGCGCGGCGCAAGTTGGTCTATGTGGAAGATAACGCGGACGCGCGTTCAACCATGACTGAACTGCTCACGATGATGGCGCAAACCGGTGGACGTTTTCGATCTGGCACGCAAGATCGAAGAATTACTGGCGCAGGCAGGTAAAGGTGCGGGTTAGTCCGCAAACCCCCACGACAAACGGTCTAAATGCCGCTGGCTGCCTGTCGGCCCTGGCGCCGCACTCTCAATGAAAGAAAAAATACGCGACCACAAGTACAACCGCCGGAATGCCGAGAAACCAACCTAAAACATACTTGCCCATGATGATCCCCTTAATGGTGTGAAGGTGGATCAAGGATACCGCGCGGAGCCAGGCGAATCGATCAGACATGGCCGCCACCGGGCGTAGGAAAAAGCGCGCGTTGCGTCCGTGGTGTACCGGCCTCCAGACGGCATCCCGCGAGCCACAACGATAGGGCCGGTGTCTGCAAGGACAGCGTCGACCGGTTTATGTGTCAGACGCCAGCCAGCGCTCGCCGCGCCATTGGCCCTTGGCTCCGCCAGGCCTGTCTGCCTCGTTCGCTGTAGGACCGTTCTTACCGGTCAATCACCGGTGCGCCGATTGTCAAGCCCCGGGCCCAACCTTAACCTGTCTGGCATCCACAAACACTTTGCCTTTGTCGAAAAAAGGAGTTGGGCATGTCAGCAGAACCAGCGCATCAACCGCACGAGGAAGCCACGTACGATACCAAACACTGTCCAAAATGCCGGGGTCGCCTGTTCCGTACGTGGCGCCGACCTATTGACAGATTGACGAGCCTGGTGGTACCGGTGAAGCGCTTCCGCTGCGAATATTTCGCATGCCAATGGGAGGGCAACTTTCCGGCGCGGCATCAAGACTTTGTCTCCACGGAGGCGCAATTCGCGCTCCTTGAGACTTCCAGGGACGAGCGTGCTTCTTCGAGTCTGCCATGGTCCTTCGTAGTAAGTACCTCGCTGTTGCTCGCGGTTTTCATAACTTGCGTGGTTTTCATCACAACCGACATACCCTTTTACGAGCAATTGGCGGTGCGAACCGATCAAAGCGGTATTGCGTTGTCAGTCACGCCTGCGCAAGACCCGGTGGCCGTTACCCAGCCCTCGCTTGCAGTGGCAAGGAAATAGTAGTAAGAAGCGCTGCTGGGCCTACCTCCCGGCGGGAGGCAGCAACTTTCGAAGGGCCGTCGAATCAATCGGCTTCCTGAGATAGTGGTCAACCCGCACGAACGTCTCCGCGACTCCCTCCCGCTCTTCGTCCCACCCTGTCACTGCAATCAGGACAATATCATCGCCGTGGGTTTCGCGCAGTCGTCTGGAGAGTTCACAGCCGTCTATTCCCGGCATTTCAATATCCAGCAGCACGCAATGCGGTCGGAGTTCGTCGATCAACGCCAGCGCCGAATCTCCGTCCAGCGCAATGCGAACTGTGTAGCCGTCGAGTTCCAGCAAGCGCGCCAGGGCTTCGGCCGCGTCTTTGTTGTCATCAACCACGATAACCTGAGCCTCATCATGCATTTGGCATCTCCAACTTTGACTAAGTGTTTCTGCTTTGCAAGTCTGGACGGTTAGCCCGGCGGCTCGCGAGGTCGTATACCGTGTCCTGCAACAAAGCCGCATTCACCGGCTTGCGAATACATACCTGGTAACCTGCCTTCAAGGCACGCTCTCTATCTTCCGCCCGCACACCGGCCGTGACCGCCGCCGCCGGCATCCGCGCAGCGGACAAGCCAAGGGCGGTCCTGACCTCGTGGATCAACTCATAGCCGTCCATGCCGGGCATACCCAGGTCGCTCAGCAAAACGTCGAAACGGCCGGAGCGCATCAGCAGCAGCGCCTGCGCGGCGGAGTCCGCTGTCGTTACGGTGGCGCCGCATTCGCACAGCAGCCGCCGCTCGACCTCCAGCATGTCTTCATGATCGTCCACCAACAACACGCATACACCATGCAGATCAACCTGGCCATCCAGCATCTGGCGTCCGGAGACAGCAAACCCATCGGCCTGTTCCCGCACCGTCGGGTCGGGCCCGACCAGAGCTGGCGCGGGTACCTGAACCGCCCGCGGCAACAGGACCGTAAAAGAGGAGCCCTGACCCAGACCGGCACTAGTGGCTCGCACCGTGCCCGCATGCAGTTCGACCAGGTTCTTGACTATCGACAGCCCCAGCCCCAAGCCACCGTGCAGACGCGTTGCGGTAGCGTCGGATTGGCTGAACCGGTCGAACAAGTGCGGCATGAACTCGGGTGATATGCCCTGCCCGGTGTCGGAGACGGTCAGGGCTACCTGGAGACCATTCGTTTCGGTCACGACCGCGATGGAGCCGCCCGCGTTGGTGAATTTCAGCGCGTTGGTGAGCAGGTTCCAGGCGATCTGATGCAGGCGCGCGGCGTCACCCATCACTTCGAGTCCGATGGCGCCCGCGAGTCGCAGGTTGATGGTCACCCCCTTGGCTTTGGCGGCGGGCCGCGCGGAGTCGGCTGCGGCGGCGGCGATCATGTTCAGATCAACCCGCTCCACATTCATTCTCAGTTTGCCGGATACGAAGCGGTTCATGTCCAGCAGGTCGGCGATAAGGTTCGACTGCGCCTGCGCGTTGCGGGCAATCACATCGATGCCACGGCGCCGTGTCTCCTCATCAACATCGGCCCGTTTCAGTATGTTGGCCCAACCCACAATGGAAGAGAGCGGTGTGCGCAGTTCGTGGCTGAGCGTAGCCAGAAACTCGTCCTTGAGCAGCGCAATACGCTCGCCCTCGCTGCGGGCAGCCTGTTCGGCGCGCAGCAGCTGCTCGCGCCTTTCTTCGACCTCATGTCTATCGGTCACGTCGTGAAAGTAGACCGAAAGCCCTTCGTCCGACGGATAACAATGGCAGCGCAGCCACCTGTTCAGGGGCAAGGGATAAAACTCCTCGAACGACACTGTCTGCCGCGTATCGACCGCGCGATGAAAGCCTTCGGAGAACTTCGTCCCCTGCATGCGGGTGAAAACATCCCAGACGCAGGCACCAATCAGCTGCTCCTGGCGCATCCCGACGATGCGTGCGCCCTGCTCGTTGAAATAGGTGAAGCACCAGTTGTGGTCGAGCATGAGCAAACCGTCGGTGATGCTGCTCATGATGATCTGCAACTTTTGGTCAGCCTGGCGCAACGCCTCGGTGCGCTCGGTCACGCGCTGCTCCAGGGTCTCATTCAAGTCCCGCAATTGTTCCTCGACGCGGCGGCGCTCGGCCACTTCGGCCTTCAACGCATTGTTCGACACCGTGATCGCACGGTTGCCGCGGTGCAGGTCGGCGAAGACCGATACCTTCGATCGCAGCACGGCCGGGTTCACCGGCTTGTTCAGGAAGTCCACGGCGCCGGTGCCATAACCCTCCAGTATGTGCTGGTCCTTGTCGTAATACGCCGTCAGGAAAATGATCGGCACCCGAGCGGTCTTTTTCCGCTCCTTGATCATCTGGGCCAGTTCGAAGCCGGTCATGCCCGGCATGCGGATATCCAGGATAAGAAGCGCGAACTCCTCATCGACGAGCGCCATCAACGCCTGATCGGCCGACTGGGCACGCACCAAATGGTAGCCGGGGTCGTCCAGTACGGTTTCAAGCACCAGGAGATTGCTCGGCTCGTCGTCCACGATCAATATCTTGATCCGGTCGTCGTCAACGGCGGCAGGCACTGCCAGGACACCGACGTGCTCCAAGGCCAACCCAGGCGTTGCACGGCCATTGCGCGAAGCCGGTATGCGAGAAGAACCAGCGCTCATCAGGCAACCTCCGCCCAATGGGCTGCGGTGCTATTCGCCTTGGGAGCGGCCCAGCGGCTCATGACCTGACCCGAGCGTGGCAGGTGGAGGTGTTTGCCGGCGGGTGCGGCCCGGGGGTTGCTCATCGGAAAAGCCATACCCGCATCAGCGACAGCAGCTGGTCGGTGTTGACCGGCTTGGCGATGTAGTCGCTGGCACCGGCGTCGAGGCACTTCTCACGATCACCCTTCATCGCCTTGGCGGTCAGCGCGAGGATCGGCAGATTGCGAAACTCGGGGGCGCTGCGAATCTCGCGCATGGTCTCATAACCATCCATGTCGGGCATCATTATGTCCATCAATACCAGGCTCAGGTCGGGCGTGTTCTCGATCAGGCCGATCGCGGTGCGGCCATTGGTCGCGCTGATCACCTGCATGTCCTGGTTTTCAAGCAGTGAGGTCAAAGCAAAGATATTGCGCGCGTCATCGTCAACCACCAGCACCTTGCGTCCGCGCAGGGATTCATTGGAGCCATGCAGGCGCTGCAGCATTTCCTGTTTGTCGGCCGGCAGGTCGGTCACCACGCGATGCAGGAACAGTGCCGTCTCGTCGAGCAGGCGCTCGGGAGACTGGACGTCCTTGAGTACGATGCTCTTGGCCATCGCCTTGAGCTTCGTGCGTTCGTCGGCGCTCAGGTCCTTACCGGTGAAGACGACCACTGGAATCTCGGCCAGAGCCGGCTCGGCGTGTATCCTTGCCAGTAGCTCAAAGCCCGTCATGTCGGGCAGGCGCAGATCGAGCACCACGCAATCAAAGGACTGCTGACGCATCGCCTGCAGGGCGTCGCCCCCCCGGGCCACTTCAACCATCTCGATATCCGTGTGACCAAGCAGCCCGACGATGGCTTGGCGCTCGATATCGTTGTCTTCAACAATCAGAAGGCGTTTGGTGCGCGGGGCCGCGAACTCCTTGATGTTGTCGAGCGCCGTTTCCATGCTGTCGCTGGTGGCCGACTTGACCAGGTACGCAAACGCACCATGCGCGAGACCATGGGTGCGGTCCTCGTCAGCTACGCTCATGACCTGAACCGGAATGTGCCGTGTGGCCGGGTCCAGTTTCAGCTGGTTGAGTACGGTCCAGCCAAGCATGTCGGGCAGGAAAATATCGAGCGAAATCGCCGTTGGTCCGTATTGGCGGGCGAGTGCAAGTCCCAAGGCGCCTTTTAGCGCCACCAGACCCTTGAAGCCCCGATCGCGCGCCAGGCCAAGCACGATGCGCGCGTAGTGCGGGTCATCCTCGATGATGAGCAACACCGGATCGCCGGCAGCAATGGTGTCACGATCGTCCGCAACCTGCATTTCGCGCGCTCCGGATACCGTGCTGAACACGTTCGTCCGGCCAGTGTCGATCATGCGCCGCTCATTTGGAACGCTGGGCAGGTTATTCGGCCCGGCGAAGTGCAACGGCAGATAAAGCGTGAACGTACTTCCCTGCCCATGGATGCTGGATATTCTGATTTCACCACCCAGCAGCACCGCCAGCTCCCGGCTGATGGCCAGGCCGAGCCCGGTGCCACCGTATTTGCGCGAGGTCCCGGCGTCGGCCTGCTGGAACGCCTCGAAAATCAGCCTCTGCTTGTCCGGCGGAACACCAATGCCGGTGTCCTCGACCGCGAAGGCAAGTACCTGCGGCGCACCCTTGAGGATCGGGTGATCGAGGCTCCAACCCTGGGTCGCCAGACCGACCCGTATCTCGACATGGCCGTGGGTCGTGAACTTGACCGCGTTGGAAAGCAGGTTCTTCAGAATCTGCTGCAGGCGCTTGGAGTCGCTTTCCATGCTGCGCGGCAGGTCGTCCGCGAAAAACACGCGGAACGGCAGGTTTTTGGCTTCGGCCACATGGCGGAAGTTGCGCTCGATGGTTTCGCGCAGGCCGTGGAACGGAATTTCCTCCACCTCCACCGTTACCGTGCCGGACTCGATTTTGGACAGATCCAGAATGTCGTTGATGAGGTGCAACAGGTCCGAGCCCGAAGAGTTGATGTTGCGCGAGAATTCCACCTGTTTTGCGCTCAGGTTGCCTGCGCTGTTGCCGGCCAGTTGCTGGCTCAGGATAAGAATCGAATTTAGCGGTGTGCGCAGTTCGTGCGACATATTGGCCAGGAATTCCGACTTGTACTTCGACGTCAGCGCCAACTCGGCGGCCTTTTCCTCCAGGGCGTGGCGGGCCTGTTCGACCTCGGCGTTCTTGCGCTCGACTTCGGCATTCTGCTCGGCAAGCAACCGGGCCTTGGTGCCCAGTTGTTCATTGGTCTCCTGCAGCTCACTCTGCCGCGATTGCAACTCGACCGTGAGTTGCTGCGACTGCGACAGCAGGCCCTCGGTACGCATGGTCGCCTCGATGGTGTTGAAAACAGCGCCGATGCTCTGCGTCAACAACTCCAGGAACGCCAGCGAGCCGGGGCTGAACTGCTGTAGAGCGGCCAACTCGATGACGGCTTTGGTCTGGCCCTCGAAGAGCACCGGCAGCACGATGATGCTGATTCGCCGGGCCTCGCCCAGGCTCGACGAAATGGTCACGAAGTCCGGCGCCACATCGGTGAGCAGGATGCCTTTTTTTTCCAGCGCGCATTGGCCCACCAGGCCCTCACCGAGTCCTATGGTTTCGGCCAGCGGAACTCCAGAGGCCTGCGCATAACTGGAGAGCAGCCTGAGCCTCACGTCGTCGCCGCCCTCGGTGCCGGTGCCAACACCGGCCAGGTGGTAAATGGTGCCTTGCTGGGCCTGCACCAGCGGCGCCAGCTCGGTCAGCAGCATCTGGCTCACGGTCTTGAGCGCCCGTTGCCCCTGCAACATGCCGGTGAACTTGGCGACATTGGTCTTGAGCCAGTCCTGCTCGCGGTTGCTTTCGGTGGTCTCGCGCAGGTTCGAGATCATCGTGTTGATGTTGTCCTTGAGTTCGGCCACCTCGCCTTTGGCATCCACCTGGATGGCGCGCGTGAGGTCGCCTTTTGTTACCGCGGTTGCCACTTCCGCAATGGCGCGCACCTGGGTCGTCAGGTTGGCGGCCAGCAGGTTGACGTTACCGGTGAGGTCTTTCCAGGTGCCGGCGGCGCCCGGCACATTGGCCTGCCCCCCAAGCCGGCCATCGACGCCCACTTCGCGCGCCACGTTGGTCACCTGGTCGGCAAACGTCGCCAGCGTGTCGGTCATGTTGTTGATGGTGTCGGCCAGCGCAGCGACTTCACCCTTGGCCTGCACCGTCAGACGCTGGCTCAGGTTTCCGTTGGCGACGGCGGTAACCACCTTCACGATGCCGCGCACCTGCTCGGTGAGGTTGGAAGCCATGAAGTTCACGTTGTCGGTCAGGTCCTTCCAGGTACCTCCCACGCCCGAGACCTGCGCCTGGCCGCCCAGCTTGCCTTCGGTGCCCACCTCGCGCGCCACCCGGGTGACCTCGCCGGCAAAGGCGTTCAGCTGGTCCACCATGGTGTTGATGGTGTTCTTGAGCTCCAGAAACTCGCCCTTCACATAGACCGTGATCTTGCGGTTCAGGTCGCCGCGCGCCACCGCCGTGGTGACTTCGGCGATGTTGCGCACCTGTGAGGTCAGGTTATTGGCCAAGCCGTTCACCGTGTCGGTCAGGTCTTTCCAGGTGCCCGCCACGCCAGGCACGGCCGCCTGGCCGCCCAAACGACCCTCGGTGCCAACCTCACGCGCCACGCGCGTGACTTCCGAGGCAAAGGAACGAAGTTGCTCGACCATGGTGTTGATGGTCTCCTTGAGCTGGAGAATCTCACCGCGTACGTCCACGGTGATCTTCTTGGACAGATCCCCGTTCGCCACTGCGATGGTCACCTCGGCAATATTGCGCACCTGTCCGGTGAGGTTGGAGGCCATCGAGTTGACGTTGTCGGTCAGGTCCTTCCAGGTACCGGCCACACCCGGCACTGCCGCCTGGCCGCCCAGTTTGCCTTCGGTACCAACCTCGCGCGCCACCCGTGTGACCTCGGAGGCGAATGCCGAGAGCTGATCGACCATGGTGTTCATGGTCTCCTTGAGCTGAAGAATTTCGCCCTTCACGTCAACCGTGATCTTGCGGCTGAGGTCGCCTTTGGCAATGGCCGTGGCCACGTCGGCAATATTGCGCACCTGGCCGGTCAGGTTGGACGCCATCGAGTTGACGTTGTCGGTCAGGTCCTTCCAGGTTCCGGCCACGCCGGGCACCTGCGCCTGGCCGCCGAGCTTGCCGTCGGTGCCGACCTCACGCGCCACGCGGCTCACCTCCGCCGCGAATGAGCGCAACTGGTCGACCATGGTGTTAATGGTTTCCTTCACCTCCAGGATCTCGCCACGCACATCGGCCGTGATCTTCTTCGACAGGTCGCCGTTGGCCACCGCGATCGTCACCTCGGCGATGTTGCGTACCTGGCCGGTCAGGTTGTTGGCCATGAAGTTGACGTTGTCGGTCAGATCTTTCCAGGTGCCCGCCACGCCCTCGACAGCCGCTTGTCCGCCGAGCTTGCCTTCGGTGCCCACTTCACGCGCCACCCGGCTCACTTCGCCGGCGAAGGCATTAAGCTGGTCGACCATCGTATTGATGGTGTTCTTGACCTCGAGAATCTCGCCGCGCACATCGGCGGTGATCTTCTTGGACAGATCGCCGCGCGCTACCGCGGTCGTCACCTCGGCGATATTGCGCACCTGGCCGGTCAGGTTGGAAGCCATGAAGTTGACGCTGTCGGTCAGGTCCTTCCAGGTGCCGGCCACGCCCGGCACGGCGGCCTGGCCGCCGAGCTTGCCTTCGGTGCCGACCTCACGCGCCACGCGCGTCACCTCGGAGGCAAAACCGTTCAACTGGTCCACCATGGTGTTGATGGTGTTCTTCAACTCCAGGATTTCGCCCTTCACCTCAACGGTGATCTTGCGCGACAGGTCTCCGCGTGCCACCGCCGTGGTCACGTCGGCGATATTGCGCACCTGGCCGGTCAGGTTGTTCGCCATCGAGTTGACGTTGTCGGTCAGGTCCTTCCAGGTGCCGGCCACGCCGCGCACCTGGGCCTGGCCGCCCAGCTTTCCTTCCGTACCCACTTCACGCGCCACGCGCGACACCTCGGAGGCAAAAGCATTGAGCTGGTCCACCATCGTATTGAGCGTGTTCTTGAGCTCGAGGATTTCGCCCTTTACGTCCACCGTGATCTTGCGGCTCAGGTCACCATTGGCCACCGCCGTGGCCACGTCGGCGATATTGCGCACCTGGCCGGTCAGGTTTTGCGCCATGGAGTTGACGTTGTCGGTCAGGTCTTTCCAGGTGCCCGCCACACCGGGCACCTGGGCCTGGCCGCCGAGTGCGCCTTCGGTGCCCACTTCGCGCGCCACCCGGCTCACTTCGCCGGCAAAGGCATTGAGCTGGTCGACCATGGTGTTGATGGTGTTCTTCAGCTCCAGGATTTCGCCGCGAACGTCGGCAGTGATCTTCTTGGACAGGTCGCCGCGCGCTACCGCGGTCGTCACTTCGGCGATGTTGCGGACCTGGCCGGTCAGATTCGACGCCATGAAGTTGACGCTGTCGGTCAGGTCTTTCCAGGTGCCGGCCACGCCCGGCACCGCAGCCTGGCCGCCGAGCTTGCCTTCGGTGCCGACCTCGCGCGCCACGCGCGTCACCTCGGAGGCAAAACCATTGAGCTGGTCCACCATGGTGTTGATGGTGTTCTTGAGCTCCAGGATTTCTCCCTTTACGTCCACCGTGATTTTCTTGGACAGGTCGCCGTTGGCCACCGCCGTCGTCACTTCGGCGATGTTGCGCACCTGGCCAGTCAGGTTAGACGCCATGAAGTTCACGTTGTCCGTCAGGTCCTTCCAGGTACCGGCCACGCCCGGCACGGCGGCCTGGCCGCCCAGCTTGCCTTCGGTGCCGACCTCGCGCGCCACGCGGGTCACCTCGGATGCGAAGCCGTTGAGCTGATCGACCATGGTATTCATGGTGTTTTTCAAGGCGAGGATTTCGCCCTTGACCTCGACCGTGATCTTGGACGACAGGTCGCCCTTGGCGATGGCCGTGGCCACGCCGGCGATGTTGCGCACCTGCCCGGTCAGGTTGGACGCCATCGAGTTCACCGAGTCGGTGAGGTCTTTCCACGTCCCGGCGATACCCGGAACCACCGCCTGGCCACCGAGCTTGCCTTCGGTGCCGACCTCACGCGCCACACGCGTCACCTCCGACGAAAATCCATTGAGCTGGTCCACCATCGTATTGATGGTTTCCTTGAGTTCGAGAATTTCGCCCTTCACGTCAACGGTGATTTTGCGCGACAGGTCGCCGCGCGCCACGGCCGTTGTCACCGTTGCGATATTGCGCACCTGGGCGGTGAGGTTGGTCGCCATCGCGTTGACCGAATCGGTCAGGTCCTTCCAGGTCCCCGCAACGCCTGGCACGACCGCCTGCCCACCCAGACGGCCATCCGTGCCGACCTCGCGTGCAACCCGCGTCACTTCGGAAGAAAAGGAGCGCAACTGATCGACCATCGTGTTGGTGGCCTCTTTGAGTTGCAGGATCTCGCCGCGCACATCGACCGTAATCTTCTTGGAGAGATCGCCATTGGCAACACCTATGGTCACTTCGGCTATGTTGCGTACCTGGGCGGTCAGGTTGCCCGCCATCTGGTTGACCGAGTCGGTGAGTTCCTTCCAGACTCCCGACACCCCCTTGACCTGCGCCTGGCCGCCGAGTTTGCCTTCGGTGCCGACTTCGCGCGCCACACGCGTCACCTCCGAGGTAAAGACCGAGAGTTGCTCGATCATGGTGTTGACCAGTTTTGCCGAGCGAAGGAACTCACCCTTGAGCACACGGCCGTCGACCTCGAGTTCCATAGCCTGCCCGAGGTCACCCTTGGCCACCGCGCCGATGGTGCGCGCAATCTCGGCGGTAGGCCGCACCAGATCGTCCATCAGCGTGTTGATGGAATCGACTTTGGTCGCCCAGTCCCCGATCGCCCCCGGCACGGACATGCGCTGCTTCAAGCGCCCTTCCCGTCCGACCGTAGCGCTCAATCGCGCAACCTCCGCCGCGATGCGGGCCTCAACGGCAATAGTCTGATTGAATGCCGCGGCGATCTGGCCGTCGATATCGGACCAATCCGCAGGCAGGCGCAGCGAGAAGTCGCCATCCCGAAACGCCAACATCGCCGCCAGCATTTGCCGTGATCGCGCCTCGGCCGAGTCCGGGGCAAGCCGCTGGCGCCTGGCACCGGACCCGGCACCCTTGGCACGGGCCGTTGCGGCCGGGATTTTCTGTTGTGTTTCAAAAAGCAATGAAGCACTCATGTCCACTCCAAAGTCGAAATTCCGTGAAACCCCGCCACCCGACATGCAAGCCTGGTCAGGAACGGCAACCTCCGTTTCAGAACGCGGAAAGCCCGTCGGACCCCACACCACCAACTGTCACATGCCAACCGGCGCACGCCGTAGCGCGCGCCGGTTGCCCAACACTATAACAATGGATCAGCGGAGAGGAAACCTGAGCCTAAGCCAGCCGCACGCCAGACGCCCAGGATGACCCTTTGCGCGCGGCGCTTGCGGTGCCGGCAGGTCGAATCGCCTCGGGTAGGGCGCCCTCGACACGCTACTGCCGCCCGACAAATTCGCGCCGGCGAATTTGATACAGAAGTGGGGCGATGGATGATGGACCTTGCTGGTGCCAATGCACAGGCGGACCGCCCATTTGTCACATCATGGAATCAGGTCCATGGGTTGGGTGTCAGCTTCACCCCCGTCCTCAGGAGTTCTTTTTGCTTCATTCCAAAGTGCCCATGCCGATTCGGAGTCGTCTTCGACCGCGTCAGGACATGGAATCGGATCCCCCGGTTGGTATACCGATTCCACCGAACCTTCCCGTGCGCGGGGTACTACCTCTTGGCTCGCTGGTCGACTGACCATCGTTTACTCCTTCAGCAAATAGGGCTGCAACTTTAGGATGCCGCGGTTAACGGAGCCGGAGCACCAGGGTCATGGATGTGTTCCAGCGGCACCAACAGGCAGCAATCCAACCGCAACGCGCCGGCGCCAACGCGCTGCATCGCTTTGCGTCCTGGCTTTGCGCAGGAACGCGTCATAACGCGACGCGAACAGCGAAGGTACTTCAAAAAATGGCAAGGCCCCGGTCGCAAATACGTCCACCCTCCACTTGTCCGCGGCTCTAAGGCGCGGTAAACCGTCGCAGTCCGAGAAATCGCCCCGCATACCATGGGCAATCCACACGGGTTGCTGCAGGCGCGTATACAGCTTCCCAATACCCGGAGTGAAGAGGGCTCCCGAGACGAACGCGAACGGCGCATAGCGAGCTCCCGGTTGCTGCACCGACAACAGGTTGTATTCCAGCAGTTTCTGGTCAATCGCCACTGAGCCCCATGTACGTCCCAGGAAATAACGTATCGACGCTCGGCTGGTCAGCAGGCGGTAGACGGCTTGCGCCCAAAGAGGGGCTTCCAGAACACGACGCAACATGCGCTTTTCTTTGGTTTGATCTGGTTCGTAAGCGCCCATCACCGCGGCAGAATCCAGTCCGGTCGGGCTGACCAGCGCGACGCTGCGAAACCAATGCGGGCGCGCCACCGCCGCCAGTGCCGCAAACTCACACGACAACGATACCGCCATCAGATCAGCGGGGCGCTTGAAACCCAATCCCTGCAAATACTCCACCGCGCGAAGGATCGCTTCAGTCATCATTTGCGGTGAGTACTTCAAAGCGCCGCGCTCCGATTGCCCGAAGCCCGGCAGATCGATGGCGACCACCGGACGCGTGGCGCCATAACGCTCAAATACCGGCCGCACTTCCGCGGCCGACGCGGCCGCGTTGACGCTGTGGACCACTACCAGCGGTGTCAGATTTCCTCTTTCACTGCCTGCGTCCAGCCTCGATATATACAGTGCCAGACGCGGGCCTGCGCCGGACACAAAATGAAGCTCACCGTCGAGTGCCGGAGGCAATGGCAGACTGTTGGGGGGCGACCCGGCAGGACGGGACTTTAAGGGCCCACGAAGCATCAGGTCGGTTGGCAAGGCGGGCCCCGATTGCGCCGCGGCAGCTGTTTGGTACATCGAAATCACCAGAAGTTTCGTGATTGGATGATCCCGTGGAAACCAACCGTCGGCTGTCGGCAATTGTGCGAAAGGCGCGTAGGACGGCGCCGTCAGGTCAACGCACGGCCGCCCGACACCAGGCGTCAACCAGTGCGTCCAGCCACGCTGGCCACCGTGGCGAGCAATTCCGGAGATTCAACAGGCTTGGTCAAATGTGCGGCGAAACCCGCATGCAACGCTTGCGTGCGGTCCTGCGAGCGCGCAAAAGCAGTGAGCGCAATCGCTGGCACACGGCCCCCCCGCTCCTGCCCGAGCGCACGAATCCGCCTGAGCAATTCGAAGCCGTCCACCTCCGGCATCCCGATGTCACTGATCATCACATCCGGTCGAACCGATTCAACCACTCCTATTGCCTCGGCCGCGTTTGCGGCCACCAGAACTTCAGCCTGGCATTCAACCAGCACGCGGCGGACCAATTCACGTCCATCGGCGTCGTCGTCAACTACGAGTATGGTGAGCCCCGACAAATCCAGCGCAGCGAAGGGCGTTGCAAGCGGCACATAGGCGCGAGGATGCCGGCGGTCCTCATCCGTGGCATAGCCCTGAACCAGCGGAACGGGCAGGTGCACACAAAAGCTGGCACCCTTGTCCACGCCGGCACTCGCCGCCCGCACACTGCCGCCATGCAACTCCACTAGGTTCTTCACTATGGCCAAACCAAGACCCAGCCCACCGTATTTTCGGGTCGTGGACGCGTCGGCCTGGCGAAAACGCTCAAAGACATGCGCCACGAAGTCAGGCTTGATGCCAATGCCGCTGTCGGCGACCGTGATTTCCACGTGGGAATCGACGCGAGCCAGAAACACCTGCACTTTGCCACCGCGCGGCGTGAACTTGATGGCGTTGGACAACAGATTGCTCATCACCTGCTGCAAGCGGCTCGGATCACCAGGTATCGGTCCGACTGAAGGGTCAAGCATGCGCTCAACACGTACACCTTTGGCCTCGGCAGCGGGCCGCGCCGTTTGCAGCGCGGCCTCAATGAACACGATGGGAGCGACCGGCTGAATGTCCAGCCTCACCTTGCCCGAAGCAATGCGGTTCATATCCAGCAGGTCGTCAATCAGCTGGACCTGCAGCCTTGAATTGCGCTCAATGGTGTCCAGGCCTTTCTGCAGGTCTTCAGGCGTATTGGTTCCACGGCGCAGGATCTGGGTCCAACCCATGATGGCACTCAGCGGCGTGCGCAGCTCGTGGGACAGCGTGGACAGGAAATCGTCCTTGAGAGCGCTCATGCGCTCAGCCAGGTTGCGGGCGCTGCGTTCGCTCTCCAGCAGTCCCTTTCGTTCCTCTTCCGCCTTGCGCTGGGCGCTGACGTCGCGAAAGTTCCAGACACGACCCACCACACGGCCGTCGATCATCTGCTGCTGCGACTGGCGCTCTATGACCCGTCCGTCGGAAAGGGTCAGCACATCGAAAGAGGTGGGCGCCGCCCCGCGGTAGATATCCCCGACACGCCGCGTGTATTCGTCGGCGTTGGCGAAATTCGCGGCGATCATGTCGGTTATCGCGACGTGGTCCTGCGTTTGCAGGAGGCTTTCGGGCAAGCGCCACATCTCGGTGAATTTCTGGTTAAAGGTCGTGACCTGAAGGTCGCCATCGATCACCAGAATGCCATCGGTGGCTGAATCAAGCGTTGCCTTCATCATTGCCAGCGAACGCGCGAGTTCTTCCGACTTGCGCTCAAGCGCGCTGTTCGCGAGCAATAGGTCCTGCTCGGCGCGCCGCCGGGCCTTCAATATGCTGGACGCATTGCGAAGCGCTACGTCCTTTATCTCTTCATCTTCGTCGGCCATATCAGTACCGCCCGGCCATTGCTAAGGTACTGAGCGCCCCTCGGGGGCCGCGAACGAAGTGAGCTTGGGGCAGTTTCATATCACGCACTCAATAAGTCCGTAGCAAGCACCGTGCCCTTGATCCTGGAATGAATCTTGGCGAATGCCGTATCGCGGCTGGTTGACCTGTCGTCGCAAAATGGCGAAAAGCCGCAATCATCCGTAGTGCCCAAGTTTTCCAGCGGAATATACTCGGCGGCGCGCAGAATGCTGTCCCGGACCTCCTCGGGAGTTTCAACCCGGGCATTGATGGGCGCCACCACGCCGACAAAAATTCGCTGCTCCGGCAATCTGTGCCGCCGGATAATCCGCAGCACCCGCTCGCGGTCCGGTTCACCCGCCAACGCCACGTAAAAGTTGCCAGCCTTCAATTGAAACAGGCTTGGCAGCAGTTCTTCGTAATCCACGTCGGCGCTGTGGGTGGAGTCACGGTCTCCGCCCGGACAGGTGTGTATGCCAATACGCTGCCGGTCAGATGGCGAGAAGCGTGACAAGGCCAGGTTATTCAGATCGATGAAACTGTGCAGCAAGGCGCCCGAAGGGTCTATTTTCATGGCAAGACGACCCTCCGTAAAATCTATCTGGACCTTGTGGGCACCCTTTTGCAGACAGCGCCGCACTTCGGTTTCATGCTCTCGCAGCAAGTCATCGATAAATTCTTCCCGCGAATAGTCGGGCAAGCCCTCAGCCGGATACATCAGACTCATCGCCGACGGGGAAATCACGGCTTGTTTTACAGGCAGGCTTGAATACCGCATTGCCACGTCCATGAAGCTGTCGGCATAACGCTTGTAGCGAAACGGGCCGGCGGTCAGGCGGGGCATGCGGCGCGTGTGCCCCGCTGCGAACGGAATCTTGAAACCGTCCGGTGCGGTATTGCGCAGACCATGTACGCAATAGGTCCAGAAATTGTGGTACTTGCGCTGCTCGCCGTCGGTAATGACCGGAGAGCCGGTAGCCTCGAAGCGTTCTACCGTATCTTTGACGGCAGCTTCATACATGGCATCCAGAGCTGGGTCTTCATGGTGTCCGGTGCGCTCAATCGAATCCAAAAGCGCGAGCGGGCGTGGAATACTTCCGATGGGCTCAGTGGGAATGTTCATGGAGAGATATTAACGCGCCACGGCCTTGGCAGCGCCGTTTTGGCGTGTATGGCACGTGGGGCCGACCCAGGGCGTGTGGACAATCCGGTCACGGCCCTGACGCAACAGCTTCCCGTCGCCTACCTGTTCTGACTCAGCCGGTCGCCAGACCCCAGAAAGAAGCGCAGCATTTCGTCCGTTGCATTGGGGCCCTTGGGGTCGGTGTAGGAACCATGCGCCTGCCCGCCCGACCACGCGTGGCCCGCGCCGTGCACAAGCCAGTGCTCGGCTACCGCCCTGTCAAGCGCATCCTGGTGTACGGTACGGGTGTAACGCCGCCCCAGACTGGATACACCGTGCTCCACACGAGTGCTGCCTTGCTCAACAGTACCCTGCACGGCAGCGGCGATCACCTGCTCACCATTACGCGGGTGGACTGTCTGGTCCTGGTCTCCGTGGAATACGATGGTAGGCACGCTTGCGTGGGCGGGCGCCGTCACCCGGCCCGCGCCGCCGCTCTTCATTGCCGCGAGCGCTTCGACCATGGTGCCAGCGGCGCCTTGGGCCAGCCCCGAATGAATGCCCACCGCGGCAAAAACCTCGGGGAACACGTTGGCCACGATGGCGGCCATGGCCCCACCCGCGGAGAGGCCAGCGACGTAGACGCGGCGCGCGTCCATGCCGTACTGCATGGCCACAGCCTGTGCCATGCTGGCCAGCAAGGCCGCTTCCCCACCGGCGCGGCGCTGGTGGTTGTGCTTGAACCAGTTCCAGCAACGCGACGGGTTGGCGTCCTGCGACTGTGCCGGGTACAACACAAAAAATCCCTGCGCCCGTGCGCGTTCGTTCATGCCGGTGCCGGTGGCAAAGTCGTCCGGGTCTTGCGTACAGCCATGCAACATCACCACCAACGGCAGTGCCCGGCCATTGGCGCCGGGTGGGATGTAGAGTTTGTAGTGGCGGGTGAGCGCTGCATGGGTGTGTGAGCCATGGATGAATTGCCCTGTATCCACCGTGGCCGCGGCGGGCGCGGGTGTATCCACCTCAAACACGCAGCCGTCCAGGACCAGCGATTCGGCCGGCGATTTGGCGTCACTTGCCGCGGTCCCGCCGGCAGCTTCCTTGCCGCTTGCCGGTGTTGCCGTTGGAGCGGGCTGCCGGACCGAAGCCGCCCCACCACGCAACGCACGCTGGATGACCGCAGTGGCCTCGCCCAAGCGGCCCGACCGCGTGAGCCGCGTGGCCTCCAGCATCAGCTGCCTCAGAGCGCCCCCAGCCCTGGCTTCGCCAGGCCCCCCGAGGGGGTGCAAGAAAACTTGGGAGCGGCCCGGCGTTTTCTTGTAAGTATCTTTCATGCTGTCCTTCGTTGGTGAATATTGCTGCGCCGGCAAAAAGTCAGCGCACGCGGCCGGCCAGCGCAGCCTTGACGGCGGGACTGGCCTGCAAGCTGCCCAGCACCTCCAGCGAAGCGATGGTGGCCAAGGCCAGCTCGGGTGTTACGTCGTGGGCAATGCTGGCCAAGCCCAGCACACGAACGTCCAATTTTTGTTTGGTCTGCTTCAACGCGCGCAGGTCGTCGGCACTGAAATGCTGCAGCCCAAGTACCAGCATCTTGCGCGCCACCACCTGTTTGACGGCCTCTGAATGTCCGCCCAGCTGGTTACGGATGGCGGTGCGGATGAAGTCGGTACGGTTGCCGTAGAAACCTTCGGCCACTAGCAGATCGATCTGGCCCAAGTCGACAAAACCCAGGTTGACGGTGATTTTTTCGGAGTCCGCGAGTTTGGGTTTGGGCGCGGTGGCCAGGTTTTTTTGCTGCATGTCACCATCCTAACACCATCCAATAAGATGGTAAGGGGATGGTTATTGAACCCTAAGCGGCGCTCAACCGGTCCAGCGCCGCCTTGCCCGCCGCCACCGAAACCGCACTGACCAGACTGCCCCAGGCGATGTCCAGCAACGCCACACCGGCCGGCCAGTTCTTGAGCGTGGCCAGGTTGGTCAGGTCGTAGGTGGCATAGGCGAAAAACCCGAACAGCGCGCCCAGCGCCAGTGTCTTGCTCCAACCCGCCGTGGACCCACCGGGGGCCACAGCGAACACCACCAGGCCCAGCGCGTAAACGGCATAAAACAGTACCGCCACCGGGATGTTGGGCCGCTCGGCCATCAAGTGGCCTATGCCCTGCTGGTAGAACGATTTGGCAATGGCCCCGAGCCAGATCATGTCGAGCGCCACCATCACAACAAGGGTGGCCGCGTAGGCGGTGAAATACTTGGTCATTGCGGCATGTTAACGCCGCGCCGACACGCGCCAGACCACATTGCCCACGTCGTCGGCCACCAGCAGCGCGCCCTGTTTGTCGAGCGCCACACCGACCGGCCGACCGAAGGCCTTGCCTTCGCTGCTTAAAAACCCAGCCAGCACATCGACCGGTTCGCCTACCGGCTTGCCACCCATGAACGGCACGAAAATTACCTTGTAGCCGCTGTGCGGTTGGCGGTTCCAGGAGCCGTGTTGCCCGACAAACATGCCGTTGGCAAATGCCTGCGGCAAACTGGTACCCGCTGACGATGCCAGCCCCAGTGAAGCGGTATGCGGTCCCAGCGCGTAATCGGGTGTGATGGCCGAAGCCACCAGTTCGGGCTGTTGCGGCTGGACGCGTTCGTCCACATGCCGGCCGTAATAGCTGTAGGGCCAGCCGTAGAAGCCGCCGTCTTGTACCGAGGTCATGTAGTCGGGCACCAGGTCGCTGCCCAACTCATCACGTTCGTTCACTACCGTCCACAAAGCCGCGCTCGCCGGCTCCCAGGCCATGCCATTGGCGTTGCGCAGGCCGGATGCAAATATGCGGTGCGCGCCGCTTTTGCCGTCCACTTCCCAGATCGCGGCGCGGCCGGCTTCCACCGCCATGCCGCGTTCGGCGACGTTGCTGTTGGAGCCCACCGTCACGTAGAGACGGGATCCGTCCGGGCTCGCGATCAGGCTCTTGGTCCAGTGGTGGTTGATAGGCCCGGCCGGCAGGTCCACCACCTTCCTGCCGCGGTCCTGGATATGTGTATCGCCGGTGGCGTAAGGGAAACGCAGCACGGCGTCCGAGTTGGCGACGAACAAGTCGTTGCCCACCAGCGCCATGCCGAACGGTGAATTCAGACCTTCGAGCAGGACGGATCGGACGTCCGCAACTCCATCGCCATCGGTGTCGCGCAACAGCGTGATGCGGTTGGCGCTCGGCACACCGGCACCGGCGCGCTTCATTACGAGACGCATGATCCAGCCCTTGATGCCCTGGCCGTCTTGCGGTTTTGGCGGGGCGTTGGTCTCCGCCACGAGCACATCGCCATTGGGCAACACGTACAGCCATCTGGGATGGTCCAGCCCGCTGGCAAACGCCCTGACCTGTGTTCCGGCGGCGGCAATCGGGACGGCACCCTGCGCCCAGCCAATTGCGGGTGCGATGTTGACGGTAGGGATCAAAGTGATCCGTGGCGCCGGCAAAGCGGGTTGTGGGCCGGTGCCGGCGGATACCGGCAACCGTGCCACTTCGCCGCAGGCGGCGAGTGCCGTGGCCATCCCGGCAATCAGAAGGACTCTGGCAAGCTGGTACACGGACATGGGCCCATTAACGCCTGACGCTGGCGCCCTGCCGTCAGAGCCGACCTGTCAGCAGCAATACGATGATGATGATGACAACCAGCCCCAAGCCTCCGCTTGGCCCATAACCCCAGCTACTGCTGTGGCCCCAGGTAGGCAGCGCGCCGATCAGCATCAGCACCAGCACGATCAACAGTATGGTTCCTAAACTCATGACAGTCTCCCTTTAAATAGTTGGCGCATGCTCAGTTCGATGCCGCTGGCGCGGGCGGCGTAATGATCACCGTGGTGCCGGTGCCGGACTTGCCGGTTGCACCCGTGTCTCCGGTGCTGCCAGTGGCCCCGGTGCCTCCGGCTGCACCCGTTGCTCCAGTCGCTCCGGCGGGGCCGGGCACGGCTACCGGCGTGGGCACATTGACCACGGTAGGGTTTCGATCACAGGCGGCGAGGGCCAAGGTGCAGAGCACGGCAACGTTAAGCAAGATAGTCTTCATGGGAATTCCTTTGAAATTTAAGAAGCAGGACGCAGCGTAACTGCATCGGCGGCGGCTTTCTGTGCGCTGGCGAACATTGGGCGCATTACGGTTTGAGTGCCGGCGCATGTTGCGGAGCGGGGTCCTCGCCTTTGGAATGTGCGGCGCCGACGCGTTCCGCGCGCTGCAACTCTTGCTTCTCGCTTTCCGTAACTGGTTCGGCTTTGCGCGCCGCCTCGGCAACCTTGCCCGACTTTGCGAACGCGCTTGCGGATTCGGTGTACCGGCGGTTGGCCTCGTAGTCGCCTTCGCCTTGTATTTTTTCGGTAGAGGTAGCTTGTTTCATGGAAATCTCCGGTTGGGTTGGGTAAATGTGGAACAGCTCGATCGTGCGATCCAGCACGTAATCAATCCTAGTCATCGAGGACGCGTAGCCCATCGGAGTACATCGCCACGACCTGTCAGACAGCGCCGTTACGGGCTTGTGCGGGGATGCAGTCCTACACCAACCCGGCAAGAATGCCCCTGCACAGACAGGCAGGGCTGCGGCAGCATCAGGTTTCCCGCAGCCAATGGCGGCTGTCGGAGAGCAAGGAGTCGCACATGATCACCCAGACCGCCGAAGCGGGCGATGCCCGCAGCCTGCTGGTGCAAATGCACCAGACGATAGACACCCTGTTTGACGCGTGGCGCCGTGCGCAGCCGGGGAACAACGAACTTGTGCAACGCAAACTTTTCCTTGCCCTGGAGCTGCGGTGCAAAATTGAAGAACTGGTCGTGTTACCTGTGCTTGGCGATGCCACGGCGGACCGGCAAGCGACGCGGCGACGCTACCAACGGGATATCGAGCGCTTGCGCGCACTTGTTGATCATGCACGGGAGCATGGCATTTCCCATGCGCTCCGGCAGCACTTGATCGCCACATTGGAAGGGGTAACCGCCCTGCATTTTTCCGGGGTCGAGTGTTTGCTCGCGGACGCTGGACACGCACCGCGAATCGACTCGGAAGAATTGGGACGAGAGATTCAAGCCTGGCTCAAACGATGGCACGATGAGATTGATGCAACCGGTGACATCGAGGACGAAGAAATGGATCCTGTTGGTTTGCCGCCCCGATGACCACCTCTCTGGATCGCGGCGTGCAGCGATGCCCTTCTCGGAAAAAAAGCCGGGTCGCCCAAAATTTTCTTGCATCTCCTCGGGGGGGGCTGCGCGATGCGGCTGGACGGGGGCGCTCAGAAGTCCGAGGCGGTGATCCACCGAAAGCGAACGGAGCCCGTCAGAGCCCAGATGATTGAAACCCTGACCGGCTCGGCGCGGACGCACCACACCATCAATTGCTGCGGATTTCCAATTGGTTATCTACGCCAACCACGCCATCAACACGTTGCGCCAACTGGGTAGCGCGGTCGCGCGACGTGGCATCCGGCGCGGAGCCCTTGAGAGCGACCCGACCGGCATGGGTGTCGACGTTGATTTTCAGCGCGCTCAACGACTTGTCGCGCGCCAATTCGGCGTTGATGCGGGTGGTAATGGTCGCATCCTTGACCTTCAGCTTGGCGGAGTCCATTACCTCCCCGGTCTTCTGCTCGATTTTGGCCACCGTAGCTTCGGTCTTTTGTTCGACCGTGGCCATCGTTGCATCTGTTTTCTGCTCGACTTTTGCCACAGCCGAGTCGATTTGTTGACCGACCGTAGCCTGTTCAGGCTTGCGGTCACAGGCAGCCAGGCCCAGGGCGGCAACCAGCACGGCTGTCAAGGGCAACAGGGAAAAGCTTGGAGCTCGCATGGAGATTTCTCCTTCAGGGTTAAACAAGGTTTAAAGGATATTTGCCGAGTCTGCCCTCGGGTATCAGTCCACTACGCAATGTGTTGTCGGACATCTCGTACAGGGCGCACCGGCCGGAGGCTGCACTAGGTACGGATGACCCATGATGACTCCAGAAGTTAGGTTGAAAAATGATGGCCCTAAGCTGCGACAGATCCGCCAGACAGCTTTAGAAGCTGTTGTAGGAATAGGCCCAACAGCCCTGGCGGCGGCACCAATTCGCTCGATTTGTTACGGCGCTTCTTCCTACGCCTTTGCACTGGCGTGGCCGACGCACAATTCGGGACCGCGGCGCGAAGATGCGCCCACCGGCCGGGCGTCCGTTGCCCGGCTGGACTTCATCCAACCTCTCTCAAGGAGCATTCAAATGTTAGACGACAAAGACATGAACCGTGACCCGCTCACCGATGAACCAGGCGCCCATCCAGTGGGTACGGGTATTGGCGCGGCAGGCGGCGCGCTGGCCGGCATGGCAGCCGGTGCGATTGGTGGCCCGATCACCATGGCTGTGGGCGGTGTGGCAGGGGCCGTGACTGGGGGGCTGGCCGGCAAAGCGGTGGCGGAGTCCATCAACCCCACGGCGGAGGAAGCCTACTGGCGGGAAGCCTATACCGACGAGCCCTACTACGAATCGGACCGCACCTATGACGACTATGCGCCGGCCTACGCGCTGGGCTGGAATAGCCGCGGACGCTACAGCGACGACTTCGACGCCGCCGAGCAGAGCCTGGCCAGCGGCTGGGACGCGCAACGCGGCGGCTCCAGCCTGTCGTGGCCGCAGGCACGTCACGCTACACGGGCCGCCTGGGACCGCATCGACCGGCAGCGGACGAGCTCGGTGGGGGACAACGACGATGTGATCGACGTACTCAATGACCTGATCGAGACTTGCCGCGATGGCGAGTACGGCTTTAACGCCTGCGCCGAACATGCGCAGGGGCAGAACCTAAAGACCCTGTTCCGGCAGCGCGAAACCGAGTGCAGCGATGCGGCAAACGACCTGAAGGGCTTCGTCCTGTGGCTGGGCGGAAAGCCACCGGCTGGCGGCACGGCCAGTGGTGCCATGCACCGTGGCTGGGTTGCGGTACGCGGCACCTTGAGCGGCTACAGTGACAAGTCCCTCCTGGACGAGTGCGAACGCGGGGAGGACGCCGCCTTGGCCCGTTATCGCAAGGCACTCAAGCAAACCTTGCCGTCCGACATACGGACAGCGATCGAACGCCAGCGCGACGGGGTGCAGCGCAACCATGACCAGATCAAGGCTTTACGCGACGCCGCGAAAAGCGGTAGCTGATCCAGCATCCGTGATCGTGGCCCACGGCGCGGCCAAAGCTAGAATGGTTGGCTGACCATTCAGTGCCTCGCCGTATAGGACGACCTCGTGACGACCGTGCTCCACCATCGCATAGAGGCAACATCCGCCGCGCCGCTGGCGACGCCTGGTGGGGACGTGCAGGCGCTGGGGCAGGTGGCACTGGCCGGGCATGCTCCGACTGCGCGCGCGACGCCCGGCGGCCTGCGCGTCCTGCTGGCGGACGACAACGTCGATTTTGCCGAAAGCCTGGCGATCTTGCTGGAGGCTGGCGGACACCAGGTCGTGGTCACCCATGATGGTGTGGCCGCAATGGAGACCGCGGCCCAATTCGGGCCGGACGTATGTTTTCTCGATATCGGACTGCCGCGTATGCATGGTTATGACCTCGCGCGGCGCCTGCGCGCCACACCCGCTACCCGCTCTGCCCGTCTGGTGGCGGTTTCCGGCTGGGGCCAGCCCGAAGACAAACGCCGGTCACGCGAAGCCGGTTTTGATCACCACCTCGCCAAGCCGGTCGAGTTCAAACAGATCCAGCGTTTGCTGGACGAGTTCACGGCTTTCCGCCAAGAGGGTTGAGCGGCGTCTGACGCGGCGAGCCCCCGACGATTGAACAACCCTGTCACGCGGCGGTCGCAAAAGTCAGCCGCACCTGCGCTCCTTCGTGCGCCAGCCCCACCGAATGCGATTGCGCCAAGGCCTGGACATCGGCCCATTGCATCGCACGGTAGGCCATTTCCGCGGTAAATCCTGCCCCATTGCCGGGGCGCGTCTCGATGGAAACGACGGTTGCATGCGAAGTACCATGGGCCATGATCACCACCTCAACCGCGCCCAATGCCGCATCGGTGGCCGCCATCAACGCAGCCGTCATGACTTCGCGCATGGCCGCCTGCAACACGTCCCCTGGCGCGTCACCAATTTGGTTGGAAATGGTGAAACCACGGAACATGAAATTGCTGCGCAGCAAATCCAGGCTTTCTTCAACCCCTGCACCAACATTCGTCACTACGCCAGGGTCCGGTGCCAGCCAAGTTACCACGTCCAGGCAGGAACTGACAGCCAGGCGCGCCAACTGGCTGATCTTGGCCAGGCCTTCACGAACCGGCACCAGGTCAGGCTGCTGAGCCACGAGTTTTCGGTCCAGCACCTCGTAGATCATGCCGATGGGTTGAAGGTGTACGACCATGTGGTGGCGAAGCACGGGCAGCAGACGCCGCGTGAGGGCATAACGCGCGGCTTCCGCAGTTATTGCCGCGCCATCGCTGGATGAATAGGTGTGCATATTTGGTTCCGGTAACAACGGTAACAGGTCACAGTGTCCTGTTCAAGGGGCGGTTCGGGTAAATCAGGGCCGGATTTGTCCTACATCCGCATGTGAAACCACACCTTTTCCAGCAAGCTTCATTTGCATCGCGCGCAATTGCTGCAGCGCCGCCGCGCAGTCCTGCACATCGCTGCGCAGACGCGCGATGCAACAGCCACCCAGCACACAGGCCGCTTCGGAGGGCTCTTGGACCGCTATCACCCGCAGCCTGGCAATCACGGCGTCAAACAATACAACAAAGTCTTCAGCGGCAGGGCCGGCAGGCGGGTCCACCGGAATTGCGTTTCGGGCGCAAGGGATAAGATGGCCGCTGGCGCGCTTGTCAGGTCTGGACATAAGCACGAAATGTAAGCGCGCGGTCACCGGTCCGATATGTAAAAAGACACGCTCCAATGTCTGTTGGCGCACATTTGCCGCTGGAGATGCCTTTGCCCGAAACGTCCTGCCACGAGTGCCCTTTGCGGCCTCTACCTTTGTTCCTCACCCAAAGCGCCGAGGAGCTTGGTCTGGTGCAGTCCTTGAAGCGGCGCGAGCTGCACGTGGGCGCCGGGGAAACGCTGATCCACGAAGGCCAGACCGATGCGCCTCTCTATACGCTGCTGCAGGGTTGGGCCTTTCGTTTCAAGACGCTGCGCGACGGGCGCCGGCAAATCCTGAACTTCCTGCTGGCGGGGGACTTTATCGGGGTGCAGCAGAAGATGGGCGATGCATCCGCCCACGGTGTGGTCACGTTGACCGACGCCACTTTTTGCGTGTTCCAGCGCGACTCCTTGTGGGAGCTGCACCGGCAATCGCCGGCCATGGGCTTCAACATCACCTGGCTGACGGCGCAGGAAGAATCGCTGGTGGACGACACCCTGCTATCGGTCGGCCGGCGCAGCGCGGAAGAACGTATTGCCACCTTGTTGATCCTGCTGTTCAAGCGGGCAGCGGCGCTACAGGCCGACGGCGGCGCGGCGGGCGTGCCGTTTCCGCTGACGCAGCAACATGTGGCCGACGGCCTCGGCCTGTCGCTGGTACACACCAACAAGACCTTGCGCAAGCTGGAGCTGCGCGGCCTGCACCGCATCGGTGACGGCCGTTTGTTTATGCGTGACGTTAAAACGCTGGCCCGGCTGGCCGACCTGTATGGCGACGGCCGCCCGCCGCCGCGCCCGCTGGTCTGACGTCGCTATGGGCCCGACACTCCGGGGCCGAGCATCTTGCGTGCATCGACCCAGGCGTCGAATTGCTCTGCCGTAACCCAACCTGAGGCAAGCGCTGCTTCACGCAATGTGCTGGCCTGTGCATGCGCGCGTTTGGCAATTTGCGCGGCGCGGTCATAACCGATATGGGCCGAAAGCGCAGTGACCAGCATCAGCGAACTTTGCAGCTGCTGCTCTACACGCGCCGCGTTGACCGAGATGCCGGCCACGCAGTGGCGCGCAAAGCTGCGCATCGCATCGGACAGCAGACGCAGGCTGTCCAGGGTATCGAGCACGATCAGGGGCTTGTAGACGTTGAGCTCAAACTGCCCCTGGCTGGCGGCAAAACCAATCGCGGCGTCATGGCCCATGACCTGGGCGCAGACCATGGTCAATGCCTCGACCTGGGTCGGATTCACCTTGCCCGGCATGATGGAACTGCCCGGTTCGTTCTCGGGCAATTGCAGCTCGCCCAGGCCGGCACGCGGCCCGCTGCCCATCAGGCGAATGTCGCTGGCGATCTTGGTCAGGCTGATCGCCAGCATCTTCAAACCCGCGTGCAAACCCACCAGGGCTTCGTGGCCGGCCATGGCGGCAAACAGGTTACCGGCCTGTACCAGGGGCAGATTCAATTGCCGTGCCAGCATGGCCGCCACGCGTTTGCCGAACTCCGGGTGGGTATTGAGGCCCGTGCCTACCGCCGTGCCCCCAATCGCGAGCGTGTATACTGCGGTGCACGCGTGCAGAACGTTCTCTTCGCACAAAGCGAGTTGCGCGCCGTAACCGCCAAACTCCTGGCCCAGCGTGACCGGTGTGGCGTCCTGCAGATGCGTGCGTCCGATCTTCACCACAGCCGCAAACTCCAGCGCCTTGGCCTCCAGCACGGCGCGCAATTCGCTCAAGGCGGGCAGCAGGTTTTGCCGGGCCTGTAGCGCCACCGCGATATGCATGGCGGTCGGGAACACGTCATTGGAGGACTGGCCGAGGTTCACGTCGTCGTTCGGATGTACCCGCACCGGCGTGCCTGCGCCAGCCTGCAGCGCATTCGAGGCCAGATGGGCCACCACCTCGTTGACGTTCATGTTGGTCTGGGTGCCGGAGCCGGTCTGCCACACCGACAGGGGAAATTCGCCGTCAAAATCACCGGCGGCCACCTGGCGCGCGGCGTCGCATATCGCCCGTGCCTTGACCGGGTCAAGCAACAGCAGATTGGCGTTCACGCTGGCCGCCGCCCATTTCACCCACGCGAGCGCGTGCACCACCGCAAGCGGCATGGTTTGCTCGCCAATCGCGAAGAAAAGGAGGCTGCGCGCGGTTTGCGCCCCCCATAAGGCGCCGGTGGGAACCTCGATGGGGCCAAAGCTGTCGGATTCGGTGCGTGTGCTGCCCATGGACTGCCCTCAGAGAAAGTCTGCCCATTGTGTCCTGGCATGGGACAAACTTGCTCGGGATCGGATCAGCCCTGCGTTACGAATCGGTCGGCACGCGCCGCATTCAGCACTTCGGAAAAATCCGGCCATAGCGCATCCACCGGAGTGCGGCCTTCAATCCAGGGGTTGGGACGCGCAAACCATGCGCCCATGTCCCATTGGTCGTACACAACTACCAGTTCCTGCACGATGGGCCTGATCTTGGCGTCGGGCTGCAAGTGCGTCCGGTCGAACTGGAACAGAGGCAACCAGGCTTGCGAGCGCCACTCGAAGCAGATAACTTCCCGCTCGATGATCCAGTTGATGAGTGTTGCCACCGAAGGCCCGCGACAACGCTGGAACAACGCTATCAGTTCCTGCGCCGGTGCCAACCCTCCGCTGGCACGGTAGGCGTTCAGCATGGCGATAAACTGGTCCTCGGAGCGCAGTTCCAGCGCAAACTGGTGTGGGCAATTCGCGGCCTCGCGGGTGTGCCTTACCTCGGAAATGCGGGACGAGGCGGTGGAGAGGGGTACGCGAGCGTTTTGCATGGGACCACCTTGCATGGCGTTGCACTGCTGCTACGATAAGTCGTGGCAGGGCATGCCGTCTGTACGGTATCGAACATTAGCCCCTATGTGTGGCAACGAACAGAAGGGCTCTGGCCGCCGCGCTACCGTTGCAGCGCCTCGGAACGGCGTGCCCGTGCACCTGGAGAAACCTCCATGCCCCTGCAAACACAAAAATGGACCGGAGTAGGATGTGACGAACCCAGTTTCAACAACACCGCACGACCACGGCCATGGCGCCGAGGGTCTGGAGCCCCAGCATGTGGTGATTCATGTGCCGGTAAACGTGCGCAGCGTTTCACTGGTGGTGCTGTCAGCCCTGGCCAGCATTTTCGCGTTGCGCTGGGCCAGCGCGGTTGTTATTCCCGTAATGGTCGGTCTGTTATTCAGCTATGCGCTTTCGCCCGTGGTGGGCTGGCTGCAATTGCGCCGGATTCCGCGCGCGCTCAGTGCGGCCGCCCTGATTGTGGGTATTCTCGCCGGAGCCGGGGCAACCGTGTTTTCGCTCAGTGACGACGCCAACACCCTGATCGAGTCGCTGCCGGTGGCTTCGCAAAAACTGCGTGACTCCGTGCGTACATTGCGCGGTAAACCAACGACCACTCTGGCAACCGTGCAGAAGGCGGCGACACAGCTTGAGCAGGCCGCGGAAGAAACGACCAACGCCGCGCCGCTGGGCCGTGGCGTCCAGAGGGTGCAGGTCGAAAAGCCGAAGTTCGATATCAAGGAGCATCTATGGAGCGGCACCCTGGGGCTGCTGAACATGCTGGGGCAGGTCGGCATGGTGACGCTCATCACGTTTTTCCTGCTCGCCTCGGGCGACATGTTTCGCCGCAAGCTGGTCAAACTGGCAGGTCCGACCATGGGCCGAAGGCGGATCACGCTGGAGGCGCTCAACGAGGTTCACGCCCAGATTCAGCGCTACCTGCTGGTGCAGCTATTCACCAGCACGCTGGTGGGCCTGGCTACCTGGCTGTGTTTTCTGGCTGTCGGCCTGCAGCACGCGGCGGTGTGGGGCGTGGCCGCAGGCGTGCTCAACCTGGTTCCCTATGCCGGCAGCGTGATCATCACCAGCGGCTCGGCGCTGCTGGGTTTCGTGCAGTTCGGCACCCTGGAAATGGCGCTGGTCGTGGCCGCGATTTCGCTGGTGATCAACGGCATCGAAGGACTGCTGCTGACGCCCTGGCTGACTAGCCGCGCCAACAAGATGAATCCGGTTGCCATTTTTGTTGGTGTGCTGGCGTGGGGATGGCTCTGGGGCGCCTGGGGCCTGCTGCTGGGAGTGCCCATCCTGGTGATCATCAAGGCGGTCTGCGACCGCGTTGACGACCTCCGGGGCGTGGGTGAAATGCTTGGCGAATAAGCGGGCGGCGTCCGCTGCTTTGTGCGCTGGCGCACGGACGGCAGCTCAGCGCGCACGCAACATCAGGCTTTGCGCATGTTGCGCCCTTTTTTTAACCTGAAGGAGTTTTCCATGAACCGTTTTCGCACAGTCACCTGCGGCGCCCTGCTCGCCAGCCTGCTGGCCTTCACCGCCTGCAGCAGCACCAGCATGAAGGCCGACAAGGGCACCAGCACCATGATGACCCGCCTTTCGGGAGCCAGTGAGGTCCCGCCCACGATGGGCAGCGGCGCGGGTAGTGTTGAAACCAGCTACAACGCCGAGACCCACATGCTGCGCTGGACCGTAACCTACTCGGGCCTGAGCGGCCCGGCCACGGGCGGCCACTTCCATGGCCCCGCAATGCCGGGCGAAAACGCCCCGGTGGTTATTCCGTTCTCCGGCAGCCTGGCCAGCCCGATCAGCGGCGGCGTGATTCTCACCCCGGCGCAGGCCAGTGACCTACTGGCGGGCAAGTGGTACGTGAACCTGCATACGCAAGCCAACCCCGGCGGCGAAATTCGGGGTCAGGTGACGGTCACGAACTGATCGCCCGGCAGCAGGTCGCTGACGCGGCAAGCAGCGCCGTGGAAGTCACTGGCATCGCGCTGGTCATGCTGCTTGCAGTGGTCGCAAGCCGCTTTTTTGCGCGCCTGACGCGGCTGCCGGTACCGCTGGTCCAGATTGCGCTGGGCGGCGCGATTTTCTATTCGAGCCTGGACTCGGTGCAACTCGATCCGCAGGTGTTTTTCCTGCTGCTGTTGCCACCGTTGCTGTTTCTGGACGGCTGGCGCATACCCAAGGACGCGCTGCGGCGGGACGCGCCAACCATACTCACGCTGGCGCTGGGCCTGGTCGTTTTTACCGTGCTCGGCGTAGGCCTGCTGATCCACTGGCTGATCCCCGCCATGCCGCTGCCAGTGGCATTTGCGCTGGCCGCCGTGGTCTCGCCGACCGACCCGGTGGCAGTGTCGTCGATTGCCGCGCGTGCACCGATACCGGCACGCATGAAACACATACTGCAGGGCGAGGCGCTGTTCAACGATGCGTCGGGCCTGGTGTGCATGCGCTTCGCGGTCGCCGCCACACTAACCGGCTCGTTCGAACTGGGTAGCGCGCTGGCAGATTTTTTATGGGTGGCACTGGGCGGGCTGGCCATTGGCACGGCGGCCACCTGGCTCGTGACCCGCGCCAAACCTCGCTCGTCGGTTTTGCTGGGCGATGATGGTGGGGCCCAGATCCTGCTGACGCTGCTGATCCCCTCGGGCGTGTATCTGATCGCCGAGGCGCTGCATTGCTCCGGCATTCTGGCCGCGGTGGCAGCCGGCATCACCATGGGTTTTGCTCCGCACTCCCACTGGCAGGCGATTACGCGTATCCGCCGGACGGCGGTCTGGGAAACCGTGCAGTTCGCCGCCAACGGCTGCATCTTCGTGCTGCTCGGCGAGCAGGTTCCTTCCATTCTCGCGGCCGCGGCAAGGACCGTGCGCATTACCGGGCACCACAACCCATGGTGGCTGGGCGGCTACATCGTGCTGATCGTGCTGGCGCTGGCGGTGCTGCGTTTTGTATGGGTATGGGCGTCACTGAAAGTGACCTTCGCGGCAAGCCGCGGGCGGGCCGGCGCGCCCGCGACTTCGCACTGGCGCCTGGTGACCGCCATGTCGCTGGCAGGCGTGCGCGGCGCGGTGACCCTGGCCGGCGTGTTGACGTTGCCCCTGGTGATGGGCGACGGCACACCGTTTCCAGGGCGTGACCTGGCCATCTTTCTTGCCACGGGGGTCATGCTGCTTTCGCTGGTGCTCGCAACAATTGGCCTGCCGCCGGTACTGCGCGGCCTGGAGTTACCCCCCGACCCGTCGTACGACGCCGACCAGAACCGAGTGCGCACCGCGGCGGCCCATGCGGCCATCCGCGCCATCACTGCGGCGCCGCCGGGGCCCACCAGCGGGCCGGATGCGACCGAGGCCTCTGCAGATGCCTCGGCACGGGTGGTGGAGCTGTACCGGCAGCGCATCAGCCGTTATGCCGACGACAAGGACGCGGGTGCGCTGCAAGGTGGGGTGGGCGATGCCGAACGCGAACTGCGGTTGCTCGGCCTGCGTGCCGAACGCGAAGAAATCCTGCGTAGCGGACGCAACCAATTGGTCAAGGAAGTGGCATTGAACCGGTTGTTGCGCGAGGTTGATCTGCAGGAGGCGCGTTACAGCAGCTAATACAACTGCCCAGGCGCTTAAACAC
>JANLPN010000302.1:0-12525 GCA_031367285.1 Betaproteobacteria bacterium | reverse complement strand
AGCGCCGAGGGCGCGCCGGTCGAAACCGGAGCCGGACCCGACCTCACCCAGCATGAGGGCGGCGACGGTGCGTTCCTGCGCGTCCCCGGATCGGGCGAGTCGCGAGATGTCGGCCGCGACCCGTGCCCGCACCGCGTCGTCATCGACTCGGCTCAGCGCCGATGCGACGGCCACCTGCACCTCGGGTGCGGGGTCGGTCGAGTGCGCGTGGATCCTCGCGAGATCCGAATGATGTCCTGCTGCGCCGAGCACCCGGATGCTGGCGGCCCTGACCCTGGCCGAGGGACTGTTCAGACCATCTCGCGCATCCGCCGCGGCCGCGTCTGGGGCCAACTCGACCAGTCGTTCGAGCGCTTCCGTCCGGATGTTCTCGCGTTGGTCGCCAGCGAGGGAGTGGAGCTTCAGTGGCAGCTGGGGGTGCTTGGCGATCGTGAGGATGTCGAGCCCGAGGCGCACGTCGCGTTCGTCCTCACTCTCGACGAGCCGGTCAATCGCGAGGAGGCTGCTCTCCTCCTCGACGGTGAGATCTGCGGGGTCGAGTGTGTGTCCTCGTAGGTTCGCGAGCAGATTGACCCGGTACTCGCGATACAGGAGCACCGCCACGATCACCCATGCCAGTACGACGCCGCTCGTAAGGACGGGCAGCAACAGGCCCTCCGTGCCGCCGACGGACTGGATGAGGAGCAACACCACGCCGCTCGCGCCGATCGCAACGGGCACTGCGAGTCCCTCGACCGTGGTCTGGGCCACCGCCCGAATCCGCGTGGGCACTGCCTGGTACGCCGCGCTCAGCGAGGTCCGCGATGTGCCGTCGCTCATGGTCAGATCGGTGACTCGCGCAGCCACGATGAGCCCGAACACCAGCGTGGCGCCCGAACCGAGGAACGCGGCGGCGACGATGACCGCGCCCACCACGATCAAGACCCCGACTGCGTTCGCGGCCAGCCCGTAGCGGAGTCCGAAGCGGTGGAGTTGGCACCCCGCGAGGACGAGCAAGAACACGATGTCCGTCCCATAGGCGATGGCCGAGAACTGGCTGATGAATCGAGCCAGTGCGTCGCTACTCTCGTAGCGCGCCGCCGCGCTCGCGAGCACGTGGAAGTCGAGCCACTGACTCTCCACCGCTGAGAGCATCTGGAACGCGACGATGAGCATCACGTAGCGGTTTCGGGCCAGCGAGCGAAGCGTCGGGCGCTCCGTCTCGATCTCGGTGTGCTCGACCACCGAGAGCTGTGCCGGAAACCTGCGCCGGGTGACATCCACGAGAACGAGGAACAATCCTGTCGCGGCAGTGGCGGCGGCCAAGACGCTCTCGGTCGTGCCGAGGAATGTCAGCAGGAGCGGTCCGGCGAGACCACCGGTCACGAACCCGAGCGCGAAGCCGGCGACGACCCGCGCGTAGAACACCTTCAGGACGCGGACATCGAGGAGCATGCCGGCTTGGCCCACCACGAAGATGAAGCCGACCGGCACCGTGATCGGTACGAGCACCAGCAGTGCGAACGACACCCAGTCCGCGTCTGAGGTCGACAACATCAGCCAGGAGACGATCAGGACGAACGCCAGCCCGGCCAGCGTCATCGTTGCCACTGAGGAGAGTGGCCCGCGTCGAACGGCGGCTGACAGCAGTGTGCTCGACACCAATCCCGCGACTGCTGCACCTATGTACGTCACCGGCAGCAGTTCCGAGCCGTAGGCCGCGAGGAAGATGGCGCTGGCGGGGATCAAGATCCATGCCACGGTGAGGCCGAGCGCGAACCCCTGTCCCGCCAAGAGGAGGATCGGCCCGCGCGGGGTCCCCCGCCTCCGTTCGACCGCGGTCACACCCCGGCTGCTTCGGCGTGTTCGTCGGCGACGGCTTGCAGCATCCTCGCCAACGTCGAGATCACGCCGCGTGCGATCTCCGGGCGGTCGTCGAGCAACTCCTCGAACGGTCCCCGACGGAGGCGCAGCAACAGGCTCGGTTCGATCGTGGTCGCCGATGCTGATCGCGGCGCGGGTGCGAGAACCGCGAACTCACCGACCACGCTTCCGGGCCCGGCTTCCAGCAAGGTCCGCCGGCCAATGTGGATACGCACCCGGCCAGTGGCGACGACGAAGAGCCAGTCCTCCACCGAGCCACGCTCGATGACGGTGTCGCCGGACTCGAACGGAACTTCCTCGAGCAGGCGCGCGACTGCGACGAGCGTATGGCCCGGAACCTCACCGAATAACGCGACGCGCTGAATCACCGCGACGCGCTCGATGGTGATCAGCTCATTGAAATCACTCATGCTCGCGATGGCATCCGGCGGCGCGCATGCCGAGCGCTCCACCGGGCCTGGTCCCAGGTTGCTCGGGCGCGCTCATGGGCGGCCTCGGTGGACAACATTCCGGCATCCTGTACCCGACATCGTTGTCGTCGATGTCGGAAGTGTTGCGACTTCGTGAACCGTCCCGCTCTCGGGTGCTACCGCTTGGGGTGGGCGAGGAGGAACGTGACGATCTGGTCGGCGAACGTGGGAGTGAACAGCGGGATGTGGACGCCATCGGGCTGGGTCCAGAGTTCGACGTGGCCGTTGCGGTCACAGCCTTTGGAGTACGAGGTCACGGTGGCGGGCGCCAGGTTCTCCACGATGGCGCGAGCGGGAGTGGTCGCCGCATCGGGCTTTGTGGTGCAGCCGTCGTACTTGGCCCATGTGGCCGCTGTGGTTCGCGCGCTCGGATATTCGGCGGTTTGGTTCGCTCCGCCGTCGTATTTGATGGTCTTGTCCGCGGTGCCGTGGATCTCGAGGATGGCAACCGCCTCCGTGGGCTTGCACCGGGTCGTGTCCTTCCACGTGGCGCCGGCGATGCTCACAATCGCGGCGATCTCCTTCGCGTGGTCACATGACATCCGATAAGACATGAAGCCTCCGTTGCTGTGACCCACGAGGAAGACACGGCGCGGGTCGACCTGGTGATTAGCTTTCACGTCGGCGATGACCGCGGTGATGTACGCCGAGTCGTCCACGCTGTTCCCGGACGCGCAACAGGCGTCGCTCGCGTTCCAGAACCGTCGGCCCTGCGGACCAGGTGTTCCATCGAGATAGACGTACAGCATGTTGTGGGCTTCAGTGGCGGGCGTGAGCTTCAGGTAGGCGTCCTGGATCGCGCCGGTGGCGCCAAAGCCGTGGAGTAGCACCAACAGTGGCCTTGGCGTGGTCGCGTTTCCGGGGGGTACGTGCACTTCGAAGGGCCGCGCTGTCACGAGCGCAGCTTGGGCGGCCGTGGGTCCGGTCGCGATCTTGGGTGCCGACTTTGTGGTTGACGGGCCGGGGCCGCTGCTGCTCGGCGCGGTCGACTTCGCGGACGATCCACCGCACGCTGCGATGACCAGTACGAGAGCGAGTAGCCCGCTGCACAACCCGGCTCGGCGAGCGGCGCGGGCATGGGTCGACGGTCGTGCGATGGTGGTCTTGGCGCCTGTCTTGAAGGTGGCCGATTTGGAAGCGGATCGTACCGGCGAAGCGTGCCCGGCCGGGATTCGCGGGGATCTTGGCCCCGATTTGAGCTTGGCGCCGCCGTCGACTTCGTGGCGTGGCGCCTTGTACTCTGCGCCTCGCCTTCGACCGCGCAACCCGGGAGTTCCACCGTGCAGATCTTCGACACACTGTTCATTGGCAACGAGTTCGTGAAGCCCGAGAGCAAGGACGTCATCGTCGTCGTCTCGCCGCACACGGAACAGGTCATCGGCCAGGTACCCGATGCGTCACCCGCCGACATCGACAAGGCGGTTGCCGCGGCGCAACGGGCCTTCCCCAAGTGGAGCCGCCTGGCTGCGGCCGACCGCGGCCGCATACTGCTTCGCCTGGCCGACCTGATCGAGGGTAACAGCGAGGAGTTGGCGCGTCTGGAGTCGATGGACACCGGACACCCGATCCGCGACTCGCGTTTGCTGGACGTGCCGCGCACGGCGGCCACCTTTCGCTACTTTGGCGGCATGGCCGACAAGTTCCAGGGCGACGTGGTGCCGGTGGAGGCGGGCTTCCTGAACTACCTGCTGCGCGAGCCCCTGGGTGTGGTGGGCCAGGTGGTGCCGTGGAATTTCCCGCTCATGTTCACGAGCTGGAAGATGGCGCCGGCGCTGGCGTCCGGTAACTGCATCGTGATGAAACCGGCCGAGATCACACCTCTGTCTTCGCTGCGCATGGCAGAACTCATGCGCGAGGCTGGTCTTCCCGATGGCGTGGTCAACGTCGTGCCCGGACTCGGCGCGGTGGCCGGCCAGTACATTGCCGAACACCCCGATATCGCCAAGATTGCGTTTACCGGCTCCACGCCGACCGGGCGGCGCATCGTGCAGGCCAGTGCCGGCAACCTCAAGAAAGTGCAACTTGAACTGGGCGGCAAAGGTGGCAATCTGGTGTTCGAGGACGCCAACCTGGTTGCCGCCGTGAACGGTGCGGCATGGGCCATCTTCCACAACCAGGGGCAGGCCTGCATCGCCGGCTCACGCCTGGTGCTGCACGAAAAAATCGCCGATGAATTTCTGGAGCGGTTCCTGATCCTGGCGCGCTCCATACGCCTGGGTAACCAGATGGACCCGGCCACCGAGATGGGCCCGCTGACCAGCCGCTTGCACCGCGACCGCGTGTTGGCATACGTGGACGTAGCGCGCCAGCAGGGTGGCGAGGTACTGGCCGGCGGCAAAGCCCCCGGTGGCGTTTTGGCCGCCGGCTGTTATGTGGAGCCCACCGTGGTACGCGCCAGGTCCTACACCGACCGGGTGGCACAGGAGGAGGTGTTCGGCCCCTTCGTGACGGTGCTCACTTTCAGGGACGACGAGGAGGCCTTGCGCATTGCGAACGGCACCGAATACGGCCTGGGGGGTGGCCTGTGGACCGGCAACCTGCAGCGGGCGCACAGAATGGCACGCGACATGAAAAGCGGCATGGTCTGGATCAACTGCTACAAACGCGTCAACCCCGGCTCACCGTTCGGTGGTGTGGGCCAAAGCGGCTACGGCCGCGAGATGGGTTTCGACGTGATGCGCGAATACAGCCAGGTCAAGAGCGTGTGGGTCAATGTGGACGCCCAGGTGGCGCCGCATTACGCACGCTGAAGGCCGTTCCCGGTCAGGAGCCGCCATGCAGGACTTTGTTTTTGTCGCCCAGCCGGTACGCGTGGTGTTCGGGGCCGGCAGCCTGCGCCATCTGGGCCGCGAGATCGGTCTGCTCGGGGCCCACAGGGCGTTGGTCCTGTGTACACCTGGGCAACACGCGCCGGCGCACAGGGTGGCCGACCTGCTGGGAACCCGTGCCGCCGGGATTTTTGACCAGGCCCGGATGCATGTGCCTATCGAGACCGCACGCGCAGCGCGTGATATGGCGCGGCAGCTGGGCGCCGACTGCGCCGTGGCCATCGGCGGCGGCTCCACCATTGGGCTGGGCAAAGTGATCGCACTGGACTCCGGGCTGCCCATCCTGGCCATACCCACGACCTATGCCGGCTCCGAGATGACACCAATCTACGGCGTCACCGAAGGCGGGCTAAAAAAGACTGGCCGGGACGTGCGGGTGCTGCCGCGCACCGTGTTGTACGACCCGGAACTCAGCCTGAGCCTGCCGGTACCGTTAAGTGTGACCAGCGGCATCAATGCGATTGCCCATGCCGCGGAAGGACTGTACTCGACGGACAGCAACCCGATCATGGACCTGATGGCGCAGCAGGGTATGGCGGCCATCGCGGGTGCATTGCCCCGCATTGGCCCGCGGCCCGACGACATGGTAGCGCGTTCGGACGCGCTGTATGGCGCCTGGCTGTGCGGCTCGGTGCTGGGCAGCGTGGGCATGGCCCTGCACCACAAACTCTGCCATACGCTGGGCGGCAGCTTCGGGCTTTCCCACGCCGAGACCCATACCATCGTATTGCCGCATGCGCTGGCCTACAACGCCGCGGCGGCACCGCTGGCGATGCAAAAAATCGCCCAGGCGCTGGGCGGCCAGAACGCGGCGCGCGCGGTATACGACCTGGCGCGCGACAACGGCGCCGCCGTCGCCCTCAAGCACATCGGTATGCAGGAGCCCGATCTGGACCGGGCCTGCGACCTGGCCCTGCAGAACCAGTACCCGAATCCGCGCCCGCTGGAGCGTGGGGCGATCCGCCAGTTGCTGCAAAACGCCTGGGACGGCGTTCGGCCAGCCTGACCAGCCTTCGATTTCTTTCACCATCAGGACCAGGAGACACAAAATGCAATCCACCACCCCAGTCAACCGGCGCCTGTTCACCCAGGCTGCCGTGGCAGCGGCCGCGACCACGGCCAGTCCGTTCGTGTTTGCGGCCGACACCGTCAAGATCGGTTACGTCTCGCCCCAGACCGGGCCGCTGGCGCCTTTTGGCGAAGCCGACAAGTGGGTCATCGACCAGATGAAGGCGGTGTTCAAGGACGGCATCATGGTAGGCGGCAAGAAACACGATGTACAGATCCTGCTCAAGGACAGCCAGTCCAGCCCGAACCGGGCCGGCGAAGTGGCCAACGACCTGATTCTGAAGGACAAGGTGGCGCTGATGCTGACGGCAGGCACGCCCGAAACCGCCAACCCGGTCAGCGATGCCTGCGAACTCAACGAAGTGCCGTGTATCTCGAGTGTGGTGCCGTGGCAGCCCTGGTTCTTCGGGCGCAAGGGCGACCCGGCCAAGGGCTTCAACTGGACCTACCACATGTTCTGGGGCCTGGAAGACGTGATCGCCAATTTCACCAATGGATGGAAGAGCGTGGCCACGAACAAAAAGGTCGGTGGCCTGTTCCCCAACGACGGCGACGGCAATGCCTGGGGCGACAAGGAACTCGGCTTCCCCAAGCCGCTCGCCGGCATGGGCTACAGCCTGACCGATCCGGGCCGCTTCCAGAACGGAACGCAGGATTTCAGTGCGCAGATCGCGGCCTTCAAGAATGACGGTGTCGAGATCGTGACCGGTGTGGTCATCCCGCCCGATGCCAAAACTTTCCTGACCCAGGCCCGGCAGCAGGGTTTCAAACCCAAGGTGATCACGCTGGGCAAGGCACTGCTGTTCCCCGGTGCCATCGAGGCGCTGGGTGACCTGGGCGAAGGCCTGAGCACCGAGGTCTGGTGGAGCCCGTCCCATCCGTTCACGTCCAGCCTGACCCGGCAAAGCGCCAAGGCGCTCGCCGATGCCTACGAGGCCAGTGCCAAAAAGCAATGGACACAGCCCATAGGTTTTGCCCACGCCCTGTTCGAGGTGGCCGCCGATACGCTAAAACGTGCCAAGTCCGTGGCAGCCAGGGACGTGCGCGATGCGGTGGCGGCAAGCAAGCTCAAGACCGTGGTCGGTGACGTCCAGTGGGGTGGCCAGGGCCCGTTCAAAAACGTCAGCAAGACACCGCTGGTGCTCGGCCAGTGGGGCAAGGGCAAAAAGTACAAATACGAGCTGACGATAGTCAGCAACGAGGCGGCCAAGGACATCCCGGCCGGCGGCACGCTCAAGCTGATTTGACGGCCATGCAGACATGCCGCTCCTGATACTGCACGACGTCAGCAAGTCTTTTGGTGCGCTGAAGGTCACGGACCATCTGACGCTGTCGGTCGAGCCCGGCCAGACCCTGGGCATCCTAGGTCCCAATGGTGCCGGCAAGACGACGCTGTTCAACCTGATCTCGGGGGATGTGCCATGCGACGCCGGGCGCGTCGAATACGAAGGTCGCGACATCACACGTCTGGCGCCGCACCAGCGCTGCCATGCGGGTATTGGCCGCAGCTACCAGGTGCCGCGGCCCTTCGGCAATATGACGGTGTTCGAAAACCTGGTGACTGCCGCCTGTTTCGGCGCGCAGCAACCTGAGCACCAGGCCTGGGAGACCGCGCAGGAAGTGCTAGCGCAAACCGGGCTGATGCCGCACGCCAACAAGCCGGCAGGCAGCCTGACGCTGCTCAATCGCAAGCGGCTGGAGCTGGCGCGCGCGCTGGCGACGCGGCCCAAACTGCTGCTGCTCGACGAGATTGCCGGCGGCCTGACGGAACACGAGGCCAGGCAATTGGTGGAGGAACTGCAGCGTATCAAGGCCAGCGGCATGACCATGGTCTGGATCGAACACGTGGTGCATGCCTTGCTGGCCATCGCCGACCGGCTGTTCGTCATCAATTTCGGGCAGAAGCTGGCCGAAGGCCAGCCGACCGAAGTGATGAACGACCCCGAGGTGCAGCGCGTCTATATGGGCATGGAGGTTTAAGGCATGGAGGTGCTTCTGGAGACCACCGGGCTGACCGCCTTTTATGGCGACGCCCAGGCCTTGTTCGGCATCGACTTTCGCGTGGCTGCCGGCGAGCTGGTCGCCATCATCGGCGCCAACGGTGCCGGCAAAAGCACCTTCATGAAGTCGGTTGCGGGCCTTGTCAAGGTTGGCTCCGGACAGATCCGCTTCGGGGGCGAGGCGATTGGCGGGCTGCCGCCGGGCGAGATTGTGCGGCGCGGCATTGCGCTGGTGCCCGAGGGCCGCCGCCTGTTTGCCAGCCTGAGTGTGGAAGAGAACCTGCTGATGGGGGCGACTGCCCGACGGCCCGGCCCCTGGAGCCTGCAGCGCCTCTACCAGCTGTTTCCCGTGTTGAAGGAAAAACGCGCCAACCCTGGCACGGCCTTGTCGGGCGGGCAGCAGCAGATGGTGGCGATAGGCCGTGCACTGATGGGCAACCCCGCTGTGTTGTTGTGTGACGAACTGAGTCTGGGGCTGGCGCCTGTCGTAATCAAGGAAATCTACAACACGCTGCCAGCCCTGTGCGCCGAGGGTTTGACGGTGGTCATCGTGGAGCAGGACGTGGCGATGGCGCAGCGGGTATCGAGCCGCATCTACTGCCTGCAGGAGGGCCGGGTGTCTCTACACGGCGCGTCGGGGGACCTCACCCGCGGGCAGATATCCCAAGCCTACTTTGGCATATGACTTACGACGCAGGCATAACACCATGATGGACTCGGCTTTGCAGACCCTTGCACAGGGCATGCTGTTGGGCGGCCTGTATTGCCTGTTTGCGCTGGGCCAGTCGCTGATGTTCGGCGTGATGCGCCTGACCAACACGGCCCAGGGGGACTTCATCATCCTGGGCTCCTTTGCCGCCATCGCCGCCATGGGCCTGGTCGCTGCCGGTGCCCAGGGCAGTACCGTGCTGCCCTTTGTCGTGATGCTGCTGCTGTTGCCGCCGGCTTTTGCCTTTGGCTACGCGCTGCAGCGTTATGTGCTCAACCGCACGCTGGGCAAAGACCCTTTGCCGTCCCTGGTGGTGACTTTCGGCCTGTCCATCGTGATCCAGAACCTGCTGCTGGAGCTGTTCTCGGCCGACCCGCGCTCGATCGAGACCGGCGGCCTGAACACCGCCAGCCTGGCGCTGCCCGGCGGGCTGGCCCTCGGCGTGTTGCCGCTGTTGATCCTGGCGCTGGCCGTGGCTGCGACCGCTGGGCTGCAGTGGCTGATGGGCAGCACACGACTGGGTCGCTGCTTTCGCGCCGTTTCGGACGACCGCGAGATCGCGGAGTTGATGGGGCTGGATGCGCGCAAGGTCTATGCGCTGGCCACCGGTATAGCGTTTGTGCTGATTGCGGTGGCCGGCGTGTTGCAGGGCATGCGCACCACCGTGTCGCCGGCCGACGGACCCTTGCTGCTGCTGTTCGCCTTCGAGGCCGTCATCATCGGTGGCATGGGTTCGTTCTGGGGCACGCTGGCCGGCGCCCTGCTGTTGGGCCTTACACAGCAGATCGGTTTCCGTATCGACCCGGGCTGGGGCATCTGGGCCGGCCACGTCGTGTTCCTGCTGGTGCTGGTGCTGCGTCCCCAGGGCCTGTTTCCGAAAACAAGGGATTAGGATGAAAGACGCCCCCTGTCTGTCCGGTCTCACTGCGTGTAGACCGGCCGAACCCCCCACTGGGGGCGGGCCGGCCGCTTCGGAGCGGCCGTGCGCTGCGGCCCCTGGATTTCATGCGTCGCGGGTCGCGCGCAGCGCGGTGGAAAACTGAAATGAAGTACCAGGTCGTACGTGGTTCCGGCAATGGCAAGCCTGCCTTGCTGGTCGCGCTGGTCTTGGTTGTGATCGCTGCGACGCTGCCGCTGTGGGCGCCGCAGGGCAGCGCTTCGTCGTGGATGCGTGAGTTTGTCGAGATTGCCTGCTACTTCATCTTCGCCATGATGTGGAACCTGCTCGCGGGCTACGGCGGCATGGTCAGCATCGGTCAGCAGGCGTTCTTCGGCTTCGGTGGCTACACCATGCTGATGCTGGGCAATTTTGCCGGCGTCAACCCTTTTCTCGCCGTGCCTCTGGGTGCCATCGCGGCGGGGTTGATCGCTATCCCGGTGTCGTATGTGGCGTTCCGTTTACAGGGCGGCTACTTTGCAATCGGCACCTGGGTCATTGCAGAAGTGTTCCGACTGAGTTTTGCCAATATGTCGGTGGTGGGCGGCGGCTCGGGCACCAGTTTGACCGCGCTGCGCGGCATCGACAAGGCAACCCGGGAGCACGCCACCTTCTGGATGGCGTTGGTGTGCGTGGTGGCGGCCATCACGCTGGTCTATCTGTTCCTGCGCAGCAAACGCGGCCTGGCCCTGCTCGCGATCCGCGACAACGAGGTGGCGGCCGAGTCGCAGGGTATTGCGGTCCGACGCGTGAAGCTGGCCGTGTATGGGGTGGCGGCGTTTGGCGCCGGCCTGGCCGGTGCCCTGTATTTTGTGGGGCACCTGCGTATTTCGCCGGACGCCGCCTTCAGCGTCAACTGGACCGCGTTCGCGATTTTCATGGTGGTGATTGGTGGTCTGGGCAGTATCGAGGGGCCCATGCTTGGCGCCATCCTGTTCTGGGCGCTCAACAAGTTCTTCAGCGATTACGGCACCTGGTACCTGCTGGGTCTGGGGCTGATGGCTATTGTGGTGACCATCTTCTTCAAGCAGGGCTTGTGGGGCTTTGCGCAACAGAAGTTCGGCTGGACCCTGTTTCCAACCCAGCGTGTTTTGCGCGCCATGCGCAACACCTGATTCGTTTATCCTCGACCCGCGGTACAAGGACACAAACACCATGCGCAACATCACCGAACACAATATCACCGAGGCCGTGCTGGGCCGTCTGGCCAACTGTGAGAGCCCGCGGCTCAAGGAAATCCTGGGCCTGCTGGTCAAACATCTGCATGATTTTGTACGCGAGGCCAGGCTTACGGAAGCCGAGTGGATGCAGGGCATAGAGTTTCTTACCGCCACCGGGCAGATGTGCAGCGACAAACGCCAGGAGTTCATCCTGTTGTCGGACACGCTGGGTGTGTCCATGCTCACGGTGGCGCAGAACAACGCCAAACCGCCGGCCGCCACCGAGGCCACGGTGTTCGGCCCGTTCCACATCCAGGGTGCACCCAACGCCGAGCCTGGGGCGGACATCACGGGGGGTGCGTCGGGCGAGCCGCTGTTTGTGCGGGGCAGCGTCAAGGCCCTGGACGGCACGCCGCTGGCCAATGCCGTAGTGGACGTGTGGCAGGCCGACGACCAGGGCATGTACGACGTGCAGTACCAGGGCAGCGACGCCTTGCGTGCGCGTGCAGTGATGCGTACCGACATGCAGGGCCGTTTCTGGTTCCGTACCGTGCTTCCGGTGGCCTACCCGGTACCGACCGACGGGCCGGTGGGCCGCATGCTGCAGGCGTCGGGCCGCCACCCCTGGCGCCCGGCGCACGTGCATTTCATGATTGCAGCGCCCGGCTACGAGACCCTGATCACCCATGTGTTTCGTGACCATGACACCTACCTGGACAGCGACGTGGTGTTTGGCGTGCGTTCGTCGCTGATCGGGGACTATGTGGAACATCCGCCGGGGCCTGCGCCTGATGGATCAACGCTGGACAAGCCGTTCTACACGCTGGACTTTGACTTTGTGCTGAACCCGGTGTGAGCCAGGCGTGGTCAAACACATAGTCATGTGGAAGCTGCGTGGCGACATGGTGCAGCGCCACCAGGTGGACTTTCACACGGAAAATACGGCCCCATGATCAACAAGATTGCAGCCTCGGTGGCAGAGGCGTTGGAAGGTATCGCAGACGGCTCCACCGTGATGGTGGGTGGCTTTGGCACGGCCGGTATACCGGTGGAACTGATAGACGGGCTGATCGCCCACGGCGCGACCGATCTGACACTGGTCAACAACAATGCCGGCAATGGCGACCAGGGTCTGGCGGCGCTGCTCAAGGCAGGCCGGGTGCGCAAGGTGGTATGCAGCTTTCCGCGCCAGGCCGACTCGCACGTATTCGACGCCTTGTACCGGGCCGGCAGGATAGAGCTGGAACTGGTTCCGCAGGGCAATCTGGCGGAACGCATCCGCGCTGCCGGAGCCGGCATAGGCGCGTTTTTCAGCCCCACGGGCTACGGGACCGAGCTGGCCAAAAACAGCGACGGCACGCCCAAGGAGACACGCGAGATCGGGGGTAAAAACTATGTGCTGGAGCTGCCGCTGCACGGCGACCTGGCCTTGATCAAGGCCGAACGCGGCGACCGCTGGGGCAATCTGACCTACCGCATGGCGGCGCGCA
>JANLPN010000293.1:0-4316 GCA_031367285.1 Betaproteobacteria bacterium | reverse complement strand
CCCGGTCACGCAGGGCATGATCGTTCGCACCAAGAGCGACAAGGCGATCAAGGCGCAGCAGTCGGTGATGGAGTTCCTGCTTATCAACCATCCGCTGGATTGCCCGATTTGCGACCAGGGCGGCGAATGCCAGTTGCAGGATCTGGCGGTGGGTTATGGCGGTTCCGCTTCGCGTTACCAGGAAGAAAAACGCGTGGTGTTCCACAAGGACGTGGGCCCGCTGATTTCGATGGAAGAGATGAGCCGCTGCATCCACTGCACGCGCTGCGTGCGTTTCGGCCAGGAAGTGGCGGGCGTGATGGAGCTGGGCATGTCGCACCGCGGCGAACACGCCGAAATCGAAACCTTTGTCGGCCAGTCGGTGGACTCCGAACTGTCCGGCAACATGATCGATATCTGCCCGGTCGGCGCACTTACCAGCAAGCCGTTTCGCTACAGCGCACGTACCTGGGAGCTGTCGCGGCGCAAATCGGTCAGCCCGCACGACTCCACCGGCGCGAACCTGGTGGTGCAGGTCAAGAACAACAAGGTGCTGCGTGTGGTTCCGCTGGAGAATGAAGCCGTCAATGAATGCTGGATTGCCGACCGCGACCGGTTTTCGTACGAGGCGCTGAACAGCGGCGAACGCCTGACCAGACCCATGCTCAAGCAGGGCGGGGAATGGGCCGAGGTTGAATGGCAGGTGGCGCTTGAATACGTCGCCAACGGCTTGAAACAAATCAAGGCCGATCATGGGGCGGCCGGCATAGGTGCATTGGTGAGTCCTCACAGCACCGTGGAAGAGCTGTTTCTGGCCGGTGCCCTGGTGCGTGGTCTGGGTAGCGGGAACATCGACTACCGACTGCGTAATGCCGAGTTCCCGGCGGCCGAAGGGGTGCGTTACCTGGGTACCTCGATAACGTCCCTGTCAACCCTGCAGCGGGTGCTGGTGGTGGGCTCCAACTTGCGCAAGGAGCATCCGCTGTTTGCGCTGCGGATCCGCCATGCGAATCGGATGGGCTGTGTTGTGAACACCATCAACGCGCAGGTTTACGACTGGGCGATGCCGCTTGCCAACAGCTTGCTGACTCCTTCCGCCCAATGGGCGCAGGCCCTGGCCGATGTTGCCGCGGCGGTGGCGGCCGAAAAGGGTGTTGCGGCACCGGCCGCTGGATCGGCAACCGAAGTTGCTTTGGTTATTGCCAGGTCGCTGCTGGGTGGCGAACGCAAAGCCATTTTGCTGGGCAATGCAGCGGCGCACCATGGCCAGGCTTCGACTTTGCTCGCGCTGGCCAACTGGATTGCTGCGCAGACCGGCGCGACGGTGGGTTACCTGACGGAAGCTGCCAATACGGTAGGCGCCCAACTGGTGGGCGCAATGCCCCGCGCGGGTAGCCTGAACGCCGGGCAGATGCTTGCCGGTGGGCTCAAAGCCTTGTTGCTGCTTAACAATGAACCCGTGTTTGATTCGGCTGCCGGCACGGCTGCCGTGACAGCATTGGCGGGCAGCTCCATGGTGGTGACTTTGAGCCCTTTCAAAGCCAATCTCGATTTCAGCGACGTGTTGCTGCCGATTGCTCCTTTTACCGAAACCTCGGGCAGTTTTGTCAACGCCGAGGGGCGCCTTCAGGGTTTCCATGCGGTCGTCAGGCCGCTGGGCGAAACCCGCCCGGCCTGGAAGGTGCTGCGGGTGCTGGGCAACATGCTGGGTCTGCCCGACTTTGACTTTGAATCCTCTACCGCCGTGTTGGCGCGTGCGGGTTTCGATGCCGCGGTCGGTGCCATCCTTTTGCCACAAGACAAATTCAGCAACCAGACCGGTGCCGGCATAGACCTGTCGCCGGCCGCTGCCGAGACGGTGTCGGCTGGAATCTACCAGCTCGATTCCATTGTTCGCCGTGCGGCTTCGTTGCAACTTACGGCCGATGCCCGTATGGACCGTGAACGCCATAACGCGCCTGCCGCCCAAGAGGCGCTGGCATGATAGATCAGATCTACTCCGGCGGTCTGGGCCTGGTGGCCGCGCCCTGGTGGACGCTGCTGGCCTGGCCGGTATTGTGGGCGCTGGTCAAGATCGTGGTCGTGCTGGCGCCGCTGATGGGTTGTGTGGCTTACCTGACGTTGTGGGAGCGCAAGGCAATCGCCTTTACGCAGCTTCGCAATGGCCCGAACCGGGTCGGGCCGATGGGCCTGCTGACGCCGATTGCCGATGCGCTCAAGCTGATGACCAAGGAGATCATCGTTCCGTCCGCAGCCAGCAAAGGGCTGTTCCTGCTCGGGCCGATCATGACCATCATGCCGGCATTGGCCGCCTGGGCCGTGGTTCCATTTGGCCCTGATGTGGTGCTGGCGAACGTCAACGCCGGTTTGCTGTTCCTGATGGCCATTACGTCGCTTGAGGTCTACGGTGTAATCATCGCCGGCTGGGCCTCCAACTCCAAGTACGCCTTTCTCGGGGCCTTGCGTGCGTCGGCGCAGATGGTCAGTTACGAAATTGCCATGGGCTTTTGCCTGGTGGTGGTACTCATGGTGTCGGCCAGCATGAACATGACCGATATCGTGATGGGGCAGGGCAAGGGCATGTTTGCCGAACACGGCGTGGGGGTGTTGTCCTGGAACTGGCTGTCGCTGTTTCCGATATTCCTGGTCTATTTCATTTCCGGGCTGGCCGAGACCAACCGCCATCCGTTTGACGTCGTCGAAGGCGAATCGGAAATCGTAGCCGGCCACATGGTCGAATATTCGGGCATGTCGTTTGCGATGTTTTTTCTGGCCGAATACGCCAACATGATCCTGGTGTCCACGCTGTGCGTGATCATGTTCCTGGGCGGCTGGTTGCCGCCGTTTGCTTTCCTCGACTTCATCCCTGGCTGGATCTGGCTGGCTGCCAAAACCTTTGTGGTCGTGACCATGTTCCTCTGGGTGCGTGCCACTTTCCCGCGTTACCGTTACGACCAGATCATGCGCCTGGGCTGGAAGATATTCATACCTGTCACGCTAGTCTGGCTGGTGGTGGTCGGTGGCTGGATGCAGACCTCCTTCAGTATCTGGAAATGAGTTGGAGCTTTCGATGACCACTTTTGCCTCTCCCGCCGCACCCGTTGCCGCGCCTTTTTCGCTCAAGGATTTCCTGTCGAGTTTCATGCTGCTGGAGCTCTTCAAGGGCATGGCCGTGACCGGCCGCTACATGTTCCGGCGCAAGATCACGGTCCAGTTCCCGGAAGAAAAGACTCCGGCGAGCCCGCGTTTTCGTGGCCTGCATGCCTTGCGCCGATACGAGAACGGCGAGGAGCGCTGCATTGCCTGCAAGCTGTGCGAGGCCGTGTGCCCGGCGATGGCAATTACCATCGAGTCCGACGTACGTGCCGATGGCTCTCGCCGTACCACGCGCTACGACATCGACCTGACCAAGTGCATCTTCTGCGGCTTTTGCGAAGAGAGTTGCCCGGTCGACTCGATTGTCGAAACCCATATCTTTGAGTACCACGGGGAAAAACGCGGCGACCTGTATTTCACCAAGGACATGCTGCTTGCCGTAGGCGACCGCTACGAAAGTGAAATTGCGGCACGCCGCGCGGCAGACGCCAAGTACCGCTGAGTCAGCGTCATCTATAAGAAGAAAAGCCAGCCATGGATTTGAAAGCCGGTCTGTTTTACGTTTTTTCGGCGCTATTGCTGTTCGCGGCATTTCGCGTGGTGACCGCCCGCAACCCGGTACATGCCGCGCTGTACCTGGTGCTCGCGTTTTTCCAGGCCTCCCTGATCTGGATGTTGCTCAAGGCCGAGTTCCTCGCAATTGCGCTGGTGCTGGTGTATGTGGGCGCCGTGATGGTGCTATTCCTGTTTGTGGTGATGATGCTGGACATCAATATCGACAGCGTGCGGCAGGGCTTCTGGCGCCATTTTCCGCTCGCCGGCGCGGTGGGCGCGACGATTGCATTGGAGATGGCAGCGGTGCTGATGGGTGGGTTCCGTCCCACGGAGCCCAAAGCCATGACCGTGGTGGGGCAGGTTGCGGGCCAGGTTTCCAACACCCGCGACCTGGGCCGGCTGTTGTACTCCGAATACGTGTTCCCGGTACAGATTGCAGCCGTCATTTTGCTGGTGGCCATCATCGCCGCCATTGCATTGACGCTGCGCGGGCGCAAGGACAGCAAACACATAGGCGCCAACGAACAGATTCGCGTACGCGCAGGTGACCGCCTGCGCATGGTGAAACTTGCGGTCACCCAGCCGGCGCCGGTTGTGGTGCCTGAAGTTGCGGCGGTGACCGCGGCGCCAGGCGCGGAGAAAAAAGCATGACGCTGACGCTAGGACACTTTCTATCACTCGGCGCG
>JANLPN010000284.1:0-20058 GCA_031367285.1 Betaproteobacteria bacterium | reverse complement strand
GCCTTGCTGCGCAGCACCGCCACCTCCATCGAATTCAGGGCCGGCAAGCCATGTTTTTCCTGCAGTATCTGCAGGTCCGCCGGAGCGCTGCAGCGCGTGAGTACGGCCACGGCAAGGCCGCTCGCCACCGCTGCCAGCTGGCCGGCCAGGCTGGAGCTGTTGTAGACCACCCGGTAGGCCCGCTTGTGCGCCGACAGCGCGGCCAGTGCTTCGCTGCGCGCCAGACTGCCGGGCTCGTACACCGCAACCGGCAACGGGTCGCGCCGCCAGGCCTCAAAGGCCGCCGCGCCCACCCACACCAGGGGCTCGCGGAACAGCAAGGCCCCTCTTCGCGAGGTGTCGCGCGAGACCAGCGCCAGGTCCAGTTCGTCGCGCTGCACCTTGGGTATCAGTACGGTTGATTGCTCGCAGTTGAGCTCTATCTCCACGCCGGTATGCCGGCTCGCGAAGCTGCGCAATACGGGCGTGAGGTAACTGGCGGCATAGTCGTCCGGCACACCCAGCCGCACACGCCCCGACAACTGCGGACCATGCAGGGCGGTGAGCGCTTCGGCATGTACTTCCAGCAGGCGCCGCGCGTAGCCGAGCAGCTCGGTGCCGGTCTGCGTGAGTTCAAGCTGCCGCGGGCCACGCAGCAGTACTGGCCGGCCGACCGCATCCTCAAGCTTTTTCAGCTGCATGCTGACGGCGGACTGTGACCGGTGGACCGTAGGTGCGGCCGCGGACAGAGACCCGGAGTCCACCACCGCCACAAAAGAGCGCAGCCAGTCGAGCTGGAGATCAGTGGCGCCCATGCGGTGCTCCATCCATCCGAAAATCGAATAGTAACATTTAGAACTATCCGCTTTACACAAAGTTCATGCCGGCCGAACATTGCGCCCATGTCCACCTCCGCATCCGTCCTCCCTTCAGCGCACCCGGGCCCGTCCGCCACGCGCGAGCGTACCGGGCAATGGTTCATGGTTGCGGGAGGCCTGCTGCTGGGCACCATAGGCGTGTTTGTCGAAGAGGCTGGCCAGGACCCTTTGACCACCGTGTGGTTCCGCTGCATGTTTGGCGCGCTGGCCCTGCTCATCTGGGGCCTGGCCACCGGGCGCTGTGGGGAGTTGCGGCTGCGCGGCAGGGGCTGGTGGGCCGCAATTGCGACCGGCGTGCTGGTGGTCTTCAACTGGGCGCTGTTTTTTGCGGCCATCTCGCGCACGTCCATCGCCGTGGCAACGGTGGTGTTCCACGTACAGCCGATATGGGTCATGGCCATTGGCGCCGTATGGCTGCGCGAGCCGGTGTCCCGCCTGCAGTGGGCGGCGGTGCTCGTGGCGCTGTCGGGCCTGGCGCTGGCCTCGGGCTTGCTGGGCAGTTTTCAGCCCGGCACCCGCTTCACGCCTGCTTATATCGCTGGGGTGCTGATGTGCCTGGGCGGCTCGCTGAGTTACGCCGGCGTCACCCTGATCGCCAAATCCGCACGCACCGTCAGCTCGTTTGCGCTGGCCTGGTGGCAGTGTGTGGTGGGCATCGTGTTGCTGGCCTGGTGGCCACTGTTGCACGGGTGGCCCGTGGGCGCCACATCGTGGGCCTGGCTAGTGGGGCTGGGCGCCATACACACCGGTTTGGCGTATGCCGTGATTTATGCGGGAATGGCGCGGCTCTCCGCCGGGCGCATAGCCATACTGCAGTTTGTCTACCCGGCCGCGGCCATCGTGGTGGACTGGGCCGTGTACGGGCGAACGCTGAGCCTCAGCCAGATGGCTGGCGTGTGCCTGATGGCACTGGCCCTGTGGACTATTCGCCGACCTGCAGCGGCTACTGCAGGAAGCCCATCCCCCGGCTCTCCCGCACTTCGGGCTTGATGCGGTGCTCGGCCTCCAGCTGCTCCAGGAACTCCATACACCCGAGCTCGGCATCCAGAATCGTGGCCTGGCGCTTTACCGCGGCAAAGTCCCCCGGGCTCAAATGCTCCAGCAAGGCCAGGCGTGAGCGGACGTCGGGCGTAAACAGGCCGGCGTCCCCCGCCAGCGCTTCCACAAGGAACATCTTGTCGCGCTGCTCGCGCGTGAGCGGTTTGAACTTGATCTTGAAGGTAAAGCGGCGCAATGCCGCCTGGTCGAGTCGGTCGAGCAGGTTGGTGGTGCAGATAAAAATGCCGTTGTAACGCTCCATGCCCTGCAGCATTTCGTTGACTTCGGTCACTTCGTAGGTACGCTGCGCACCCCGGCGGTCCTGCAGAAAGCTGTCGGCTTCGTCCAGCAGCAGCACTGCTTTTTCGGCCTCCGCTTCGCGGAACATGGCCGCCATCTGCTGCTCGGTCTCACCCACGTATTTGCTCATCAGGTCGCTCGCCTGCTTGATCAGCAGGGGCTTTTCCAGCGCTTGTGCAATGTGTTCACCCAAAGCCGTCTTGCCGGTCCCCGGGGCGCCATAAAAACACAGCGTTCCATGTCCGCGCGCGCGCAAGGCCTGCACCATACGCGGTACTTCGAATCGGGTCTCGACATTGAGCATGGACAGGTCGTACTGCGTGGCCATGCGGCGCGTGGTGCCAGGGTCGGCGTAGTTGCCCAGCGCGAGGTCGGCATTCTTGAGTTGGCGCTCAATCAGCGCCTCGGCCGCGAAGCCGGGGTTGGCGTCGGCACCGGTTTGCCGCGCCTCGGCAGTACCGCTGGTCGGCCCGCCAACCAGCTCGGCAAAACGCACCGCTGTGCGTATTTGCGCCGGCGTGAGCCCTTTGCGCGCGGTGAGCCGGCCGACGAAAGCGTCCGACACCTGTACACCCTCCAGCGTCTTGCGCACCAGGCCTTCGCGCGCGCCGGGTGGTGGCGATTTCAGCTCCAGGTGGTAGGCAAAACGGCGCCGGAAGGCAGGGTCGATTTGCTCGATGCGGTTGGTGACCCAGATCGTGGGTACGGCGTTCGATTCCAGAATCTGGTTGACCCAGGCCTTGCCGCTGACACTGCCGCTGGCTGGCGCCGCCACCTGGTCGGCACGCGCCAACAACTGCGCGGCTTCACTGGAGATGGGCGGGAAAACGTCCTCTACTTCATCAAACAACAACGCCGCCTGCGCGCTGCCCTTGAGGAACACCTGGGCAATCTGCAGCGAGCGGTAACGGTCGCGCCCGCTCAGGGAGTTGCCGTCGCGGTCGGCGTATTCCACTTCAAACAGCTCCAGGCCGATGGCTTGCGCCACCACTTTGGCGAGTTCGGTCTTGCCGGTGCCGGGAGGGCCGTACAGCAGGATGTTGATGCCGGCCTCCTTGCGCGCCACGGCATTGCCCAGCAACGCACACAAGACCTCGGTGTCTTCCTGCACAAAGGAGAAATCCGTAATGGACAGCATGCTTTTGCTCGACGGCCGCGTGAAAACCGCCATCAGCTCGGCCTGGTCACGGTATTCGCGCATCAGTACCGGCGGCAACTTTTCGCTGACCTTCATGAGGTCGGCCAGATCGGTGATGTTGTGCTCGGAGATCAGGTTCTCCACCAGGCCGATGCGCTCCAGCCTCGAGCCGGCGCGCAGTGCCTCACCGACCTCGCTGGCATTGACGCCGGCCAGCTCGGCGATGGCCGCATAGGCCTCGGGCGCGTTGTTGACCTTGAACTCCACCAGGATGCTGCGCAGGTCGCGCTGGTAACGCGCCAGTGTGCCGTACAGCAGCAGGGCGCGTTCGGCCTTGTTGAGCTGCAGCAGGCCGGCCAGTGCGTCAATGTTCTTCTCGACCAGGGTTGACTGCTTCTTCAGTACATGGGTGAGCCAGTCGCCGGTAACCGTCAGCAGCGAAATCAGGTCCTTGGGCTGGTCCTTGGCGTATTCGTCCAGATAGAAGAACAGCGTACCTTCTTCATAGGGGCCGCGCCAGACGCCGTAGCGGCCCAGAAACTCGGCGTCGCTCAATGCTTCGTGGCCGCGCCAGTATTCGTTGGTGGTACAGCGGCGCAGCAGAAATTCACGCACACGCGCCAGCACCGATGCAGGCCACACCAGGTGACGACCGGCCAGAGCGACCACGCTATTGAGATCGCGCCGCACGTTAAAACTCGACCCGCGCCGCGCCGCCAGTGTCAGTACAAAATGCGAACACATTAAATCCAGCACCGGCGCTTCGCTCAAGCCGGGCGAGGTGAGCACGAGCCCACCAGACAATTCGGTAACCAAACGCTTGACCATCAAACGCCTCCAACACCGATGTAGAACTCGTACGGGCACACGTTCCTGTTCACCATAACGCAGACTAGGGCCGGATGGAAGACCTTGTGGCAAAAATGTGGATTTGCCAGGCAACGCAGGCAAGCCAGCATCGGCTAAGCTGTGGCGTCTGGACACCTGCCACAAAGCGAACAACTGGCGCGGGTCGGCAGCAAGCGCGTGCCGCGGCTGCACGGCTTGCGCACTTCTGCAAATGCGCTGGCTCCTTCGCCTGTTCGTGCTCGTGGTCGCGGCAGGCCCGGTGCCTGGCCGATTTGCCGCGGTTGAAACAGCGGGTTGGCGCGATGGACGCCGCTAAAATGGGCACCGACCTACCGTAACCGACGTTCAAGGAACTCCATGTCCGCGCCTTCCACCCACCACGATGCCGAGCCTGTTGACGAACTGGAAAAAATTGTGCCTCTGATGCCTCTGGTTCTTCCGGTGGCGGGAGGAGTGTTGATATTTCTGCTGGCCTTTATTGCCGTTTTCATGGCCTGAACGCTGTACGCAGCCCCATTGATTGGGGTGCAGTGCTGACCACTTCGCCATCAGGGGGCGAAAGCCGCGCGCATAAACTCATGCAAGTTTTGCATATCTTTTGGCCGTAATCGCGCGGTAACTTGCGGCCCAGTTCATAAAATTGTCTTGCCAGCTGATCGGCGCCATGTGAAACACCCTTCGCATGTGCCGGTGACCCTCCATGCGACCCGTATGGACGACTGCGTAACAACGCCACGCCGTTGTGTGCCCCGGAGTACGAGCCATTTTTTCAAAGTGAATGCCTGCGGGAGGGCGTGGCAAGCGCACGTTTCGTTCACTTCAAAAAGACGATTTTATTTCTGGAGCTTTAGCCATGGACTCAACCGCTGAACTGGACATCGACATCAATCCGCCAAGCTACGTCAAAAACCCGGCCTTGCTCGCCTGGGTGGCTGAAATGGCAGCCTTGACCAAGCCGGAACGTGTGTACTGGTGTGACGGGTCAGACCAGGAATACCGCCAGCTGTGCCAGCAACTGGTCGACGCAGGAACTTTTCGCAAGCTTAGCCCCGCCAAGCGTCCCAACTCGTTCCTGGCCTGCTCGGACCCCAGTGATGTTGCCCGCGTGGAGGACCGCACCTATATCTGCTCCGCGAAAAAAGAGAACGCCGGCCCGACCAACAACTGGATGGCACCGGCTGAAATGCGGGCCTTGCTGCAACACGGCAAGCCCGATGGAACGGCTGCGCTGTTCGACGGCTGCATGCGTGGTCGCACGATGTACGTCGTGCCTTTCTCGATGGGGCCGCTGGGTTCACACATTTCGCACATAGGGATAGAGTTGTCCGACAGCCCGTACGTAGCGGTCAACATGAAAATCATGACGCGTATGGGCCGTGCCGTGTTCGACGTGCTGGGAAGAGATGGCGTTTTTGTTCCCTGTGTACACACGGTCGGGGCACCGCTGGAACCGGGCCAGGTCGATGTCAAATGGCCGTGCAACAAGACCAAGTACATCGTGCATTACCCTGAAACCCGCGAAATCTGGTCGTATGGCTCCGGTTACGGCGGCAATGCGTTGTTGGGCAAGAAATGTTTTGCTTTGCGCATCGCCTCCAATATGGGTCGCGCAGCCGCATCGGCCGCCCCCGGCGCTCCGGGCTGGCTGGCTGAACACATGCTGATCCTGGGCGTAACCAACCCGCAGGGCAAGAAGTACCACGTCGCAGCTGCTTTTCCCAGCGCCTGCGGTAAGACCAATTTTTCCATGCTGGTGCCACCTGCTGGTTTCGAAGGTTGGAGCGTGACGACCATTGGTGACGACATTGCGTGGATCAAGCCGGGCGCGGACGGAAAGTTGTATGCCATCAACCCGGAGGCGGGTTATTTCGGCGTTGCACCCGGCACCAACCTGCTGACCAACCCCAACTGCATGGCCAGCCTGGACCACGACGTAATTTTTACCAACGTGGCGCTGACGGACGACGGCGACGTGTGGTGGGAAGGGCTGGAAAAAGACACCGACAGCACGCCGGCCCATCTGATCGACTGGCAGGGCCTGGACTGGACGCCTGAGATCGCCCGCCTGACCGGGGTCGACGGCAAACCGCGGCCTGCCGCACATCCCAATGCGCGTTTTACCGTCGCTGCCACCAACAACCCGGCGTTGGACAGCGCCTGGGATGATCCGGCCGGTGTACCGATAGATGCCTTCATTTTTGGTGGCCGGCGCTCGACCACGGTGCCGCTGATTACCGAGGCACGGAACTGGGTGGAAGGTGTCTACATGGCGGCGACCATGGGCTCGGAGACCACGGCTGCAGCCGCTGGACAACAAGGTGTGGTGCGGCGCGACCCGTTTGCGATGCTTCCGTTCATGGGCTACAACATGAGCGACTATTTCCAGCACTGGCTGACGATGGGTGAAAAGCTGGCGGCGGCGGGCGCGCGTTTGCCCGGTATTTACACCACCAACTGGTTCCGCAAGGGGCCGGACGGCAAGTTTGTCTGGCCGGGTTACGGCGAAAACATGCGTGTGCTGAAATGGATGATTGACCGCATCGAAGGCACCGGCAAAGGGCAAGAGCACGTCTTTGGCATAAGTCCGGCGTACGAAGACCTCAACTGGACCGGCCTGGACTTTACTTCAGAGCAGTTCGATACCGTTACGAGCATCGACAAAGCCGCCTGGATGGCGGAACTAAAACTGCATGCAGACCTGTTCCAGCAGCTTGCTTACCACCTTCCCAAGGAGCTTCAAGAGACCAAGGCGCGGATCGAGATGCGTCTGGCAGCCTGAAGCGCGAACGACAACCGGTACAAAAAAGCCACCTGCAGGTGGCTTTTTTTGCGCGCTACACTCAGGCGGCAGTACCGCTCAAGCCTGCAAATACTGCAGGTGGGTAGGCAAACCCGCAAGTGGCGTAGTCCGGAAGCTGTTGCTCCTGCCCTGGTAGCCGGCGTTGAAGGTGCCAAGCGGATGGCGTGCCAACCACGCCCGGCCCAAGGCCTGGTCCATGGACTGCCGGGCGACTTCAGCGCGTCGTATCGCCGCGATTACCTCGGCCATCACGCGTGGGTCGCGTTGCGCTGTTTTCCACAAGGCTGCGTCAGCTCGGGCGCGTAGCTGGCGCTTGGCCCAAGCCGCCATGTGGGCCGAAACAGCTGCTGGTTTGCCCGCAGTGGCTGGCGACTTTTCTGCAAGTGAGCGCGCATGCTCAACGGCGGCCTCGATGTCGGCCAGCAGGCGCGGATCGTTTTTTGCCATTGCCCGCAGGTAAGCGTCGGAGCGCCGCAGGGCGTGTTGTTTGGCCAAGCGACCGTAAAGACGGAACAGGCGGGCCGCCGATTTGCGCGCGGTATCGGCGGACAGCGCGATTGCTGCAAAGCCGACCGCCCACAGGATGATCCAACCGGTCAGCAAGTGGCCGTCCGCGTAGGTATCGACAATCGAGTCCGCAACTACCACGAGTGCCGCGACAAATGCCGCAAGCAACATGGCCGCGAGGCCTTTGCTGCCGGTTCTTGGTAGCAATGGCGTTTGGACGGGCGACGTGGTGTGGTTGAGGTTCTGGTTCAAGGTGCTGGGCCGGGTAGACATGGACTTTTGCTCTTTTGATTGCATAGACAAGAATTATCGCTTGCAGCCCAATATCTAGGGGTAAGCCCTTGCAATATCCAATTGATTTTGTGAATTGGATAAATTCACCAAACTAATGACAAAGTATGGTGAATGCGAGATCTTCACGCGGTAGCTCACGAGAAAACGTCGGCCGCCTCAAATTTTCTTGGCCGTACCGTGGCCAGAGACAGCGGCTCTTCATCCCCCTCGCGGGGCTGAAGCCTGCGGCAAGGCTAGGGATACTCAGAACGGCTTGTACTGTCCGAGGCGATGGCTCGGCAAATCGGCAAACGGCCAATAAGGCTGCGGTTGACCGGCATCCAGCGCCTCGCGTTCGGCCCGCAAACGTGCGGCCTGGATATCCGCCATGAAGCGCGGGTCGGACTGCGCGACGGCCCAGACGCGTTCATCCGCAGCGCGTTGCTCCGCCGCTATGGACCGCGCCTCTAGAGCCGCAATCAGCGAAGCCGACCAGCCGCGTGTTGCTTCGGCAAACAATGCCAGCGCCGCAAATACAACGGCCCACAGTGCCACCCAGGCCATTAGCAGGTGGCCGTCGGTCCAGGTGCTGACAATTTGATCAGCAATCACCACCAAGGCGGAGACGGAGCCTGCCACTAGCATCGCTACCAGGCCTTTGGCGCCGCTGAAACTGGTGTGCACCCGCCGGATTGCTTCGATGGCCGCTTCGACGCGCTCCGCGCCACGGTGCTGTGTCGGATAATCTGGATTGACAAAGTTGGTCATGGTTTTCCCCTTTCGGTAGCACAAGCGGATTTGCTTGCGTGGTTCTATATTAGGGATAACACTAATGTGATTCAACTTTATGTTAATGATGCTAATTATTCACTGTGGTGATATATTGAGGCGATCATGAAGCCATCCATGCATCCAAACTTTCGCACCCTCGATCTCAATTTGTTGCGGGTGTTCGATGAAGTAATGTCCGAACGCAGCTTGACGCGGGCCGCGCGCAACCTGTCGCTGACCCAGCCGGCGGTCAGTAATGCGTTGCGGCGTTTGCGCGAAACCCTGGGAGACGAGTTGGTACGCCGAAGTGGCCAGGGCATGGAACCAACGCCAAGGGCGTTGACCTTGTGGCCGGCGGTGCGCGATGCGTTGCGGCAATTGCAGCAGTCCCTGGCCCCGGACAGTTTCGCGCCGGCTGAGGCGGAGAGCACTTTTGTGCTTGCGATGGCCGACGCAACCGCCGCGGAGCTGATTCCGCGCATGGTGGACATCATCGAGACCGAGGCCTCCGGTGTGTCTTTGCGCGTGGTGCCGCTGGCCACCCGTGACCCGCGCAAGTTGCTGGATGACGAAGTGATTGATGTCGCGGTGGGCTACTTCCCCGCAGTGCTCGCTGATTTGACCGCGCGCGCCCAGGTTGGCAAGGCGGTGGCCTTCGCGCACCAGCGCCTGTATGACGGCGAATATGTGTGTGTGATGCGCCAGGGACACCCGCTGGCCAGTGGACCCATGACATTGAACCGCTTTTGCGGCGCACGGCACTTGCTGGTGAGCTTCAGCGGACGTCCCTTTGGTTTTATCGACGAAAGTCTGGCCACCCTGGGGCGCCAACGGCGTGTTGTGCTTACCGTCAACCAGTTTTTCACAGCTGGGCGCGTGGTGGCCAATTCGAATCTGCTGACAGTCTTGCCACGCCATTTTGTCGGCGTGACGGGCATCGCCGACGCGCTGGTATTGCGCGATTTGCCGTTCGACGTGCCTCGGGTCAACGTGGATAGCTTGTGGCACAGTCGCCACGAACAGAGCAGCGCCCACCGCTGGTTGCGCCAGGCGCTTCGCCGCTCGGTGCAGCCGGATCCGGTTTAAGGCGAATGGCACTTTCCCCATGCAAATCCAGCTACTGTCCGACCTGCATCTTGAAGTCCATCCGCACCTTCGGCCACGTGCCGCCGCCGGTGCGGACTTGCTGGTGCTTGCGGGCGATATCGGCTCCTACCAGAAAGGCTCGCAACTGGCCGACGCCGACTTTGGCCTCGCACGGTTTTCGCCCCTGCACGGTTGGCCCACGCCGGTTTTGTATCTGCCCGGCAACCATGAGTACGACATGCTGGACTTTGACGTAGCCCATAAGCGCCTGCGTGAAACCTGCGAACGCCTGGGAATGGTGTGGCTGGAGCGCGAGGTGGTGGAGATACACGGCGTGCGGTTTATCGGCACCACCTTGTGGAGTGATTTCGATGCGACGGGCCCGGCCGCGGACGATGCGGGTGCCACGCTGGGCCAGCAGCTCAAGGCGCGCGAAAAGGCTTATCGCGCGGCCAATTTCTACCTGCGCAAGAGCGGCGGCACGCGTTACGGTGAGCTGATGCTGGCGCCGGAAGTGCGCGAACAGGCGCTGCTTTGCCAGGCCTGGCTGCGGCAGGCCCTGCTGGTTCCGCACGCAGGAACCACGGTAGTGGTGACGCACTTTGCGCCCAGCTTGCGCAGCGCGGACCCCCGTTACGGCATGACACCGGGAACAGCCGGGTTCTGCAACGTGCTGGACGACCTGATGCCAGGTGCCGACTTCTGGTTGCATGGCCATCTGCATGCGCCCAGCGACTATGTCCACCATGGGTGCCGCGTAGTGGCCAACCCGCTGGGTTATGCGCGCAAAAACGAGCAGAACGGCTTCAAGCCTGAATTGCTGGTGGACACTGCCCGCCGGCCTTGACCGGATCAGCGGCTGTTCAGCCCGTCAAAACAGGTGCTGAGTACCAGTTCGACGATTTCCTCGTCGCTGTGCTGGCCACCCATTTGCAGGAACTCCAGTACCGGGTCGCAGGCGCGCGCATACAGCGTGTACAGCACAGCAATGGCGGGAAACTTCCGGCTGATGGAGCCGTCGGCTTGGGCCGCTTCTATCCACGCGCCAAGCCGGTCACTCACGTCCATCAATCCGTCCATGTAATCGGCATTGGCCATCAGCGTGGCGCGCAGGCTGGAGTTCTGGCTCGGCAGGGAGGGCATGTCGCCGGCCAGCTTGACCGCCATGGTCCAGCGTACGGCGGCACGCAGGTTCTCCAGTGGCGTAGCCTGCTCCGATAAGGACCCAAAAAACTCCTGAGCGCGACGCATCACCCGCACCATGGCGGCGGCGGCGAGGTCTTCCTTGCTCGGGAAATGTTTGTACAGGCTGGCCTTGGCGATACCCACTTTGGCGGCGACTTCGTCCACCGTCATGGCGTCGAATCCTTTTTCCGCCAGCAAGCGGTTCACCGCATGGACAATCGCGTCCTCACGCACTTTGAGCATCTGCGCCTTGAACGAAACCCGGGGGGCGAGGCTGATTGTCATACGCCGAGTTTATCCGCTGTGCTGCCGTAAGCTCGGCGGGGTAATCACGCAGCCGGGTGCCCGGCTTCAATGCGACTTTGTAGAGGCCTGTCGATAGCGGTCCACCGTAAGACCGTCCAGGCTGATCTCGGTTGGGCGGCCGGACATCAGGTCCGCCATCACGCGCCCGGTGCCAGCTGCCATGGTCCAGCCCAAGGTACCATGGCCGGTTGCCAGATACAGATTGGGATACGGCGAGCCACCGACAACCGGCGTACCGTCGGGCGTCATGGGGCGCAGGCCAGTCCAGAATTGCCCCTTGGCCACATCGCCCGCGCGCGGGAACAAATCGGTCAATACATGGTTGAGCGTGGCGCGGCGGCTCTCGCGCAGGGCCAGGCTGTAGCCGGCCAGTTCGGCCGTGCCACCAACGCGGATACGGTCGCCCAGCCGCGTGATCGCCACCTTGTGTGTCTCGTCCATGATGGTTGATTGGGGCGCGAAGTTGGCGTCTGCTACCGGCACCGTGATGGAGTAGCCCTTGACCGGATACACCGGAATGCGGATTCCGATCGGCCCCAGCAGGTGCGGCGAGTAACTGCCCAGCGCGACCAGGTAGGCATCTGCAGTGAGCGCACCGATGTCGGTGGCAACACCCGTGATGCGTGCGCTGTCGCTCGAAATGCCCTTGATGGTCACGCCGAAACGAAAATCCGCGCCCAGGCCCTGCGCCAGCTTCGCCAGGTTCTGCGTGAACTTGAAGCAGTCGCCGGTTTCATCGCCCGGCAGGCGCAAGGCGCCGACGAACTTTTCCTGCACCAAGGCAAGCGCCGGTTCGGCCGCAATGTAGCCGGCACGATCCAGCAGTTCATACGGCACGCCGTACTGCTTAAGAATCTCAATATCCTTGGCCGTGCCGTCGAGCTGCTTCTGGGTGCGGAACAGTTGCAGCGTGCCCTGGCTGCGCTCGTCGTAACTTATACCGGTTTCCGTACGCAACTGGCGCAGGCAGTCGCGGCTGTATTCGGCCAGGCGCACCATCCGCCCTTTGTTGACGGCGTAACGCGCCTGCGTGCAGTTGCGCAGCATGGACAGGCCCCAGCGCCACATCGCCGGGTCAAGCATGGGCCAGATCACCAGCGGGCTGTGCTGCATCAGCATCCACTGTATGGCCTTGAGGGGGACGCCGGGACCCGCCCACGGCGCGGAATAACCGGGTGATACTTCGCCGGCGTTTGCGAAACTGGTCTCCAGTGCCGGCCCACTCTGGCGGTCAAGCACAGTGACCTGGTGCCCGGCTTTGGCCAGATAGTAGGCGCTGGTGGTGCCTATCACGCCGCTGCCAAGAATCAGTATTTTCATGCGCTTGCCCGTTGCTGCGGAACCAGTATCCAACTTGGCAGATATTAGCCCAGCCACGACAGCCGCATTGGCCGGCAAGCTCGCGGTGCCGGCGCCACTGCCCGGTACAAGCGGCCCGCAGGTGGCGCTTGGGTTACCATAAAATTCCAATTTGTCCAGAGTTCTCCATGCCTGTCCTGAGTCCATTCCACCTTGCCTTCCCCGTCACCTCGCTTGCTGCGGCGCGCTCCTTTTACGGGCAGTTGCTGGGTTGTCCCGAGGGCCGCAGTTCGGACGAATGGGTGGATTTCGACTTCTTCGGCCATCAGATCGTGGCCCACTTTTGTCCCGCCGAGGCCGATTACAGGAGCACCAATGCGGTGGATGGCCACAACGTGCCGGTGCGCCACTTTGGCGTGGTGTTGACGATGCCGGAATGGGACACGCTGGCCGATCGCCTGCGCGCGGCGGGAACCCGTTTTGTGATCGAGCCGTATGTCCGTTTCAAGGGGCAGGTGGGAGAGCAGGCCACCATGTTCTTCATGGACCCGTGCGGCAATGCGCTAGAGTTCAAGGCCTTCGCCGACCGCTCGCAGCTGTTTGCGAAGTAAAAGCCTATGCCTGCCGCCACGTTGACGATCGACATCGTCTCCGACGTTGTCTGCCCCTGGTGCTACATCGGCAAACGCAAGCTCGAAGCCGCGCTGGCCTTGCCGCAGGCGGTGGACCTGCCCGCGGCACAGATACGCTGGCATCCGTTCCAGCTCAACCCGGATCTGCCCGCCGAAGGTATCCGGCGCAAGCAGTACCTGGAAGACAAGTTTGGCGGGCCGGCGCGCGCTGCGGAAATCTATGAGCGGGTGCGTGCAGCCGGTCGCGGTGTCGGCCTGGAGCTAAACATCGATGGCATCACGCGCCAGCCCAATACCTTGGCGGCACATGCCTTGATTGCCTTCGCGCAGCAAGGCAAGCCTGATGCGGGCAACGACATGAAAGAACGGTTGCTCAAGGCCTATTTCGTCGAGAACCGTTTTATCGGCGACGCGCGGGTGCTGGCGGCGATTGCGCGTGAGGCTGGTCTGGACGCCGGCGCGGCGCAAGGCTTTGTCACCGACCCGCTGACGTTGCAAACCGTAGCCCAGGCGGACGCGCAGGCACGTGGCATCGGCATTCAGGGCGTGCCATTTTTCATCTTCAACCAGAAGGTCGCGGTGTCCGGTGCGCAGAATCCAGACACCCTGCTGGCCGCCATGTGGCAGGCACTGGAAGCAGGTTGAGCCGACCTCTCAGGCCGCGTACAGCGCGGACATTTTTCGCAGGGTCTCGCGCATCTGATCGCGCAGCGCGGCCGGTTCCAGAACCTGCAGCTGGCTTCCCAGCCCTAGAAGCTGTTTGGCCGCATGGGCCACCGACTCAATCGGGATGACGACGCGCACCCAGTCCTGGCCATCCGCCTGTGCGCTGCGCCCGGCCGCTTCGCGGACCACCGGGCTGAGATCCTCCAGCAGTTTCATGCCACGCCGCGTCACGCGCAGGGTCGCCGCGTCGCGGTAGATTTCGGTCTCGAAGCGTTGCGTGGCTGCTTGCCAGAATGCCGGCAGATGGAACTTTTTCGGGCGCCGGAACGTCGTGGCCTGCAGCTTTATGCCGTGGATGTTGGACAGCCGGTAAATGCGCGGCTCTCCGGCCGCGGCGGCCTGTGCCGCCATGTACCAGGTGCCAGCCTTGAGCACCAGTCCGAGCGGGCGCAGGACGTGCTCACGGGTGCTGCTCCAGCTTTCATAACGCACCGCAACGATGCGCTGGTTCCACACCGCGTATGCCACCATCTGCAAATGCTCGGGTGGCGTAACGGAACGAAACCAGTCCAGCGGGTCGACATGCAGGCGCGAACTCACGCGCTGGGCATCGTCGCGCAAAGCCGGAGGCAGTGACGCCAGCATCTTGAGCTGGGCCGAGGCGCTGGCGCTGCCCAGTCCCAATTCGGTGGCCGCACCGGGCATGCCGGCGAGGAACAGGGCCTGCGCCTCCGTCCCGGTGAGACCGGTCAGTTGCGTGCTCCAGCCTTCGCGCAACTGAAACCCGCCGTCCCGACCGCGGTCCGACCATACGGGAACACCGGCCGCGGACAACTGGTCGATATCGCGCAGTATGGTTCGTTGCGATACCTCCAGCTGCTGCGCTAAAGCGGGCGCGCTCATGCGTCCGCGTGTCTGCAGAAGCATCAGGATCGACAACAGGCGGCTTGCGCGCATTTTTTGCAGTGTGCCAGAAATACATGACATTCCTTGTCATGATTGATTCTGTAAGCTGGTCGCTCTTTCATTGAAATCTTTCCCCCAAGAGGTGAGCCATGGAGTTTTTTGGGTTGACGCAGACCAACCACTGGTGGGTGTTTTTCGCCCTGGTGTTCGGCATCATCGTGCTGCCAGGCCTGGACATGGCGTATGTGATGGCCAGCGCGCTGGTAGGCGGGCGCAAGGCTGGACTGGCGGCCGTGGCCGGTATCACGGCGGGCGGCATGGTGCACGTGCTGATGGGCGTGGTGGGTGTTGGCCTGGTGCTCAAGACCATGCCACAGGTTTTCAATCTCATGCTGCTGGCAGGCTCCGCCTATGTCGCCTGGATGGGCTGGTCCCTGCTGCGCGGAGCCAGCACCCTGGGCGAGACAAGCGCCCCCAGCCCTGGCTTCGCCAGGCCCCCCGAGGGGGCTGAGGCCCGCGGCTCCCAAGCTGCCTGCGCAGCTTGGGACGGGCCGAAGAGCCCTTGCCTCAGGCAAGGGCTCGAACAGTCGTTCTCGGGACGGCCCGGCGGACGACTAGAGCGCGAGGGGCAGGCGCGCGGCGCGGCCTCGATCTTCGGCCGCGCGGCAGCCACCTGTCTGATGAATCCCAAGGCCTACGTTTTCATGCTGGCCGTGTTTCCGCAATTTCTGCGTGCCGACTACGGGCCGCTTGTGCCCCAGGCGCTTGGCCTGGGCGCGATCATCTGCGCTACCCAGGTGGCGGTCTACGGCGCGGTCGCCATGGGGGCATCAAGAATGCGCTTGTGGTTGCGCTCCAACCAGCGCAAACAGGTCCGGCTCGGTCAAGCCGTGGGGCTATTGCTCTTGGTTGCCAGTTTATGGACAGGATGGCAAGGCTGGCGTGTGGCTTGATGGCGCCTGGCTGCCCGCCACTGTCAGTGGTCGGCGCGCACCGAGCGACGGTACTGCATCGCCTCGGCCAGATGGGTCACCTGGGTACTCTGGGCTCCGGCCAGATCGGCGATGGTGCGTGCCACCTTGAGCACGCGGTGGGTTCCGCGGGCAGACCAGCCCAGCCGGGTAGCGGCCACGTTGAGAAATTTCGCCGCCGCATCGTCCAGTTGCAGGTGTGCGTCGAGTTCCTTGCCCTGCAGAGCATGGTTGGCCTTGCCCTGACGGTCCACCGCGCGCTGGCGTGCACCGGTGCATCGGGCGCGGATGCTTTCGGTGGACTCGCCCGGCCCGGCCTGCAGCAACTCCGTGCTGGGTAGGGCCGGTACGTCCACATGCAGGTCGATGCGGTCCATCAAAGGCCCGCTGAGGCGTCCCTGGTAACGCGCGATCTGGTCAGGTGTGCAGCGGCAGATCTTGTGGGTGGCACCCAGGTAGCCACACGGGCAGGGGTTCATGGCGCCGATTAGCTGGAAACGCGCTGGAAACTCCGCCCGACGTGCTGCGCGCGAGATGGTGATGGTGCCGGTCTCCAGCGGTTCGCGCAAGGCCTCCAGCGCGGCGCGTGGGAACTCGGGTAATTCGTCCAAAAAAAGAACACCGTGGTGGGCAAGCGAGATTTCACCCGGTCGGGGCGGCGAGCCACCGCCCACCAAGGCCACGGCGCTGGCGCTGTGGTGCGGACTGCAGGTGGGCCGCGTGGCCCAGCGGTCCAGCGAAAAACGTCCGCCCAGGCTTGCCAAGGCAGCGCTCTGCAGGGCTTCGTCCACCGTCATGGGTGGCAAAAGGCCCGCAAAACGGTGTGCCAGCATGGACTTGCCGGAGCCAGGCGGTCCGCTAAGCAGCACGCTATGGCCACCGGCCGCTGCGATTTCGAGGGCGCGCTTGGCGCCGCTTTGGCCTTTGACATCGGCCAGGTCCTCGTAGTGCGCCAGCGCTGCGGGCGTCGCCGCAGTGACCTTGCTCCAACCCGGACCAGGCTCGGAGGGTGTGGCATTTGCAGGCGCGGGCGGGAAATGGCCAACCACGTCGAGTAGGTGGTGCGCGCGGTAAACCTGCGCACTGGGCACCAGCGCGGCTTCCTCGGCGCTGTCGGGCGGAAGCACCAGCCGGGTCAGTACCTTGCGCGAATGCAATGCCAGGCTCATGGCCAGCGCCCCGCGCACCGGACGCAACTCGCCGGAGAGCGACAACTCGCCGGCGAACTCATGGCCCGCCAGACCGGCCGCGTCAATCTGCCCGCTGGCCGCCAGAATGCCCAGCGCGATCGGCAGGTCAAATCGGCCAGAGTCCTTGGGCAGGTCGGCCGGTGCCAGGTTCACGGTGATGCGTTTGTTGTGCGGGAACTCGAGGCCCGAGTTCTGGATGGCGGAGCGAACACGCTCCCGAGCCTCCTTGACCTCTACGTCGGCCAGTCCGACCAGGGTAAAACTCGGTAAGCCGTTGGCCAGATGTACTTCAACCGTCACGGCAGCAGCTTCCAGGCCGAGCAAAGCGCGGCTTTGCACCAAAGACAGGCTCATAGTGACCACTCCTTGATTTGGTGCGCAGCAATCCGTGCGCCGGTTACGGACGTGCACCACAGAGGTGCAATATGGATATTCATACAGTTATCTTAACGCGCGCCACCGTGATCGGTGCACACCGGAGTAGGGCTTTTATCGGCGCAAGCGATGCCTCGGGTGGCACGGTATGTGCATTGACAGTCCGTCTATTAACCGCTGTTGGAGAACACCATGCAACTCAAATCCCTGTCTACTTTGTGCCTCGCCCTGGCTGCAGGCAGCGCTTTTGCCCAGGCCAAACCACCCGAGCCAGATTACACGCTGGCATACAACATCGGCGTGTTTTCCGAATACCGTTTTCGCGGCATTTCGCAAAGCCGCTTCGACCCCGCCATACAGGGGGGCATTGATTTCACGCACAAGAGCGGCTTCTACCTTGGAACATGGGCTTCCAACATCAAGTGGATCAAGGACACCGTGGGAAACAGCTCGAATGCCGAAATCGATATCTATGCTGGTTACAAGGGTTCGGTCAGTGACATTGGCTACGACGTGGGCGTGCTCGGTTACCTCTACCCCAGCCACAAAGGTTACGTGCCCAACCCCGAAACCACGGAACTGTACGGCGCTCTTACTTATGGCCCGGTCACGGCCAAGTATTCACACGCTATCTCCAATACCTTCGGTTACGCAGATAGCCACAACAGCGGCTATCTGGACCTGAGCGCATCTTTTGACCTGGGCAAGGGCTGGAGCGTGGTGCCGCACATTGGCCACCAACGTATCGCCGGCAATACCGCGGGCGTCAGCAATGGTCAGTTTTCATATACCGACTATTCCTTGACCGTGAACTATGACTTCGGCAACGGATTTGTCGCCAGCGCCGCGGCGATCGGGACCAACGCCAAAAAGGGCGCGTATGTCGTTGGGGGCTTCGCGTCCTCCTCCGTCAACAAGAACCTAGGCAATGACACCCTGGTCGTCGGCCTGAAATACAACTTCTGAACCGGGAGCAGGCATCATGAAACTAGTAGCAGCGGTTATCAAGCCATTCAAGCTCGATGAGGTGCGTGAAGCCCTCTCGGCGATTGGCGTGCAGGGCATCACCGTCACGGAAGTCAAGGGGTTCGGGCGGCAGAAGGGCCACACCGAGTTGTACCGGGGCGCGGAATACGTGGTCGACTTTTTGCCCAAGGTGAAGATCGAAGCCGCGGTCGCGGATGATCTGGTGGACCGCGTGATCGAGGCTATCGAAGCAGCGGCACGCACCGGCAAAATTGGTGACGGCAAAGTGTTTGTATACGACCTCGAACAAGTCGTGCGGATTCGCACTGGCGAAACCGGAAAGGAAGCTCTGTGAAAAAATTATTGATATCCCTCGCTTTAGGTCTGGGTCTGCTGGCAGGCGGTTCCGCTGCCATGGCACAGGCTGCGGCCACTGCGGCTTCCGCCCCCGAGGCCAGCGCGTCCGCACCCGCGGTGGCGGCCTCTGGTGCGGCAACGGCGGCGGCGCCCTCGGCGGCGGCCTCTGCTGCCGCCGCGCCGGCCCCGGTACCGAACAAGGGTGACGTGGCCTGGATGATCGTGGCCACGGCCTTTGTGATCATGATGTCCATACCCGGCCTGGCGCTGTTCTATGGTGGCTTGGTGCGCAGCAAGAATATGTTGTCCGTGCTGATGCAGATATTTGTGACCTTTTCGATGATCGTGGTGCTGTGGTGTGTCTACGGGTACAGCCTGGCTTTCTCGGAGGGCAACCAGTTCGTCGGCGGGCTCGACCGGCTGTTCATGAAGGGGCTTTTTGATCCCATGAAGGGCGAGTTCGCGATGGGCGCAACCTTCAGCAAGGGTGTCGTGATTCCCGAGCTGCTGTTCATGGCTTTCCAGGCCACCTTTGCTGCCATCACCTGTTGCCTGATAGTCGGCGCTTTTGCCGAGCGCATCAAGTTCTCGGCCATGCTGCTTTTCATGGCACTGTGGTTTACCTTCAGCTACGCGCCCATCGCCCACATGGTGTGGTTCTGGATGGGCCCAGACGCTTATGCCAGCAAGGAAGTGGTCGACGCGATGAACGCGAAAGCCGGCTTGATCTGGCAGTGGGGCGCGCTCGACTTCGCCGGCGGCACCGTCGTGCACATCAATGCAGCCGTGGCAGGCTTGGTAGGCGCCTACGTGATCGGCAAACGCACCGGGTATGGCAAGGAATCGATGGCACCGCACAGCCTGACCTTGACCATGGTTGGTGCATCCTTGCTGTGGGTTGGCTGGTTCGGCTTCAACGCCGGCTCGGCGCTGGAAGCCAACGGCACCGCCGTGCTGGCCTTCATGAACACCTTCTCCGCGACGGCCGCCGCGGTACTGGCCTGGTGTATTGGCGAGTCCCTCATGAAGGGCAAGGCCTCCATGCTCGGTGCCGCGTCCGGCGCGGTGGCGGGACTGGTAGCGATCACGCCGGCTTGCGGCAACGTGGGCCTCATGGGTGCCATCATCATCGGCTTTATCGCCGGCTTCGCCTGCCTGTGGGGTGTGAACGGCCTCAAGAAGATGCTTGGCGCCGATGACTCGCTGGATGTGTTTGGTGTACATGGTGTCGGCGGTATCGTCGGCGCCCTGCTTACTGGCGTGTTCAACAACCAAGCGCTCGGTGGCCCGGGCCTGGTGGGCGATTGGGTGACGGCGGCGGTTTCTTCCGTGCCAATCTCGTCCCAGGTGTGGATCCAGTTCAAGGCAGTCGTATTGACCATCGTCTGGTCGGCCGTAGTGTCCTTGATTGCCTACAAGATCGTCGATATGGTGATTGGTCTGCGCGTCAGCGAAGAAGACGAACGCGAAGGCCTCGACATCACGTCCCACGGCGAAACGGCCTACAACCGTTGAGTCGGGTCGGGAGTGGGGGGGGGTTTGGGGGGCCCACCCGGGGGGGTTTTTTTTTTTGGTGGGGTTTTGGG
>JANLPN010000245.1:0-3999 GCA_031367285.1 Betaproteobacteria bacterium | reverse complement strand
CGAGCAGCAGCGACCGGAAACCGACTTTGCGTATGACCGCCGCCACCACGGTACGCGTGGCCAGCGCACCGATGGCCGTGGCCACCGTGAGCAGGCCTGAGGCGAGTGGCGAGAGGCCGAAGCCCAGCTGCAGCATCAGCGGCAACAGGAAAGGCGACGCGCCGATCGCGATGCGCAGCGGCATGCCGCCCACCACGGCCAAGCGGTAGGTGGAAAACCGCAGGATGGACATGTCGATAAGGGGCCGCACACTGCGGCGGCAGTGAAACACATAAGCCAGCAGCGCCAGCACCCCGAAGGCCACCGTGGCGATGGTCCATGGCCGTTCCACCAGGCCCTTGCCCGCCGTCTCCAGTCCGCCGAGCAGGCCCACCAGGCCCACCGACAGCAGTACAAAACCCGTGAGGTCGAACGGCTGCCGGCCACCCACGGCAGGTATTTCCTCGATGAAGGCCAGCGCCAATGCCACACCCAGAATGCCGAACGGAATGTTGACCAGGAAGATCCATTTCCACGAGGCGATGGTGACGATCACACCGCCGAACAGCGGCCCGGCCATGCGCCCAAAGGCACCCGGCACCGTGAACCAGACCATGGCGGCCACCATCTGCGCGGTTGGCACCGTGCGCAGCAGGATCAGCCGCCCCACCGGTACCATCATGGCGCCACCCATGCCCTGGAGTATGCGAAACAGCACCAGCTGGCCCAGCGAATCGGCCATGCCGCACAGGGCCGAGCCGGCGGAGAACAGCACAATGGCCCAGCAGAAAACGCGGCGTGGGCCGAAGCGTTCGGCCAGCCAGCCGCTTACCGGCAGGAACACGGCCAGGCTCAGCAGGTAGGCCGTGATGGCCAGGTTCAGATGCAACACGTCCACGCCCAGCGCGCGTGAGATCGACGGCAATGCGGTCGCCATGACCGACGTGTCCAGGTTTTGCAGGAACAGCGGACAGGCGACGATGAGCGGAACGATGCGGTAACGCGAGGACATGGGCGTGCGTGCGTCTTTTACGCTCTGGAGCCTGCTACAGGCGCTGCATCGTTTTGGCTGAGTCTCGATAGACCGGGCATTCGGTCAGAGCAGGCACAGCTGCTGCAGGCCTTCCCAGCGCTCTCCTGGTGCAAGCTGTACCGGTTGCGCGATACACGCGGCCTCGACACACAACATGTTCCTGTAACCGTCGGCGGGCATGTCCGCCAGCGCCGCGCATTTGGCTGCACCCGGGTTCCAGACCACGGCATCCTGAAACCCCTGTTGGTGGATCTGCAAGCGGCGCTCCTGCGGACCCGCCGACTCGCGCAGCAGCAGCTCGCGGTCCACGCCGTAATACACGCGGTCCAGGTCGCCGCCGGGCAGCAGCCACTCGTCCTGCTGCGCCTGCGTGGTGTCGGCTACCGCGTCCCAATACTGCAGGCCCGCCAGCCCGTGCAAGCTGGTGTGCGCCAGCGCATCCACGCGCAGATAAGTGTGCAGCGCGGCGCTGAACCGCAGCGGCGCGTCCCCCTTGTTCTCGCAGGACAGGGTAATTGCCAGCATCCGCGCGCTGATGCGCACACACAACTGCAGCACAAAGGCATGCGGCCAGCTGGCGCGGCTGGTTGCATCGTCGCTCAGCCGCAGCACGGCCAGCGCATCGTCCGCGCCGCAGTGCGCCGACACCAGTTGCCAGACCTTGTTGCGCGCAAAACCATGGCGCTGCAAAGGGCCGCGCGCATTGAACTGCGGGAAGATCACCGGCACACCGCCGCGGATGGCCTGGCCCGCCGCGAAGCCGCTTTTGGGCGACAGATAAAGTTGCTCCGCGCCCCCGGCAGGCAGCCAGGACACCAGGTGGCCGCCATGCAGCAAGACCGTGGCGCGGGCGCCGTCCGGCGCGTGTAGTGCGATGGCTTCCCGGCCCTGGAAAAGGGATAGTGCGATGTCGGTGGGCATGGTCAGTCCTTGAAACAGGCCGCAATGCGGTCGCGCATGGCCTGGTCAGGCAGGGGCCCCACGCCGGCTTGCGTGTTGTCGGCCATATGCGCGGCACTGCCCGTGCCGGGTATGGCGCAGGTAACGGCCGGGTGGCCGATGACGTATTTCAGCAGCAGCTGCGACCAGCTGGTACAGCCAAGCTCCGCCGCCCAGGCCGGCAGCTTGCGCCCCTGCACCGAACGCAGCAGGTCGCCGCTGCCCAGCGGCACATTGGCCAGCACGGCAATGCCGCGGTCCGCCGCCAGCGGCAACAGGCGCTGCTCGGCCGCCCGGTCGGCCACCGAATAGTTCAGTTGCACAAAGTCCAGCGGCTCCGCGCGCAGCACGGCTTCCAGCTCCGCATACGCGCTGGCGGTGTAATGGGTGACACCCAGGTAACGGATGCGCCGGGCCGCTTTCCAGTCGCGCAGGGTGGCGAGATGCACTTTGCAGTCCACCAGGTTGTGCACCTGCATCAGGTCCATACAAGCGGTGCCCATCAGCGCCATCGACTGCTGCATCTGCTGGATGCCGGCGTCGCGCCCACGTGTCCAGACCTTGGTGGCCAGGAAGGGTTTGGGGTGTGTCTTGGCGCCCAGCAGCGAACCCACCGCGGCTTCGGCGTGGCCGTACATGGGTGAGCTGTCGATCACCGTGCCACCCACAGCGAAAAGTGCGTCCAGCACGCCAGGCAGTTGCATGTATTTGGCGCTACCCGGTGTGGTGTCGAAGCCCTTATAGGTGCCGAGACCGATTACGGGCAGCAGTTCGCCGGTGCTTGGGATGGGGCGGGTGTGCATCGTAATGCTACTGTAGCGCTGCGGCGGGTTAAGCGCTTGTTGTCCTGCCGCACCGGCTTGCCCCGGCATTCAAGATGGCAAACTCGCTGCCATTCACTCAAAGAGACAACGATGGACAAAAACATAGTTTCCGAAGTCCAGGGCCGCGCCGGCCTGATCACGCTTAACCGCGCGAAGGCGCTCAATGCCTTGTCGCTGGCGATGATCCGTTCCATCACGGCCAGCCTGCTGGCCTGGCGGGATGACCGCCAGGTGCAGGTGGTGGGTATTCGCGGCATGCGCAAGTCGTCTGTTGCGGGCGCCGCGGATGAGGCTTTCGGCGCCTTCTGCGCCGGCGGTGATATTCGTTTTTTCCACCAGGCGGCTTTGGCGGGCAATCCGGAACTGGAGGATTTTTTTACCGAAGAATACCGCCTCAACCACCTGATCCACAATTACCCCAAACCGGTGGTGGCCTTCATGGACGGCATTGTGATGGGCGGGGGCATGGGCGTGGCCCAGGGCGCCAGCGCACGCATTGCCACCGAACGCACCAAGATGGCCATGCCCGAGACCAACATCGGCCTGTTTCCCGACGTGGGCGGCGGTTATTTTTTGAGCCGTTGCCCCGGCCATCTGGGGGAGTACCTGGCGCTCACGGGGCACGTGATCGATGGCGCCCAGGCCGTGGCCGCAGGCCTGGCCGACCAGGTGGTGCCCTCAGGGCGGCTGGGTAACTTGTGGGCGGCACTGGCGGACTATGGCACTGCGGAGGCGGACACCGAGTTCGGTGACCCTGCTGCACCAGGCGCGCTACCCAACGCGTTACCCAGCGCGGGCGAAACATCCGATGCCGGACCGCCTGACTCGCTGGAGCCCGGCCGCATCAACCGCTATTTTGGCCTGCCCGGTGTGCCGGCCATCGTCCACGCTCTGGAAGCCGATGCGGCCACCGACACCTGGGCGCGCGACACGGCAGCCGCTTTGCGCCATCGCAGTCCGCTGATGCTGCATGTGACGCTGAAGCAGATTCGCCGTGCCCGCGACATGGGTCTGGCCGCTGACCTGCGCATGGAGCGTGACCTGGTACGGCACTGTTTCCATCCGGCGCATCTGGCGCGGTCAGGTGCTGCCACCGACGTGGCGGAGGGCATACGTGCCCTGGCGGTGGACAAGGACCAGCATGCGCGCTGGAACCCGGCGCGTATCGAAGACGTTACGGCGGACATGGTGGCGCCTTTTTTTGCAAGCCCGTGGCCTGCGCAC
>JANLPN010000222.1:0-16035 GCA_031367285.1 Betaproteobacteria bacterium | reverse complement strand
GGCCGGGGCGACATAGTTCACGTCGGCCCAAAACCCGAACCGCTGTCGGGCCTGAGCCTGACGGCCACCAAGCCGCTCAATGCAGCACCTGCGGTGCTTCGTTGATCTCCTGCGCCTGGGCTTCGCTGCCGGGGCTGGCATGGTGGGCGACGATACGCCACCCCTGTGCGGTCTTGTGGTAGACGTTGGTGGCCAGCACATAGGCTTGGACCGGCCCGCCTTCGGTCAACACCTCGATGCGCTCCAGCAGGTTGTGCACCACGCTGGCCAGTGCCTCCACCTTGCGCACCTGCTCCGGCCAGGCCCGGATGCTGCCATTGGCAAATATGGCCTCGAAGGTGGCGCGGATCGCACCCGGCCCCACCACACGCGGACCGCCGGGGTGGACGCAGACGATTTCATCGTCGTCCGACCAGCAGGCCATCAGGCGCTCGATGTCCCCCGTCTGCAAGGCCTCGTAAAAGGCCGCTTCAATGTCGTCTGCGGAACCGCCAACAATGGCAGCCTGGGTCTTGGCTTTGGGCATGTGGGCTATTTTCACACCTCATGCGGTTATAACGACTTCCAGCGGCGGTAAGAACAGTCAAGCGGCATGCTGCGAGGTGCTCAGGGCCTGTTGGCCAATACCAGCGCCGCGCTGCCGTGGGGCGTTCTGAAGAAGGATTGACACAGGCGCCGGAAGAAGTGTCTGAGCCCCCCTCTGTCGCGTACTTTGCGCCGGCGCAAGACGCCAGCCATCCGAACGAACTGCCGGATACACCAGAACTGGGATAGCTGGTAAGGTGATCAGCGCTTCTGGCGGTACTTGCGCAGCGCCGCGATTTGCGCCGCCATCACGGCCAATTCGGATTGCGCCTTGGCAATATCCAGCTCGCCCTTGGCGTTCTTGAGTGCCTCTTCCGCGGCGAGTTTCGCCTGGTTGGCTTTTTCTTCGTCCAGGTCCTTGCCGCGCACTGCCGTATCGGACAACACAGTCACGCAATTAGGCTGCACTTCCAGAATGCCACCGGCCACAAACACAAACTCCTCCGAGCCGTCGGCCATCTCGATACGTACCGAGCCGGCCTTGATGCGGGTGATCAGCGGCGTGTGGCGCGGATAGATGCCGAGCTCGCCCAGCTCGCCCGGCAGCGCCACGAATTTGGCTTCACCGGAGAAGATGGACTCTTCGGCACTGACTACGTCTACGTGAATCGTCGCCATGGATTTTCCTTGGGGTTCTGCTTTAAGACGGCTTACGCCATCTTCTTGGCTTTCTCGAAGGCTTCGTCGATGGTGCCGACCATGTAGAAAGCCTGCTCGGGCATGTGGTCGCATTCGCCGTTGACGATCATCTTGAAACCGCGAATGGTTTCGGCCAGCGACACGTATTTGCCCGAGGTGCCGGTAAACACTTCGGCCACGAAGAACGGCTGGCTCAGGAAACGCTGAATCTTGCGGGCCCGGGCCACGGCCAGCTTGTCTTCCGGGGCCAGTTCGTCCATGCCCAGAATCGCAATGATGTCGCGCAGTTCCTTGTAGCGCTGCAGCGTACCCTGCACCGCGCGGGCGGTGTTGTAGTGGTCTTCACCCACCACGTTGGGGGACAGCTGGCGGCTGGTGGAGTCGAGTGGATCCACGGCCGGGTAGATGCCCAGGGCGGCAATATCACGGCTCAGCACCACGGTGGAATCCAGGTGGGCAAAAGTCGTGGCAGGAGACGGGTCGGTCAAGTCATCGGCCGGCACATACACGGCCTGGATGGAGGTGATGGAACCGATCTTGGTGGACGTAATGCGCTCTTGCAGGCGGCCCATTTCTTCGGCCAGCGTAGGCTGGTAACCCACGGCGGAAGGCATACGGCCCAGCAGCGCGGACACTTCGGTACCGGCCAGCGTGTAGCGGTAGATGTTGTCCACGAAGAACAACACGTCCTTGCCTTCGTCGCGGAACGACTCGGCAATCGTCAAACCGGTCAGGGCCACGCGCAAACGGTTGCCCGGAGGCTCGTTCATCTGGCCGTACACCATGGCTACTTTGGACTCTTCGAGCTTGTCGCTGTTGACGACGCCAGACTCCATCATCTCGTGGTAGAAGTCGTTGCCTTCGCGGGTGCGTTCACCCACACCTGCAAACACCGACAAGCCGGAATGCGCCTTGGCGATGTTGTTGATGAGTTCCATCATGTTCACGGTCTTGCCCACACCGGCGCCGCCGAACAGGCCGACCTTGCCGCCTTTGGCGAACGGGCATACCAGGTCGATCACCTTGATGCCGGTTTCCAGCAGTTCCTGGGAAGGACTGAGCTCGTCGTACACCGGGGCCTTGCGATGGATGGACGCGGTTTGCGTGGCGCCAACCGGGCCGCGTTCGTCGATCGGTGCGCCGAGCACATCCATTATGCGGCCCAACGTTGCCTTGCCGACCGGCACCATGATCGGGTTTGCGGTGTTTTGCACGATCATGCCGCGACGCAGACCGTCGGAAGAACCCAGCGCAATGGTCCGCACGATGCCGTCGCCCAACTGCTGCTGCACTTCAAGCGTCAGCGCCGAGCCATCCATCTTGAGGGCGTCGTAGATCTTGGGCATCTTGTCGCGTGGGAACTCCACGTCCACCACCGCGCCGATACATTGAACAATCTTGCCCTGAACGCCGGCGTTCACCGGGGTATTTGCTTGAGCCATTTTGCTTGCTCCAATAAATTAAAACGAAAGTCTCAGTGAGGGCTGACTTGTACCCAAGTCATGCCGCAACTAATTGCGCTTAAACCGCCGCCGCACCGGCAACGATTTCTGAAAGTTCTTTGGTAATCGCGGCCTGGCGGGTCTTGTTGTACACCAGCTTCAATTCGGCAATCACGCTGCCGGCATTGTCGGTGGCCGACTTCATGGCCACCATGCGCGCCGATTGCTCGGAGGCCATGTTTTCCGAGACCGCCTGGTAGACCAGCGCCTCGACATAACGCAGCAGAAGATCGTCAATTACGACCTGCGCGTCGGGCTCGTAGATGTAGTCCCAAGCCTGTTGCGAGCCGCTGGCTTTTGCCTCGGCCTGCATCTTCGCCGCGGACAGAGGCAACAATTGCTCCAGCACCGGCTCCTGTTTCATGGTATTGATGAAACGCGTGTAGCTCAGGTACACCGCATTGACCTGCCCCTTGGCGTAGGCGTCCAGCAATACCTTGACCGGGCCGATCAATTTGTCCAGATGCGGCGTGTCGCCTAGCTGCGTCACGTGGGCCACAACCTGCGCTCCAACACGATTCAGGAACCCGAGGCCTTTGTTGCCTATCGCCACCGCCTGGGTGGTACCACCGGCTGCCTGCGTCTCACGCAACTTGGCCGTCACCACACGCAGCACATTGGTGTTCATGCCGCCACACAGGCCTTTGTCGGTGCTCACCACAATCACGCCCGATGCGTTGGCGTTGTTGGTACGCATGAAAGGGTGCACGTACTCGGGGTTCGACTTGCCCAGGTTGGCCGCGATATTGCGAATTTTCTCGCTGTAGGGGCGCGCGGCGCGCATGCGTTCCTGCGCCTTGCGCATCTTGGAAGCAGCCACCATCTCCATGGCCTTGGTGATCTTCTTGGTGTTTTCCACCGATTTGATCTTGCCGCGTATTTCCTTGCCTGCTGCCATAAAGAGTTCCTTCGCGTCTCAGACCGGACTCAGGCGAACGACTTCTTGAACGCGGCAACGGCAGCGCTCAGTTCGCTCTCGGCGTCCTGGCACATCTTTTTGAACGCCTGCTTTGCCTCGTCGTCCTTTGCGGGATCTGCTTTCTTGACGTCCCACTTGGCTCCGTTTTTCTCCATGGTCTGGAGCATCGTCGCATGTTTGTCCTTGAGGTAGGCATGCAAGCCGTGCTCAAACGGCAGAATCTTCTTGATATCGATATCGTCCATGAACCCCTTGTTCACCGCAAACAGGGTCGCAGCCATCAGGCTGATGGGAAGCGGGCTGTACTGGTCCTGCTTGAGCAGTTCGGTAACACGTGCTCCACGGTCAAGCTGCTTGCGGGTGGCCTCGTCCAGGTCAGATGCGAACTGCGCAAAAGCGGCCAGCTCACGGTACTGGGCCAGATCGGTACGGATGCCGCCGGACAAATTCTTGATCAAGTTGGTCTGGGCCGCGCCGCCGACCCGCGACACCGAAATACCGGCGTTAATGGCGGGGCGGATACCGGCGTTGAACAGCGAGGTCTCCAGGAAAATCTGGCCGTCGGTGATCGAGATCACGTTGGTCGGAACGAAAGCGGACACGTCGCCGGCCTGTGTCTCAATGATGGGCAGGGCGGTCAGCGAACCGGTCTTGCCCTTGACTTCACCTTTGGTGAAGTCTTCGACGTACTTGATATTCACGCGCGCTGCGCGCTCCAGCAGGCGGCTGTGCAAATAGAACACGTCGCCGGGATACGCCTCACGGCCCGGTGGACGGCGCAAGAGCAACGAGACCTGCCGGTAGGCAACCGCTTGTTTGGACAGGTCGTCATACACGATCAATGCGTCCTGACCGCGGTCACGGAAGTATTCGCCCATGGTGCAGCCAGAGTAGGCGCTGACATACTGCATTGCCGCCGACTCCGAAGCGGTGGCGGCAACGACGATGGTGTACTCCATCGCCCCGGCCTGCTCCAGCGAGCGCACCACGTTTTTGACGGAAGACGCTTTCTGGCCGATCGCGACATACACGCAGGCCATGTTCTGGCCTTTCTGGTTGATGATCGCGTCGATCGCCACGGCCGTCTTGCCGGTTTGGCGGTCACCGATGATCAGTTCGCGCTGGCCGCGTCCGATAGGCACCATGGAGTCGATGGACTTCAGGCCGGTCTGCATAGGCTGGCTCACCGACTGGCGCGCAATCACGCCAGGAGCCACTTTTTCGATCACATCCGTCATCTTGGCGTTGATCGGACCTTTGCCGTCTATAGGCTGGCCCAGCGCGTTGACCACACGGCCCAAAAGCTCGGGGCCCACGGGCACCTCCAGAATACGGCCCGTGCACTTGACGGTATCGCCTTCGGAGATGTGTTCGTATTCACCCAGAATCACGGAGCCCACCGAGTCGCGTTCAAGGTTCAATGCCAGCCCGTAGGTAGGCATGCCGTCGCTGCCTGCAGGGAACTCCAGCATTTCACCCTGCATCACGTCGGACAGGCCATGGATGCGGCAGATGCCATCCGATACGGAAACCACGGTACCCTGATTTCGGATATTCACACTGGCCGAGAGGCCTTCAATGCGGCTCTTGATCAATTCGGAAATTTCTGCGGGATTGAGTTGCATGACTCTTTCCTTCTTTCTTTAGTGGGCTGCCTTACCGGAGCAACAAGCTCAGGCTGTCAGCGCGATTTTCATTTGTTCAAGACGGGCTTTGACCGACGTGTCCAGCACTTCGTCACCCACCACCACCCTGACGCCACCGATCAATTCGGGCTCCAGGGCCACCGAGACGTTGAGCTTGCGCGCAAAATGCCTTTCCAGCGTGCTTGCCAAGTCAGCCAGCGCGTTGCCTTCAATCGGGAATGCGCTGTATGCCACCGCATCGGACGAGCCACTGCGTGCATTCTTCAAGGCATTGAACTGGTTCGCGATTTCGGGGAGGACATTCAGGCGGCCATTCTCGATCAGCAAGCGCAGGAAATTCAATGCGGCATTGGTCAACGGCATCCTGGCCACACCGGTGATCAGGTCGAACGCCTGGTTGTCGGTGGTCTTCGGGCTATCGGCGAATTGCTGTAGCTGCGGGCTCACGGCGATTGCCGCGAACTCATCAAGCCAGGCAGAGGCGCCGTTCAAATCGGCAGCCGGATCCGACAGGATGGCCTTGAACAAAGCTTCTGCATAGGGACGGGCAATGGTCGCAAGTTCAGCCATGGCGCCCTCTTACAACTCGGTCTTCAGGCGCGCCAGCAAATCCGCATGCACACCGGCATTGACTTCCTTGCGCAAAATCTGCTCGGCGCCTTTGACCGCCAGCGCCGCCACCTGCTCGCGCAAGGATTCGCGCGCCTTGACCACCTGCTGGTCAGCTTCCGCCTTGGCGGACGCGATGATCTTGCTGCCTTCTTCGATGGCACGTGCTTTGGCTTCTTCAACAATGGTCAGAGCCCGCCGCTCGGCGTCACCAAGCCGCTTGGCCGTCTCAACACGCGTGAGCGCCAGCTCCTTTTCGATACGGTCATTCGCCGAGGCCAGATCGGCCCTGGCTTTGTCCGCCGCGGCGAGACCGTCAGCGATCTTCTGGCTGCGTTCATCAATGGCATTGATAAGAGGCGGCCACACGAACTTCATCGTGAACCAGATCAGCGCGCCAAAGGCGATCATCTGGACCAACAAGGTCGCATTAATGTTCATGAAAAGCTCCTGGGTAAGGGGTCAACCCGCTTACTTGATGAGAGCGATGAAGGGATTGGCGAACAACATGTACAACGCAATACCGACGCCAATCATGGTGACCGCGTCCAACAGGCCGGCCACGATGAACATCTTCACCTGCAACTGGGGAATCATCTCCGGCTGACGCGCGGCGCCTTCCAGAAAGCGGCCACCCAGGATACCGAAGCCAATGGCGGTGCCCAGTGCGCCGGCGCCAATCAGGACGGCGACTGCGATTTGAAGATCGCCCAACAGTAGTGCGAGTGCGTTTTGCATTGATGTGCTCCTATGAAAAAAAGAAAAGGAAGAAAAGGAAGAAAGCGAGAACTGGAAACCTAGTGGGATTCAGCCGCCATGCTCATGTACACGATGGTCAACATCATGAATACAAACGCCTGCAGCGTAACAATCAATATGTGGAAGATGGCCCAGCCCAGGTTCAGCAAACCACCGGCAATACCGGTCACCGCGCCGCCGGCAGCCATAACAGCCAACAAGATGAACACCATCTCGCCAGCGTACATGTTGCCGAACAAACGCAGAGCCAATGACACCGGTTTGGCCAAGTCCTCGATCACGCGAAAAATCACGTTGACGGGGAAGAGCCATTTGCCGAAAGGCGCGGTGAAAACTTCATGTCCGAAGCCCGCGAAACCTTTGTTCTTGAAATTCATGAAGATCATGATCAGGAACACGGTGATGGCCATGGCAAAGGTCTGGTTCGGATCGGTCGTGGGAACGGACTTGAAGTGCTCCAGGCCAATCGCCTCCGTAATGCGGGGCAGAAAATCCACGGGCAGGAAGTCCATGGCGTTCATGACCCACACCCACAAAAATATCGTCAGGGCGAGCGGCGTCACAAAACCACGCTTGCCGTGGTACGAGTCCTTGACCTGAGCATCGACAAAGTCGACCAGCATTTCTACAAAGCCCTGGAAGCGTCCCGGCACCCCGGCGCTGGCGCGGCTTGCGGCCAATGCGAACAACCCGAAAGCAATGATGCCCACAATCCAGGAAACGATGATCGTATCCAGGTGCAGAGTCCAGAAACCATGACCCACATGCCAGTTGGTCAAATGGTGGGAGATGTATTCGCTAGAGGTCGGTGCAGCAGATGAAGCCATGGCAATTTACTAGTACGACTCAATAATCCATCAATCAATCACACGGACGAGTTTGCTACAACCCGCCTACAGCGCAATTACCGGTCAAGTAATAGCGCCAGCCAATAGGCCAGATGAACGATCCCGAAACCCAGGAAAACCCACAAGGCCTGCACCTCCCGGTCAAACAGGAAGATGCTCCCAAACACACACACCGTGCTCAACCACTTGAGCGACTGCGCGGAAACTTGCGTGCGCAAAGCGGCTTGAGGCGTCCCGGATCGGGTCAAACTCATCCGCAATGCACCCAGGGCGGTCGGCACAAATACCGCTGCTCCACCCAACGCGGCCGAACGGCCTGCCGGCCAGCCCTTGAGCAGACCGGCCAATACGGCCACAAATACAGTGCAAGCAAGTTGCGACATCAGTAGTCGCCACAACGCCGCTTTTAGCCTCAAACGACCTGATTCAAACACTGAACCCATCTTGCACCACGTCGTTGCCGGCATCTAGACCACTTGCCGCACTCAGCAAAGTTCACGATTATAGACAACATTTTTACCGCTCTAAGTAGAAACCAGTGGTGACTTTGCGACAAAAGCGGATCGTAAATTCACGGCGCTGGCTCCGCCGATAATCAGACCATGAACAAGCTTCCCGCGACCCCCTGCTACCTAAACGGTAAATTCACGCCCCTTTGCGATGCGAAGATCAGCGTCATGGACCGGGGCTTTATTTTTGGCGATGGTATCTATGAAGTTGTGCCGGTTTACGCGGGTAAGCCATTTCGTTTTGCGCAACACATGGCCCGGCTGGAGCGCAGTCTGAAAGAGATGCGCATCGCCAACCCAAACACGCGGGAACAGTGGCTTGCGATTGCCTTGCAACTGGTGGAACATGGGGCAAAAGCGGCCGGCGTTGCGGCACTGGACCTGGACCAGATGGTCTATATCCAGATAACGCGCGGCGTGGCCATGCGCGACCACGTCATGCCGACGGATATTTTGCCGACGGTTTTCGCCATGGCCAACATCATGCGGACGCCGACGCCGGAGCAACGCGCGAAAGGCGTAGCCTGCGTCACAGCCGATGACTTCCGTTGGGAAAAGGCACATATCAAAAGCACCAGCCTGCTGGGGGCCGTGTTTGCGCGGCAGATCAGTTTTGATGCTGGCGCACTGGAGACCGTAATGTTCCGCGACGGGTTCCTGAGCGAAGCCGCGGCAAGCAATGTGTGGGTGGTCAAGGATGGAAAGGTCATGGGCCCACCCAAAGACAACCTGGTGCTGGAAGGCATTCGCTACGGCCTGATAGAAGAATGCTGCCGCGCGCTGGGCATGGGGTTTGAGTTGCGCCGCATTGGCCGCGACGAGGTGTTTGGCGCCGACGAACTGCTGCTGTCGAGTGCCACCAAGGAAGTGCTGGCAATCACCACGCTGGACGGCCACGCTATTGGCCACCCATCGCATCGAGGCCTGCCCGGACCCGTCTGCGCCCGCCTGCATGCAGCCTACCAGGACGCCAAGATGGCAACGGCTGGTTGACCGGTCATTCATTTCCCGTCCGCGCTTACTCCCCAGGGTTGCCCGCCTCATGCCAACTACCGAAGAATCCCTTATCGTCTACCCATCCCAATTCCCGATCAAGGTCATGGGAACCCGGGTCGAAGGGTTTGTCCAGGCAGTGACGGCAATTGCCCGCGCTTTTGACCCGGGGTTCGACGCCGCCACGGTGGAGTTGCGGGAAAGCAAAGGCGGCAAATACCTGGGTGTGACCATCACCATCACAGCCACCAGCCGTGAACAACTCGACGAGTTGTACCGGACCCTGTCGACGCACCCGATGGTGAAGGTTGTGCTGTAGGCTCCAGTGGATATTTCGATCCAGCGACTGGGTATGGTGGACTATGTGCCTACCTATGAAGCCATGCGGGAATTCACTGCTTCACGCGTCGAGCAGACACCGGACCAATTGTGGCTGTGTGAACATCCCGCCACGTATACCCAGGGCCTGGCCGGCAAGCCAGACCATGTGCTGAACCCCGGCACTATTCCGGTCATCCCGACCAACCGGGGCGGCCAAGTGACCTACCACGGGCCCGGACAGGTGGTCGCTTACCCGTTGATAAATCTCAAGCGCACGGGCTACTTCGTCAAGGAATACGTTTACCGGCTGGAGGAAGCGGTCATCCGCACGCTCGGCCACTTTGGCGTGACCGGGCATCGGGTGGCAGGGGCACCCGGCATTTATGTACGGCTCGACGATCCCGGTGCGCATGCCGTACTTGCGCGGCGTCCGCAAAAAAAATCCCTGCCGCAGGGGGGGGAGGAATTCACGCGGAGGCCCGTTGTGCCGGACTTCACCGGGCTGGGAAAAATTGCCGCGCTGGGCATCAAAGTCAGCCGCAACTGCACGTACCATGGCGTTGCACTGAATGTAGCGATGGATCTTGAACCCTTCTCCCGTATCAACCCCTGCGGCTATGCCGGCCTGCAAACCGTGGATCTTTCTACAATCGGCGTGTCAGCCGATTGGGCGGAAACGGCCGACATACTCAGCCAAAAACTTGTCAGCTACCTGCCACCCTAACCTGTTGCCGTCCACGCCATGAGCAATCCCGAACCAGTTTCCTCGGTCGTACGCGAAACCCAAGCTCCCGGTGTGTATGACGCCACCGTCAAGCAAAAAGCCGGGGCGAAGTTATCCCGCATTCCCGTCAAAGTAGTGCCCGGCGAGGTGCTCAAGAAGCCGCCCTGGATCCGCGTGAAGGCTGGTTCGCCCAGTACGCGTTTCTACGAGATCAAGGACATTCTGCGCAAGAACAAGCTGGTCACGGTGTGTGAAGAAGCCTCGTGCCCGAACATCGGTGAGTGTTTTGGAAAGGGTACGGCCACCTTCATGATCATGGGTGACAAATGCACGCGGCGCTGCCCATTTTGCGATGTCGGCCATGGCCGGCCAGACCCGCTGGATGCCAACGAGCCGCATAACCTGGCCAGCACGATTGCCACGCTGGGGCTCAACTACGTGGTTATTACGAGCGTGGACCGCGATGATCTTCGCGATGGCGGCAGCCAGCATTTCGTGGACTGCATACGCAAGACCCGCGAGTTGTCACCCAAAACGCAGATTGAAATTCTGGTACCCGACTTCCGGGGCCGCGACGACCGCGCACTTGAGATCTTGAGAGCCGCTCCGCCGGACGTGATGAACCACAACCTGGAAACCGTACCACGCCTGTACAAGGAGGCGCGGCCGGGGTCGGACTATGCTTTCAGCCTGAACCTGCTCAAGAAATTCAAAGCGCTTTTCCCGCACCTTCCCACCAAGAGCGGCCTGATGGTGGGCTTGGGTGAAACCGACGCGGAAATTCTGAACGTGATGCGCGACATGCGCGCGCACCATATCGACATGCTTACCATCGGCCAGTACCTGGCGCCTAGTTCCAGCCACCTGACTGTGAAGCGTTACGTCCACCCCGATACGTTCAGGATGTTCGAAGCCAAGGCTCTGGAAATGGGCTTTCAGCATGCAGCGGTAGGCGCGATGGTGCGCTCCAGCTACCACGCCGACCAGCAAGCCCACGCAGCCGCCCAGTCGATGCAACTGCGGCACACCTGACCGCGCGCGCGGCGCGTCGGCCGGGCTTATGCGTTTGCCAAACGCAGCCCTGGCTCTTCATCAGCCATCACCAGGTCGGCCCAGGCACGCAGCTTGACCGTATCGGCGCGCAGCACCTCCTGTTTGACGGCTAGAATCTGCGCCGGATGCATGGAGAAACTGCGCAGGCCTAAGCCTAGCAAAAGTCGGGTCAAACTTACGTCGCCGGCCATCTCGCCACATACGCTGACGCCTTTGGACGGCCGGTTGCACTCGGTGATGGTCTCCGCGACCAGCCGCAGAACCGCAGGGTGCAAAGGGTCATAAAGATGCGCCACCGATTCGTCAGCCCGGTCGATTGCGAGTGTGTACTGGATCAGGTCATTGGTGCCGATGGACAAGAAATCAAAGTACTTCAGGAACAGCTTGAGCGTCAAGGCGGCCGCCGGAATTTCGATCATGGCACCCAACTGGACCGACCCGTAGGACACCCCCCGGTTGTCGAGCTGCGCACGCGCATGGTCAATCAGCGACAGGGTCTGCCGTATCTCGCTGCCGTGCGCCAGCATCGGTATCAGCAGGTTGACGCGCCCGACCGCCGCCGCGCGCAATATCGCGCGCAATTGCGTCAAGAACATGTCCGGGTCCGCCAGACTCCAGCGAATCGCCCGCAGGCCCAGTGCCGGGTTCAGGTGCGCGTCATCGCGGGCTGATTTGTCCAGGGGTTTATCAGCGCCTATGTCTACCGTACGGACCGTAACTGGCAGCCCCTGCATTCCTTCGATCGCCCGCCGGTAAGCCTGGTACTGCTCTTCTTCGTCGGGGAGCTTTCCCTGGCGGCCCATGAACAGGAATTCGCTGCGAAACAAACCCACGCCCACTGCTCCAGCCTTGACGGCACCTGGAGCGTCCTCGGGCATTTCGATGTTGGCGAGCAATTCCACCTTCTGGCCGTCCAGCGTCACTGCCGGCGTATGCAGCAGGCGTGCCAGGCGCCCACGCTCTATTTCACCTTGCCGTTGTTTGAATCCGTATTCAGCCAGGATGATCGCGGACGGGTCAACAATCACCACACCAGCGTCGCCGTCGATCACCACCCAGTCATCCTGCCGCACCAGATGGCTCGACAGGCGCGCACCAACCACGGCCGGAATGTCCATGCTGCGCGCAACAATGGCCGTGTGGGAAGTCTTGCCGCCAACATCCGTGACAAAGCCGGCAAAGACGCTTTGCTTGAACTGCAGCATGTCCGAGGGTGACAAGTCGTGCGCCACCAGAATCAAAGGCACGTCCACGGTGTCGTCTAGAAGAATATCCTGCTGCGACGGTTTACGCGGCGCGCGCGGAGTGTGCGGTTGGACCGGAGAGGCAACGCCCTTCATGGCAGCCAGCACTTTTTCGGTGATCTGTTCCAGGTCGGCCTTGCGCTCACGCAAATACTCGTCCTCCATCTCGTCGAATTGGCGCGCGATGACCTCCAACTGGGTGGTCAACGCCCATTCGGCGTTGTACAAACGGTCAGCGATCCAGTGCTTGACGCCCAGAATCAACTCTTCGTCCTGCAACAGCATCAAATGAACGTCGAGCAGGGCGGTAAGCTCGTGTGGAGCCTCCTTGGGGCCCATGTGGGTAATCGTGCGCTGCAACCGGTGGATCTCGTCAATCACCGCATTGCGACCTACGCGCACACGGTCGATTTCGGTCTCGACCTGGTGTGCCGCAATGAAATAGTGCGCCACATCGACCCGGCTTGAGGCGACGAGCACGGCGCGTCCAATCGCAATCCCGCGCGCGACCGCCAGGCCGTGGATGGCGAAGGTCACTCGCCCTCTCCAAATTTGTCCGCGATCAGCGCCAGCAAGGCATCGGAAGCGTCCCGCTCGCGGTCCCCACTGGTTTCAATTTCAACCGTCGTTCCCATGCCTGCGGCCAGCATCATCACGCCCATGATGCTTTTTGCGTTGACGCGGCGCTCGCCACGCGACATCCACACCTCACACGGAAAACTGCCCGCCAGCTTGGTGAGTTTCGCCGAGGCACGGGCGTGCAGGCCCAGCCTATTGCTGATGGTCGTCGTTGTCTTGATCATTTTTTTTCTTGGCCTGATTCTGGGGCGCTGCCTTGGTCACCTGCATCACGCCCTGCATGCCACCCGCCATGGCGCGCTGTACCAGGGTTTCCATGGGCTCACGCCGATACGTCACCGCGCGCAGTAACATGGGCAGATTCACCCCGGCGATCAAGCGCGACGTCACACCGTCCACAATTTCACGTGCGACGTTGCATGGCGTGGAGGCAAAAAGATCCGTCAATACCAGCGTATGGGAATCGGACAGTTGGGCCATGGCAGCCATGGCACCCGCCACGTTTTGCTCGAGCGGCAGATCGCTCTGAACGTCAAACGCCACCACGGCCAGGGCGCTGTCGGGAAATACATGCAAAACACATTGCCGCAGGGCACTGGCAAGCGGCTTGTGGGCGATGATCAAGATGCCGACGGTCATGGCTTTATCGAGGACGATTATGGCCCGGCGTGCGCAGAAACCGGAGGTAAGACGCTACGCAACAAGCAAGAAAAGCCGTAAACGCGAGCTGAAACGCCAACACCGGGTTTGCCCCCAGCAACATCAGACCATCGATCATCAAACCAATTCCCCACTGGATCACAAACACACCGACAAATATAACCAGGTTATATGCCGACAGGGCGCGGCCGGCCACTTCTGGCGCAAAGGCCATCCCTACGGCGGGTTGCGACGGTGTGACGAACGTACAGGTGATGCAATACAGCGCCAAGAGAATTCCCGCCCATTGCGGAAAGTGACCGGGCACCGCGATAAGCGTCGCGAGCAATAGAAAGCTGACAGGCAGCCCCCAAACCATGAGACGGCCCGCCTGGATACCGCGCCGGGCCAACCACGGACTGGCAAGCCCCCACGTCCAGAATGTGCACAACATGGCTACGTTGACCCAGAACAGGCCGGTGGCAGCCTGTAGCTGAGAATAAGAGGCTACACGTACCATCCACGGCGCGGCCCATAAGGTCTGCACTGCCAGCAAGCCACCGTAGCAGAAGAAGCCGACCGGTGCCATGGAGCGAAAGTAGGGATGGCGCCAGACTTCGGCATAGCTGCCACGCGCCAGCACCGAACCGTGGGCGGCGTGCGAATCCGGCCACGCCGGTACGCACCAGGCGATCAGCGCCATCGCCAATAGCAACAGTGCCGCCAACCCCAGAAACAGCGGGCGCCATCCAAGCAACGGCGTCAACCATTGCACTGGCAAGGTTGACGCAACCATGCCCAGCGAGCCCGTCATGAGCATCCAGGAATTGGAGCGTAGCTGTGCAATGGGCGAAAACCATCGGCGATAGCCGGTCAGCGGGGCCATCAAACAGGCACTGAGCCCCACACCACACAGAATTCGCGCCACGAGCAGACCGGTGAATGTGTGAGCGCTGGAAAACGCCAGGCAGCCTATCGATGCAACGGCGAGAAAACAGACCACCACGCGTTTGGGGCCGTGACGGTCAAGCCATGCGCCGAGCGGGAGTTGGGTGGCGGCAAAACCCAGAAAATATCCACCTGCCAGCAGCCCCAGGTCGCGTGCCTGGAGCCCAAATTCTGGCGTCAATACCGGAGAAAGCGTTGCAGTAATTGCGCGTACCAGCGCGGACAGGAAATAGGCGAACGCGAAGGCAAAAAAAATCATCACCGCCTTGCGCCTGGTAAACGTCTTCATCGAAATTGGAGCCCGGAAAAGAAGGCTTCAATCACGTCGGCACTCAATGTGCCGCCATACAAAAGCGCAACAAACACCTCTGTATCACGTGCAAACCAGGCGCCGTTCAAAGCCAGCGCACGACCATCGGGTGTTACCCCCGTAGCTTTTACCAGAACCGGCTGCGGCATCACGTTTGCGCCCGCCAGCCGCAGCGCGGAAACAACCGATGTATTCACGTGCATGCCTGCAAGTGTCGCCATTCGCCATTGCGCAAGCACCAGTTCCACGAGTTTCGGGTCGGTCATTTTTGCATGACCAACGGCAAGTGTGACCCCGGCTACGTCGCAACCGGTCATGTGCAGTTCTACGTCATGTCCTCCCATGACAACCACTCGCGATTCGGCCTTTGGCTTGCACGGGAACAGCGCGACCAAAGATGTAGCGGCAATGGATGTCTCACGCCAATTGAAGGTCGGCGCGCACGCTGTCAGAACTAGAAGGCCGATCCGGCCAATGGAGAAAATCATGGTGCGCATGGGCCGATTATCCCGAGCGTCCGAAAGTCTACCTCCGCGCAGTTGGCTGACCTGTGCGCCCTCACGGCCAGGGCCCGATGGGAGCCGGCCAATTGACCCTCCTCAGCCGCCCGTGCAGTTTTCGTAGCGGCCGTCGGCGCCGAAGCGGTAAATGCCGGAAACGCCCAGCCACAACCAATGGCTACTTAAGGGCACCGAACACCTTCTTGAGCACGGCGCTTCCGGCGTCGATGGGATTTTGTCGAATCTTTTTTTCCTCTTCGCCAATCATGTAGTAAAGGCCATCAAGCGATTTGCCCGTAACGTACTGTTGTATGTTGGCATCTTCTTTTTTTACCAGGCCCATGCCTGCTGCTTTCGCAGCAACCCGGTTGTACTTGGCGGCCAGCCCCACTTTCTCGGTGGCCTTGGTGACCACCGGCAAAAACTTCACGCCCAAAGGCTCGCGGGTCTTTTCGGCGAAGAAGCCGGTTACGGAGGTGTCCCCTCCCGAGAGAATCTTCTTGGCGTCGGTCACAGTCATGGACTTGACGGCTCCGGCCAGCAAGTCCTTTGCCATAGGAACGGCCGCTTCCGCCGCACGGTTCATCGATGTCACCAGTTCTTCCACGCGTTTGCCTTGTCCCAGCGTCTTGAGCAGTTTGGATGCGTCTTCGAGAAAGCCGGGCAGCGGAATGCGAACCTTGTCATTGCCAAGGAAACCATCGGTTT
>JANLPN010000022.1:0-26853 GCA_031367285.1 Betaproteobacteria bacterium | reverse complement strand
GTTTTCAGCAAAGCATCGCGCCCCAGCGTGATGCTGTTTTTGTGGTTCTTGGGGATGACCCGGTTGTAATCAGGAAACTTGCCTTCGACCAGTTTGGTGACGAACTCCATACCCCCGAAGCTGAATTTAGCCTGGTTGCTGGCGAACTGCATTTCTATCGCACCCTCCGCATCACTTAGCAGGCGCTGCATTTCTATCACCGTCTTGCGCGGCAAAATGACTTCCTGTCGCGGTACTTCCACATCAAGCATCGCCGAAGCAAACGCCAGACGATGGCCATCAGTCGCCACCAGGCTAAGTTGTTTTCCCTCGGCCACAAAAAGGATGCCATTGAGGTAATAGCGAATATCGTGCACTGCCATCGCAAACGAGACCTGGCCCAGCAAATCCTTCAGAGTCTTCTGTGGCACGCTGAAGACGGGCCCGAAACCTGGCGACTCCTGCACCAGCGGAAAGTCCTCGGCAGGCATGGTTTGCAAGGTGAACTTGCTCTTGCCACCTTTGAGAATGACTTTGTTCTGGCTCGACTCAAGCACCACGGTCTGGTCGGCCGGCATGGTGCGCAAAATGTCGATCAACTTGCGCGCACCTACCGTGGTGGTGAAATTTCCGGCGTCCCCATCCAGCTCGGCCGTGGTGCGAATTTGTATTTCCAGATCACTGGTTGTGAACTGCAACGAACTGCCTGTTTTGCGAATCAGCACATTTGCCAAAATAGGTAAGGTGTGGCGGCGCTCAACAATGCCAGATACCGATTGAAGCACTGAGAGAACCTTGTCCTGAGTTGTTTTCATTACGATCATGTCAACCTCTTCTTTAATTTCTTTAATTTAGACTAGTAGTAGTAGATAAGGAAGACTTGTTGCTGTGGATAGCTGCATTTTCCCCTTTTTTATCAAGCACTTGGACAGTGTTGACGGATGTGGGTATCCATGCTCGCGCAGTGTGCCGGGAAGTGGAACAACTTTGAGAAAACTGATTCCACTGTGGATAAGTCAGTACTTGTGCATAATTTATCCACAGACTTGTCTGTCGTATCTTTTTTTGCACCATTGTCCTCTGCGATTCAGCCTTTGAGTGTTTGTTCGAGCACATGCAATTGTTGATTGAGTTCAGTCAGTTGCTGCCTCTCCCCACCAATTTTGCGAACCGCATGCAACACGGTGGTGTGATCCCGCCCACCAAATAATTCTCCAATTTCTGGAAGGCTCTTCTGAGTCAGTTCCTTGGCCAGGTACATGGCTATCTGGCGGGGTCGTGCGATGCTTGCAGGTCGCTTTTTGGAGTACATGTCCGCGACTTTGATCTTGTAATAGTCCGCCACGGTTTTCTGGATATTTTCGACCGATATCTGACGGTTCTGGATTGACAATAAATCCCGCAGTGCCTCGCGCGCTAGCTGTATGGAGATTTCTTTCTGGTTGAAGCGCGAATAGGCCAGTATCTTGCGCAGTGCGCCTTCAAGTTCGCGCACATTGGATCGCACATTCTTGGCCACGAAAAACGCGACCTCTTCTGGCATTTCCGCGCTTTCAACACGCGCTTTGTTGATCAGGATCGCGACCCGCATTTCAAGTTCAGGCGGTTCAATGGCTACCGTAAGGCCGGAATCGAAGCGTGAAACCAGCCGCTCATGGATGTCAGCCAGGCCTTTCGGATAGGTGTCGCTGGTCATCACAATGTGCGACTTCTTTGCCAGCAGTGCTTCGAAGGCGTTGAAAAACTCTTCCTGGGTACGCTCCTTGTTTGCAAAGAACTGGACGTCATCGATCAACAGCAGGTCGAGCGAATGGTAATGCTCCTTGAACTCGTCAAAGGTCTTGCGCTGGTAGGCCTTGACCACATCCGAAACAAACTGTTCCGCATGGATATAGAGAACTTTAGCCAAGGGCTTGTTTACCAGCAGGCGATTGCCTACTGCATGCATCAAATGCGTCTTTCCAAGACCCACGCCACCGTAGATAAAAAGAGGGTTATACAAGTGTCCCGGCAAATCCGAAACGTGCATTGCGGCAGCGCGCGCCATCCGGTTTGCCGATCCTTCAATCAGCGTGTCGAAGGTTAAACCGGTGTTAAGTCGGTTCCTTTGTCCCGCCTGAACCTTTTCCTCTCCCAGGTCTGGCGGTTCATCAACTCGCGTCTGCTCAGGATTTGATTGGACAAATGATACTCTGGTAATAGATTCACGAGGAGCAAGCGCTAACTCAAGGTCAACGGTTTGTCCATAAATTTTTTCCAGCGTGCTGTTTATCCGATTGCTGTATTGGGCCCTTATCCAATCCAGCTTGAAACGATTTCCAACGAAAATCGTGACCTTCGATAGATCTTCCGTCACCACCGCCGTAAGTGGTTTGATCCAGGTGTTGAATTGTTGTTCTGGCATTTCCTGGGCCAGCTGTTCCATGCACGCCTGCCACAAACTGTGCCCGGCTCCACTACCTGCACCACCCACTCGGGCAGCGTGTTGTCCCTCGGCCATTTTTGCTTTCAGTCTCTGTGGATAGTTCTAGTTAACTCGACTGGGGATTGTAATTTATCAAGAATTTATCCACAAGCATGGAAAGAACGCTGTCGGGGCCAGGGCAGCTACAGCATTACAAGCTGTAGGCCCGGCAAGGCCTTGCTGGCATTGGAAAAACTGGCGATAATCCTAGGTTAGCCAAAATTGCAAGCTTCTTTAGGATTTTTCAAATGAAACGCACCTACCAACCCTCCAAAATTCGCAGGGCCCGGACCCACGGTTTCCTGGTTCGCATGAAAACACGTGGTGGTCGCGCGGTCATCAACGCACGCCGCGCCAAAGGCCGCAAGCGCCTGGCGGTTTAACTTTCAGGGCCTCCGTGGCAGTGCAAGGCTGACGCGTCGTCTTGCAGTGCAACGACTGAAAAAGCGAAGCCAGTTTCAGGCAGTACTCGCCGGCGGCAAAGTAGCTGTTACCGCGCACTTTGTACTGCACCGTTGCGCGTTGCATGGCGTCGCTGTGCAATTCCTGCCCGCTTCAGCGCTACCAGTAGAAAAAGCCCCTTTGTTTGGCCAAGCCGATGTGTGGCTTGGTGCCATGGTTCCGAAACGCTGGGCAAAACACGCTGTTACCCGCAATACGATCAAACGGCAGATTTACAACGTGAGTGTCGAATTCGAAACCGCGCTTCCGCAGGCTGCCCATGTAGTGCGGCTGCGCACCAAGTTTGATAGCACCAGTTTTTTCAGCGCCAGTTCCGTTGCACTAAAACACGCGGTTCGCAAAGAGCTCATGCAATTGTTTTCAGCTGCTACGCAAGACACTGCCGATCACCGGCCAGCAGGCTCGTCGTAATGCCAAAAGATTTCCTGATATGGGTTGTGAGAACGTACCGGCTGCTGTTCAAGGCGTGGATTGGTGCCGCCTGCCGCTTTGAACCAAGCTGCTCCGCCTACGCCTTGCAGGCATTGCAGATACATGGCGCTGCCGCTGGTGCTTACCTTGCAGTGGCCCGGCTGCTGCGTTGCCATCCCTGGTGCGCCGGGGGATGTGATCCCGTGCCGGAAATAAAGCCGCGTTTGTTTGCGCGGTTGTTGACTCCTCCCTCTCAAAAGAAGCCTTCATGAACGATATCCGCCGCACCATTTTGTGGGTCATCTTTGGTTTCTCCATGGTTTTGTTGTGGGACCAATGGCAGGTCCATAACGGCAAGCAGGCGACGTTTTTCCCAACTGCCGGCAAGGCTGTGGGCGTTGCTGCTCCGGCCTCCACCGTGGCGTCAGGTGTTCCAGCTGGCGGCTCGGCAGTTCCGGTCGCTGTAGTTCCGACGGGGCAGGCGGTTCCGCTTACGGTGCCAGTGACACCCGTCGCCGTGGTACCAAGGGAGCAGATAGTGGTCAGCACGGATGTGCTCAAACTGACTTTCGATACCGAAGGCGGTTCGCTGGTCCGGACCGAGTTCGTGAAGCATCTGGACATGGCGGACAAGACCAGGAATTTCGTATTGCTCGATCAAACCAAGGACCACGTGTACGTTGCGCAAACCGGACTTATTGGCGGCACGCCAGGGGCGGTTTTCCCAACCCACAAGACACCGATGGTGGTAAGCGGAGCCAGGGATCTCAAGGAAGGTGAAAACGAAATGGTGGTCACCTTCACGTCGCCAGAGGTGGGTGGCGCGAAGCTTGTCAAGAGTTACACGCTTAGACGCGGCGCCTATGACCTGAAGGTCACGCATGCAGTAACCAACAACGGAGCTACAGCCCTTGCGCCGCAGTTGTACCTCCAGCTGGTGCGTGATGGCAACAAGCCAGCGGGCGAGTCTTCGTTCTACTCCACGTTTACCGGCCCAGCGGTGTATACCGAGGTCAAGAAGTACCAGAAGGTTGAGTTCAGCGACATCAAGAAGAAAAAGGCCGACTACCAGGCACAGGCCTCCAACGGTTATGTGGCCATGGTGCAGCATTACTTTGCCAGCGCCTGGATATTGGCGGATGGAATCAAGCGCGACATTTCTCTGGACGCGGTGGATATTGGTTCGACGGTTACTGATTGCTGCTACCGTGCCACGATGATTGCATCGCTGGACACCATAGCGCCCGGGGCCACCAAAACAATCGATGCAAAGTTTTTTGCGGGTCCCCAGGAAGAAAAAGTCCTGGAGGCCCTGGAGCCGGGGTTGGAGTTGGTCAAGGACTACGGTTGGCTCACGATTCTGGCAAAACCCCTGTACTGGCTGCTCGACCGTTTGCACGGTCTGATATTGAATTGGGGCTGGTCGATCGTGGGGCTGGTGGTGCTACTCAAAATAGCGTTTTACTGGCTTAACGCCAAGGCTTACGCGAGCATGGCCAAGATGAAGGCCATAAACCCCAAGGTGATGGAGATGCGTGAGCGGCTCAAGGACAGTCCGCAGCAGATGCAGCAGGAAATGATGAAGATCTACCGGGAGGAAAAAGTCAATCCCATGGGTGGCTGTTTCCCCATCATGATCCAGATTCCCGTATTCATTGCCTTGTACTGGGTGTTGCTGTCGAGCGTGGAGATGCGCAATGCGCCATGGATGCTATGGATTCGCGACTTGTCGTCGCCCGACCCGTATTACATTCTGCCGCTGGTGATGACGATGACGACAATGCTGCAAACGGCGCTCAACCCCACCCCGCCCGATCCCATGCAGGCCAAACTGATGTGGTTCATGCCGCTTATTTTTTCCGTCATGTTTTTCTTTTTCCCGGCCGGTCTGGTGTTGTACTGGATTACCAACAATATCTTGTCGATTGCACAGCAATGGATCATCAACACCCGCATGGGCGTGCCGCCGCAATTCAATCTGCCCAAGTTCTGAGCCTGCGTGCGTGCCTGCCAGTACCGCCCGGCCGTTTCGAAGGTACTGAGGTCTTGCAGACCGCACGGCGGCGAGACGCAGCCGTTCTTCATGCCGTCCAAGCCTGCGCGAGCAGGCCTGGAGCCGCGGCACTCAGCCCCTCGGGGGCCGCGAACGAAGTGAGCTTGGGGCAGTCTCATGCTGGCCGGTAGAGACCTACCATGTCGCTGCCCCGTCCAGACCCCATAGCGGCAATAGCAACGGCGCCCGGTCGAGGCGCCGTTGGAGTTGTTCGTTTGTCGGGCGCGGACCTGTCCGGCGTGATCCATGGGATTTGCGCCCGGCCGCTCATCCCGCGCCAAGCCACCTACCTGCCCATGCTTGACGCGGCCGGTATACCGATCGACCACGGCCTGGCAATTCACTTTCCCGCGCCGCACTCCTATACCGGAGAAGATGTACTCGAGTTGCACGCGCATGGTGGCAGCGTGGTGCTGCAATTGCTGTTGGGGCGCTGTCTGGAGGCTGGAGCGTTGATCGGGTTGCGGCTGGCACAACCGGGCGAGTTCACGCAACGCGCGTTCCTCAACGACAAAATCGATCTGGCGCAGGCCGAAGCCATTGCGGACCTGATTGACGCCAGCACCGAGGCAGCAGCGCGCAGCGCCATCCGGTCACTGTCGGGTGCGTTTTCCGCCGAGATCCATGTGCTTGTGGAAGCCTTGACCAATTTGCGCGTGCTGGTTGAGGCAACGCTCGACTTTCCGGAGGAGGATATTGACATCCTGCGCCGCGCCGACGTCGCTGGACGCCTGCTGCTGCTGCAGGACGGTATGGGTCAGATCAGACAAAAAGCGGCACAAGGCGCCTTGCTCCGTGAAGGCATCAAGGTGGTCATCGCAGGCCAGCCGAATGCTGGTAAATCGTCGCTGCTCAATGCACTGGCCGGTGCTGAGCTGGCTATCGTTTCGCCGATTGCCGGGACCACCCGCGACAAAGTGCAACAAACCATACAGATTGAAGGTGTGCCGCTGCACGTGATCGACACGGCGGGCCTGCGTGACAGCGATGACGAGATCGAGAAAATGGGTGTCGCACGGGCCTGGGTCGAGATCGAGCGGGCCGATGCCGTATTGTTCCTGCACGACCTGACGCGCCTGGAGCCGGCCAGTAGCGCTTCGGATCCGACCGCCGGACAAGCTGCTTATGCCCGATCGGATGCGCGTATTGCGGTCGAACTTGCTGCACGGTTGCCTCCGGGGGTGCCCGTGGTGGACGTCTGGAACAAGGTCGACGTTACCAGTTTCCGTCCATCGGCCACCGCTGGATTGGCTGTCTGTCTATCCGCCAGGACCGGCGCGGGGCTGGACATCTTGCGCCATACGCTGTTGCACCTGGCAGGGTGGCAATCCACTGCCTCCGAGGGTGTCTACATGGCAAGGGAGCGCCATCTGCAGGCGTTGGCAAAGGCCCAGTTGCATCTCACGGCGGCAAGTGCACAGTTATCCAGCGCTATGCCTGCACTGGATCTGCTCGCCGAGGATTTGCGTTTGGCGCAAAATGCTCTCGGTGAGATCACCGGGGCGTTTGGCGCGGATGATCTGCTTGGAGTCATTTTCTCAAGGTTTTGTATTGGAAAATAGTCGCTCGCGGGCTAGCGGCGCGAACAACGCGCCCTACGCTGGTAGCTGACGGTCGGGCCATTTTGCACCATGAGTTCAAGTTTCACATCGCACGACAAACCCGACATCAACGCCCTGCTAGAAGCAGTGGCGAGCAACCCCAGTGACCCAACGCTGAGCCATATGTTGACGTCGGCGCAATGGACCGTTTTGAGCGGGTACATGCAGTCGTCCATGTTGCCGCCTGGGCAAATTCTTATTTCGCAGGGAGCGGAGGACCGCACGCTTTATTTTGTCGAGTCCGGGATGTTGACTGTGCATTTCGAAGACACCAGCGGCAAGATCCGGCTCGCTGCAGTTGGCGCAGGCTCGGTGGTCGGAGAAGGCGGATTCTTTTCCTACATGGCGCGCAGCGCAACGGTGCAGGCAGGCAGCGCATGCAAGTTGTGGGCCCTGACGCCGATGCGGTTTTCAGAGTTGTCCAACCGACAACCGAGCATTGCACTGGCGCTGGCCATGGCATTGGGCGCGATCATGGCCAAACGGGTGGTGAGTAACCGCCGTCGCATCGCGGTCACGTGACGCAACGCTAGGCTCGAAGTGGATCAGTGCCCTGAAAAATCGATCAGGGTGAACAGCGGCAGCCCACTGGATCGCAGCTTTGAGGAGCCGCCCAATTCAGGCAAGTCAACGATGGCGGCGCCCTCCGTCACATGGGCCCCAAGTTTTTCGAGTAATTTCTTTCCCGCCATCATGGTGCCACCGGTTGCAATCAGGTCGTCGATCAACAATACCTTGTCCCCCTGCTTGACGGCGTCGGTATGCAACTCCACCGTGGCGCTGCCGTACTCCAATTCATAGGTTTCCTCCACCGTGGTGTATGGCAATTTGCCTTTCTTGCGGATCGGCACGAAACCTACATTGAGCTCATAGGCCACCACCGCCCCCAGAATGAAGCCACGTGCATCGAGCCCGGCAACCATGTCGGGCCGCATGTGCGGATCCATGTAGCGGTGCACAAAGGCATCAATCAGGACCCTAAACACCTTGGCGTCCTGCAGCAACGGGGTGATGTCGCGAAACTGCACACCAGGGACGGGCCAATCGGGCACCGTGCGAATGTGGTTCCGGAGGTACTGATTGACGCTGAGACCTTGCATGGCTTACCCGAAGAAGGAACGAATGCCTATTGTGCACGCAGCAGTTTTTGCTCAGCGGCAGCGAGATTTTCCGGAACGCCTGACAGCACCAGTGTGTCGCCATTCTCGAGTTGCGTTTCGTCTGTTGGCGACACCGTTTTCCCGTTGCTGCGCCGCAGGTTGACCACCCGCACGCCGAGCGCGTGCAGAGCCAGGCGGCCGAGCGGCTTGCCCAAGGACTTTGCGCCCAGCGGCAGCGTAAACGACGACAGGCGCTCGTGGTGAATCTCGTCCACCGTGTCGTCATCGGCGCCGTGGAAATAGCCACGCAGCAGGTTGTAGCGTGCATCGCGCTGGTCCTGCACGACACGTATCACCCGGCGCATCGGGATGCCCACCAGGGCCAGTGCGTGGCTTGCCAGCATCAGCGACCCTTCGATGGCTTCTGGCACCACCTCGGCCGCACCCGCTGCCCGCAGTTTCTCCAGGTCGTGGTCGTCCCGGGTACGCACGATGACCGGCACATGCGGTGCATGAGCGCGCGCGTGGCCTAAAACACGCAATGCACCTTGTGTTTCCACGTAAGTCACCACCACTGCACTGGCGCGCGATAAACCCGCCGCCATCATTGCCTGCAGCCGCGCCGCGTCACCGAACACCACGGAGTCTCCGGCGGCGGCGGCCTGCCGGACCCGATCCGGGTCAAGGTCGAGGGCCATGTAGGGAATCCCTTCGCCCTCCAACATACGTGCCAGATTCTGTCCACTGCGGCCGTAGCCGCAGATGATCACGTGTTTGTTGGCGTTGATTGACTTGCGTGCAATGCTTGTCATCTGCAGCGATTGCTGAAGCCATTCGCTGGCCACCAGCTTCATCACGATGCGGTTGCTGTACATCACGATGAAAGGAGTCGCCAGCATCGACAGCACCATGCTGGCCAGAATCGGGTTGAGAAGGGAGGGCGGCACCAGGCCGTTTGTCTGTGCCAGTGTCAGCAGCACAAAACCGAATTCGCCAGCCTGTGCCAGATAAAGCCCGGTGCGCATCGAGACCCCCCATGACGCGCCCAGCCCTTTGGCGAGCACGGCGACAAGGATCGCCTTGAACAGCACCGGCAAGGTGACCAGTAGCAATACCAGCGGCCAGCGCTCAAGCACCAGGCGCCAATCGAGCAACATGCCGATGCTGATGAAGAACAGGCCCAGCAACACATCGTGAAACGGCCGGATATCGGTTTCGACCTGATGTTTGTATTCAGTCTCTGAAATTAGCATACCGGCAATAAATGCGCCAAGCGCCAGACTCAGGCCCGCCAGCTCAGTAAGCCAGGCCAGGCCCAGCGTAATGAGCAGAAGGTTGAGCACAAACAACTCTTCACTCTTGCGCCTGGCCACCAGAGTCAACCACCAGCGCATGACATGCTGGCCGCCCACCAGCAGCACCGTGATAAGTAGGGTCGCCTTCAGGCCGGCCAGGGCAAGAGCTCCAACCAGCCGCTCACCCGATGCGCCCAGCGCAGGAATCAGGACCAACAGCGGCACCACGGCAAGATCCTGGAACAACAACACCCCCATGACCCGTTTGCCATGCTCGGAATCCATCTCCAGCCGCTCGACCATCAGCTTCACCACGATGGCCGTGCTGCTCATCGCTAAAGCGCCCGAGAGTGCCAGCGCGGTCTGCCAGTTGACCCCCCACGTAGCGGGCAATGCAGAGGCCAGCCATAGCGTGACAAAGGTCGCCGTCATCATCGTGAACGCCACTTGCAAAAGACCCAGGCCAAAAACATGGCTGCGCATGGCCCGCAACTTGGCAAGATTGAACTCAAGCCCGATCACAAACATCAGAAACACGACACCGAATTCGCCCAGATGGCGAATACCATCCGAATTTTCCGCCAGCGCCAGCGCATTCGGGCCGATGACGACACCAACCGCCAGATAACCCAGCATGGGGGGGAGCTTGAGAGAACGGCACGCGACTACGCCCAGAACTGCGGCGAGCAGGTACACCAGAGTGAGGTGAAGCGCGGACATTGCCTGATACTAGCAAGAGACCCGCCGGTCTATAAAATAACCGCATGACAGACAGACCGGTGCAAGACAATGCTGTTCGGGCCGCAAGAGCCTTGAGCCTGGCACAGGAGACATTCGACATAGAAGCCGCAGCCATTCTTGGTCTCAAGCGGCGTCTGGGCGAATCCTTCTCCTATTGCGTGAAGTTGATGCTTGAGGTGCGGGGCCGGGTTGTCGTGATGGGAATGGGCAAGAGCGGCCACATCGGCCGCAAGATGGCGGCGACGCTGGCTTCAACCGGCACACCCGCATTGTTTGTGCACACTGGCGAAGCCATTCACGGTGACCTTGGCATGGTCAAGGCTGATGATCTGCTGGTCGCGATATCCAACAGTGGGGAGTCGGACGAGTTGGCCGCCATTCTGCCTGTCGTCAAGCGCCTGGGCACTGCCGTAGTGGCGATGACCGGCAACCTGGATTCGACATTGGCCCGTTATGCGGACGTCGTGCTGGACTGCAGTGTGGAAAAAGAAGCCTGCCCTTTGAATCTGGCGCCTACTGCCAGCTCCATGGCACAGATGGCCATGGGTGACGCCCTGGCGGTCGCGTTGCTTGATGCACGAGGTTTCAAGGCGGAAGACTTTGCCCGGTCCCATCCAGGCGGAGCGCTCGGTAGAAAGCTGCTGACGCTGGTTCGTGATGTGATGCGCTCAGGCGACGCCGTGCCCCGCAGCGGTCCCGCGGCCAGTTTGACCGAAGTAATGCGTGAGATGAGCAGCAAAGGTCTGGGCGCGGTGGCAATAGTTGGCGCGGACAATCGGCTGTTGGGCATATTCACCGACGGTGACCTTCGCCGCCTAGTGGAGAAGGGCACCGACCTTCGCGCGGTCACTGCCATAGAGGTGATGCATGCGACGCCACGCACCATCCCGTTGCGGGCGCTGGCCGCGGATGCGGCGCAACTGATGGAGCAGCACCGCATTACGAGCGTGCTGGTCGTGGACGATGGCGGGAGCTTGTGCGGTGCAGTCAACAGCAATGACTTGATGCGTGCAAAGGTAATCTGATGGCAGCGGTGATTCGCCTCGCACCTGAATTGCTGCTCAAAGCGCAGAGCATAACGGTGGTCTTTTTCGATGTGGACGGCGTCATGACTGACGGTGGCTTGTACTTCTCTTCCAAAGGCGAAACCTTGAAGAGATTCAATACACTGGATGGCCATGGACTCAAGTTGTTGCAAGCGGTTGGCATTGTGCCGGCGGTCATCACCGGGCGCGACTCCAAGCCCTTGCGGTTGCGCTTGGAGGCGCTGGGAATCCAGCATGCCCACTATGGCGTACATGACAAACTTTCCGTGGCCCAAACGATGTTGCATTCGCTCGGCATGCCATGGGAACATGCCGCGGTAATGGGTGACGACTGGCCCGATTTGCCCTTGATGCGGCGATGTGCTTTTTCGGCGGCTCCGCCCAATGCCCACGAAGAGGTACTGACCGTAGCGGACTATGTTGCAAGCAAGCCTGGCGGCCAGGGTGCTGTGCGTGAATTTTGCGATTTATTGCTGGTGGCCAGCGGCAAATATGTGGGCTTGTTGAAGGGCGCCGCTAAGTGAGGAAGTTGCTGCTGGTGGCCTGGGACCGCCTCTCGCTGTACCTTCCCATACTGCTGATGGGCTTGCTGGCCCTGGGCACTTACTGGCTGGTGGAGAGCACGCCGACACTGGCCGCGCCAGTGATTCAGCGGCCATTGCGGCATGAGCCTGACTACTTCATGAAGAATTTTCAGGTGAGAACTTTCATGGAGACCGGGCGACTCAAGAGCGAGGTTTTTGGCCGGGCAGCACGCCACTACCCCGACTCCGACACGCTGGAGATTGATATCGTCCGTATACGCGCATTCGACGACCAAGGCAGGTTGACCACGGCCACGGCAAACCGGGCCTTGACGAATGGGGACGCCTCGGAAGTGCAGTTGTTCGGAAAGGCCCTGATAGTGCGGGAGGCGCTCCTCGACAAATCAGGCCAGTTGTTGCCACGGATCGAGTTTCGCGGCGAGTTCCTGCATGCCTTCATGAATACGGAACGTGTTACGTCCAACCAGCCGGTAGAACTGCGCCGTGGCAAGGACGTTTTTCTGGCAGACACCATGGATTTCGACAACCTGCAGCAAGTCATGAACATGCGAGGGCGGGTCAAGGGAACCTTGGTACCGGTGCCCGCGAAATAGAGCTGCGGGAAAAAGGTGGCCGTGGCAAAACTGGCTTTCATCACTGGCGCCTCGAGCGGGATTGGCCAGGCCATGGCGTTGCGCTTTTACCAGGCGGGCTATTCGCTGGCCCTGGTTGCGCGCCGTACGGCGGAGATCAATACCTGGGCGGCCGCGGTCGGGATAGTACCCGAGCGCTACCAGACTTACAGCGCGGATGTGTCGATAACCGACAGCATTGTGTCGGCGGCGCGCGCGTGCGGGAAACAGCAAGGTATTCCGGATGTCGTGGTTGCCGCTGCAGGAATCAGCGTCGGAATAGACACGGTTGAGCGTCAGGACATTGACGTCATGGCGCGGACTTTCGCGACCAACAACGTTGGCATGGCCGCAACCTTTCATCCTTTTGTTGCTCAGATGGTGCAACGTGGAACTGGCGTGCTGGTCGGTATCGGAAGTGTCAATGGCATTCGTGGCTTTCCGGGTCACGGCGCCTATTGCGCCAGCAAGGCAGCCGTCATAAGTTATTGTGAGTCGCTGCGTGGCGAGTTGCGTTCCACCGGGGTCAAAGTGGTAACCATCTGCCCAGGCTACATAGACACGCCGCTGACGCGCGGCAATAGTTATTCCATGCCGTTCCTGATGTCGGCAACGGCCTTTGCGGACAAGGCATTCCGTGTGATCGAGGCCGGTGTCAGCTACCAGGTAATTCCCTGGCAGATGGGGCTTGTTGGGCACGCGCTTCGTCTGCTGCCCAATATCCTGTTTGACAGGGTATTTGCGGGGCGTCCCCGCAAGCGTCGCGACAAGGGGAAATGAGCTGGCAAATTGCCTGGCCCCCGTGAATTTGCGAGCAAAAAAAAGGGCCTCAAGGGCCCATTTTGTTTTACGCAACTAGTTGCGTGATACTAGCTTCCGACTTAGTAGCTGCTGCGGCCACCACCGTAACCGCCACCGCCGCCGCCGCTGCGGCTACCACCGCCGCCACCGCCGGCGCCGCCGTAACCACCACCACCACTGCGGCCCCCGCCGCCACTACTGCCGCCGCCACCATATCCCCCACCACCACCACCGCCGCCGCCAAAGCCGCCACCACCGCTACGGGGAGGACGTGGCTCCATCGGGCGGGCTTCGTTGACGACCAGACCACGGCCCCCATATTGCTGGCCGTTCATGCCATTGATGGCTGCTTGCGCTTCCGCGTCGCTGCCCATTTCGACAAAACCAAAGCCTTTGGAGCGACCTGTGTCGCGTTCCATCATGACCTTGGCGCTGGAAACGGTACCGTGTGCAGCAAAAGCTTGCTGCAGATCTTCATCACGGAAAGAATAAGGCAGGTTGCCTACGTAAAGTTTGTTGCCCATAAAAGGACTCCTGAAAATAACTCAAAACGCGATGGAGTCCGATAACCGCAATCAACAAACCAATGAAGACTTAAAGCAGACGCGAAACTGACCAATCACCGCAAACTAATACTGCCGATTTTCGGCAATACCACTTAATTATGCGCCAACCCGAAAATATTGCAAACTTTTTGTTGGACGGACTGGTAGCGCAGTTCCGCCAAAAACGGTCAACGCAGCGGAATCGTTCCTGGCTTTATGGTAGCTTATTGGTGCCATTGCCGCACAGTGCCGGCGCGTCTCGTACAGTACGGCAGGCAAGGTGTCCAGGGCGTGTTGTTACGATAGCCCCATGGAAGCCTTTCTGATCTCAATGGGCATCGTAGCCCTGGCCGAGATGGGCGACAAGACACAGCTGCTGGCGTTGGTGCTTGCAGCCCGGTTTCGCAAACCATGGCCCATCGTCGGGGGAATCCTGACGGCCACGGTTGCCAACCATGCCCTCGCGGGAGGTTTGGGGGCCTGGGTCACTATCGCGCTTGGGCCGGAAACCTTGCGTTGGGTATTGGGGGCTTCGTTTGTTGCAATGGCCGTCTGGATGCTGATCCCCGACAAACTGGACAACGCCGAAACTGGCAAGGCTCCGCGCTTCGGCGTTTTCGGTACCACCGTCGTGGCTTTTTTTCTGGCCGAGATGGGCGACAAGACACAAATTGCCACCGTAATGCTGGTTGCGCAATACCGCGCTTATGTGTGGGTGGTCCTGGGCACCACCTTGGGCATGATGTTGGCGAACGCGCCGGTGGTCTGGTTCGGCGAACGCGTGACCCGCCTGGTGCCGATCCGCGTCGTGCATGTTGTATCCGCTCTCATCTTTGCGGTGTTTGGCGTGGTTGCCTTGATCGGCTGGAAATAGAAGCAGAAGCAACCCGGGTTTTCAATGCTTGTCACACCATCTTCGATGCATTTTCCCGACCCTTTGCCGTTGCGCAGTGGTGCGTCGATACGCGCGTACGAGCTTTGTTACGAAACCTACGGCAGCCTCAACGCCGCCAAATCGAATGCCGTGCTGGTCTTGCACGCGCTGAATGCTTCGCACCATCTGGCTGGGCTGTACGCTGGCCAGGACAAGTCGGATGGTTGGTGGGACAGCATGATCGGGCCCGGTAAACCGCTGGATACCAATCGGTTTTTCGTCATCGGCGTCAACAATCTCGGATCGTGTTTTGGCTCCACCGGGCCGATGCATCTCAACCCGGACGGTGGCAAGGTATATGGTGCCGCCTTCCCGGTGGTCACGGTGGAAGACTGGGTCGACGCGCAGGCGCGCCTGCTGGACCGCATGGGTATCCAGACGCTCGCAGCCGTGATGGGTGGCAGCCTGGGCGGCATGCAGGCGCTGAGCTGGGCGCTGCAATACCCGCAGCGCGTGCGCCACGCCGTCGTGATTGCCAGCGCGCCCAATCTGACGGCGGAAAATATCGCCTTCAATGAAGTCGCGCGCCGCGCAATCGTGACCGATCCTGACTTCAACGGTGGCGACTTCTACGCCCAGGACGGGCGCGCGGAGACCAAGCCAAAACGCGGGCTGCGTATTGCCCGCATGATCGGGCACATCACTTACCTGAGCGACGATGTGATGAACGAGAAGTTCGGCCGCGAGTTGCGCAGCGCCCTGTTAAGCGAAGCTGCGCAGCCTGGCGCTTCTTCATCCGGCGCAGGTGAATACCGGTACACCACGCAGGACGTGGAGTTCCAGATCGAAAGCTACCTGCGTTACCAGGGCGACAAGTTTGCCGAGTACTTTGATGCAAACACCTACTTGCTGATTACGCGGGCGCTGGATTATTTTGATCCGGCACGCGATTTTGGCGGAGACCTGAGCCTCGCGCTGGCCCGTGCCAGTGCGAGTTTCCTGCTGGTCAGTTTCACCACCGACTGGCGCTTCTCCCCCAAGCGCAGCCGGGAGCTGGTGAAGGCGCTGCTCGACAACAGCCGGGACGTGAGTTATGCCGAGATCGATGCACCCCACGGGCATGACGCCTTCCTGCTGGATGACAGGCGCTACGTGAATCTGGTGCGGTCCTACTTCGAGCAAATTGCGAAGGAAACATCCCGGTGAGTGACCTGGCCACCATGCAGGCGATTGCGCGCCTGGTACCCGAGGGATCGCGGGTACTGGACCTGGGTTGCGGGGACGGCGAGCTCTTGTTCCATTTACAGACAACCCGCAATTGCAGTGGTTACGGGATCGAAATTGCCGACGCCAATGTGCTGGCCTGCGTGCAGCGTGGCGTGAATGTCATCCAGCTCAATCTGGATGAAGGCCTGGCCATGTTTGACGACGCCAGTTTCGACGTGGTGCTGCAGATCGACACCTTGCAGCATTTGCGCAATACCGAAGTAATGCTGCAGGAGACGGCGCGCGTCGGGCGCATCGGTATTGTCGCCTTTCCCAACTTTGGCCATTGGCCCAACCGGTTCAGCGTCTTGCGCGGCCGCATGCCGGTCACCAAGCGTTTGCCCTACGAGTGGTACGACACGCCGAATATCCGTGTCGGCACCTACGCCGATTTCGAAGTTCTGGCCTTGCGCAACGGCCTGAAGGTTCAGGACAGTTTTGGTTTGCAGGAGGGCCGCACGGTGCGCCTTTCGCCTAACCTTCTGGCGGGCACGGCGGTGTTCAAGTTTTCCCGCTGAAGTGGCCTGCCAACAGCCAGCCTAGGTGAGAAAACTCATCAGTTATCGTATAACTTGGTGCCGGCTTGGTCCGGCCGTCTCCCGTCAATGGGGCGGTGGCGCGTTTGCCAGCTCCGGCACCTGTGTTTTGCGCAAGCGCTCCCGGCTATTGCCCAGATGGGTGCGCATGGCCGCGCGCGCGGCCTCGGCGTCCTGGTCGCGGATGGCCACGAAGATGCTTTCGTGCTCGCCGTTAACCCGCTGCAGATAGTTGAGCCGGCCTTCGGGGGCGTTTTGCGGCGTATTGACGCGCGTGCGCGGAATGATCATCGCGCCAAGGTACGTCATCAGGTCGGCGAAATGCTGGTTGCCGGTAGCGCGCGCCACTTCCATATGGAACTGGAAGTCCGGCGGTACGGCGTCCGAGTCCTGTTCGATCGAGGTCTGGAAGGCGGCCAGGGCGGCCCGCATGGCTTCCAGATTGGCCGTAGTTCTGCGCTGCGCAGCCAGTCCCGCTGCTTCGGTTTCCAGGCTGATGCGCAACTCCAGGACGGCGATCACGTCCGCCACCGTGGCGAAGTCCTGCACCGCAATCTTGAAATTTCCGCTCAAGTCACGCTGGCTCACAAAGGTGCCGATGCCGTGCCGGGTTTCCACCAGCCCCGAGGCCTGCAGCTTGGAGAGCGCCTCGCGTACCACGGTACGGCTGACGTCAAAACGCACCATGATTTCCGCTTCGGTCGGCAGCTTGTCCCCGGGCTGGATCTGCCCGGCGCGAATGCTGTCACCCAGGCTACCGACTATTTCCATCACCAGGCCACGCGGACGGCGAACGCGCACAGGCTCGGCCAACTTGGCGGCAGGCGGACTCTCGGCACCCGGCATAAAGGTTTTCCTTAGTTCCATCAAAAAACGCTTGACAGGCAAATTTACGCCAATAACAATCCACGTTGTCTGACAACATATAACTGATATGTTGTCCAGTCTGACCGACTGTAGCAAACTAGCCGCAAAAGTCCAGCCCTGTGCTGTGGCAAATGCCGCCAAACCGACCCACTGCGGGGAAAAAGATGACGATCAAGGTGCATGAACGACTGTTGCTGACCGGCGCCGCCGGGGGTCTGGGCAAGGCATTGCGCGAACGGCTCAAGGGCAATTGCAACACGCTGCGCTTGTCCGACCGGCTCGACTTTGGCGCAGCGCAGGATGGCGAAGAAGTGCTGTTGGGAGACCTGGCCGACGCCGCTTCCGTACATGCCATGGTGGCCGGCGTGGACGCCATCGTGCATCTCGGCGGCATATCGGTCGAGGGTCCGTTTGAACCGATACTGCAGGCCAATATCGTTGGTGTCTATAACCTGTACGAGGCGGCGCGCAAACATGGGGTCAAACGCATCGTGTTTGCCAGTTCCAACCACGTCACGGGTTTCTACAAGCAGTCGGACACCATAGGTACGGACAAACCACCGCGCCCGGACGGGTTCTACGGCCTGAGCAAGGCCTTCGGCGAAGACATCTCGCGCATGTACTTCGACCGCTATGGCATAGAGACGGCCTGTGTGCGCATCGGCTCTTCGTTTCCCGAACCGCGTGACCGGCGCATGCTGGCAACCTGGTTGAGTTATGACGACCTGCACCGCCTGATCACGGCCTGCCTGACAACGCCGGTGTTGGGCCACACCATAATTTTCGGCATGTCCAACAACGCCGCGACCTGGTGGGACAACACACAGGCGCGCCACGTGGGTTATGTGGCCAAGGACACGTCGGACGTGTTTCGTGAAGCCGTCTTTGCCCGCACGCCCGCGCCGGATCTCAGCGACCCGGCGGTTATCCACCAGGGCGGGGCTTTCGTGCGCATGGGCCCGTTTGAATGAGCGATCAGCACGCCATGCCTGAGCCCAGGCTTATCTCGACCACCCGCGACCGCGTAGGGGAGTCCCCGGTGTGGGACGTTGCGGCACAGGCCTTGTACTGGGTCGATATCGAGGGGCGGCATATCCATCGCTACGACTGGGCGACCCAGACCCAGCAGACCTGGGACACTGCGGAGCGCGTGGGTTGTATTGCCCTGAGCGCGCGTGGTGGCCTGGTTGCCGCCATGGAGACGGGCATCTTCGCGGTCGAATTGCTGGCGCCACCCGCAGTCGCTGCAAGTTGCCTGGCGGCCATCACGCATCCGCGGCCCCATATGCGTTTCAACGACGGTCGTTGCGATGCCATGGGCCGTTTCTGGATCAGCACCATGTGTATGGACATGGGGCTCGCGGCACCCGTCGGGGCCTGGTACTGCCTGGACGAGCGGGGCTTGAGCGCGGCGCACCGTGATGGCCTGATCACGCCCAACGGGTCGGCCTTCAGCCCCGATGGTGCCACCATGTATTTCTCGGACTCGCACCCCAGCGTGCAGAAGATCTGGGCCTTTGACTTCGACCTCGCCTACGGCGTGCTGGGCAAGCGGCGCGACTTTGTGGACATGGCACCCCTGCCCGGCCGCCCCGACGGCGCAGCCGTGGACGCACAAGGCCATTACTGGATCTGCGGCAACGACGCCGGCCAGGTGCACCGCTTCAGCCCCTCGGGGCAACTTGTTGCGTCGCACAGCGTACCGGTGCCCAAACCCGCCATGTGTGCCTTTGGCGGCCCGCGGCTCGACGTGTTGTTTGTCACTTCGATCCAGCCGGCAGGTGCCGAGCCCGGGCTCAGTGGCGCCGTTTTTGCGCTGGATGTCGGCATACATGGACTGGCCGAGCCGCTTTTCTCCCGCTTTCCCCGGAGTTAGCTGTTGTTCCTGCTTCGTTTTTTTGATAATCCTTTTGAAGGCATACCGGTGGGCGAGATCATGCGATTCATCTGGCCGTTTTACGGCGGCCTGATCGTGGCCCCGATGCGGGACACCCATGTACCGGCATTTTCGCTCTGGCGGCCCGGCCTGGTGCTCGGAAAGTAGTGTCTGACCCTGCTGGACAGGCTCCTCTCTGCATAGGAAATCCATGACCCCCCAAGACCTAAAAACCATCATCAGTTCCGGCCTGCTGTCGTTCCCGGTGACCGATTTCGACCAGCAGGGCAATTTCCGGCCCGACACCTATATCCAGCGCCTCGAATGGCTGGCACCGTACGGCGCGACGGCATTGTTTGCAGCCGGCGGAACGGGCGAATTCTTTTCGCTCACGGGTGACGAATACCCGTCCATCATCAGGACGGCGGTGGACACCTGCCGCGGCAAGGTGCCAATCATTGCCGGCGCGGGCGGTCCCACGCGTTTTGCCATTGCCTGCGCGCAGGAAGCCGAGCGCCTGGGTGCACACGGCATCCTGCTGCTGCCGCACTACCTTTCGGAAGCCGGGCAGGAGGGATTGATCAACCATGTGCAGGCGGTCTGCAACAGCGTCAAATTCGGCGTCATCGTCTACAACCGCAATGTCTGCAAACTGAACGCCGAGTCGCTGGCAATTCTGGCCGACCGTTGCCCCAACCTGATCGGCTTCAAGGACGGGCTCGGAGAGATCGAGACCATGGTGTCGATCTACCAGCGTATGGGCGACCGTTTCGCCTACCTCGGTGGCCTGCCCACAGCCGAGGTCTATGCCGCCGCCTACAAGGCCCTTGGTACCCCCGTGTATTCGTCGGCCGTATTCAACTTCATACCGAAGACCGCGATGGAGTTCTACCGCGCCGTGGCCGCGGACGATTCGGCCACCCAGAACCGACTGCTGCGCGAGTTCTTCATGCCTTATCTGGCCATCCGCAACCGCGTACCGGGTTACGCAGTAAGCATCGTCAAGGCCGGCGCCAAAATCGTGGGCCATGACGCCGGGCCGGTGCGCCCGCCCCTCACCGACCTCAAGCCCGGCGAGACGGAGCAACTTGCTGCACTGATCCAGGCCTTGGGTCCACAATAAGCATCCACTTCATCAAAGGCAGATATGGCACAACAACACAACAACCTGATTGCCGGCGAGTGGCTTGCCGGCGGCAACTACAGCCCCAACATCAACCCGTCCAACCTGGCCGACGTGGTGGGCGAATACACCCAGGCCAGCGCAGCCCAGCTCGACACGGCCGTTCAAGCCGCACGCAAGGCCTTTCCGGCCTGGTCCACCTCGGGCATACAGGCGCGTGCGGACGCGCTGGACAAGATCGGTACCGAAATCCTGGCCCGGCGCGAAGAACTCGGCACCCTGCTGGCACGCGAAGAAGGCAAGACCAAGCCCGAGAGCATAGGCGAGGCAACGCGCGCCGGGAACATCTTCAAATTCTTCGCCGGTGAATGCCTGCGCCTGGCCGGCGAAATCGTGCCGTCGGTGCGTCCCGGCATCGGTGTCGAGGTCACGCGCGAACCCCTGGGGGTGGTCGGCCTGATTACGCCCTGGAACTTCCCGATTGCCATTCCGGCCTGGAAAATTGCGCCCGCGCTGGCCTACGGCAATTGCGTGGTGTTCAAGCCTGCCGATCTGGTGCCTGGCTGCGCCTGGGCACTGGCCGAGATCATCAGCCGCAGCGGCATCCCGGCCGGCGTGTTCAACCTGGTGATGGGGCGCGGCAGCGTCATCGGCGACCCGCTGGTCAACCATGCGGACATCGACGCCATCAGTTTTACCGGCTCCCAGCAAGTGGGTGGCCGTATCGCCCAGCAATGCGCGGCGCGGCTCAAGAAAGTGCAGCTTGAGATGGGCGGCAAGAACCCGCAAGTGGTACTGGACGACGCCGACCTGGCGCAGGCGGTGGAGCTCAGTGTGCAGAGCGCTTTTTTCTCTACCGGCCAACGCTGCACGGCGTCCAGCCGCCTGATCGTGACCGAAGGTATTTATCCGCGTTTTCTCGAAGCCGTCAAAACCCGTATGGCAACACTCAAAGTCGGCGACGCCCTGCAGGCCGGCATCGACATCGGGCCGGTATCGTCGCAGGCCCAGCTGGAGCAGGACCTCGAATACGTGGCCATCGGCCAGGGCGAAGGCGCTGCACTGGTGGCCGGTGGCGACCGCCTCAAGCGTGACACGGAAGGGTATTACATGGCCCCGGCGCTGCTGACCGATACCACGGCCCAGATGCGTATCAACCGCGAGGAGGTGTTTGGTCCGGTGGCCAGCATCATCCGTGTCAAGGGGTATGAAGAAGCGCTGTTCGAAGCCAACAACACGCCTTTCGGCCTTTCCGCCGGTATTGCCACGACCTCGCTAAAACACGCCACCCACTTCAAGCGCCATAGCCAGGCCGGCATGGTGATGGTCAACCTGCCGACTGCGGGGGTGGACTACCACGTGCCTTTCGGTGGGCGCAAGGGTTCCAGCTACGGCGCGCGTGAGCAGGGGCGTTACGCACAGGAGTTTTTCACCACCGTGAAGACCTCGTACACACTGGCCTGATCAAACAATGCGCTGATGGATCCGCTCTACATTCGTATGCATGCTGGCGACAACGTCGCCATTGTGGCCAACGACGGCGGCTTGCCGGTGGGTACGGTTTTCCCGGATGGCCTGCAACTGCGCGAGCAGGTGCCGCAGGGCCACAAACTCAGTCTGGTGGACATCGCGGCCGGCGCGCCGGTGCTGCGTTACAACGTGGTAATCGGCACCGCGCTGCGCGACATACCGGCCGGCAGCTGGGTGCACGAACGCATCCTGCAGATGCCGCGGGCCCGCGCACTGACCGGCTTGCCCATGGCTACCGTGAAGCCCGAGCCCATGGCGCCGCTGGAAGGCTATACCTTTGAGGGTTACCGCAATGCCGATGGCTCTGTGGGCAGCCGCAATATCCTGGCCATCACCACCACCGTGCAATGTGTGGCTGGCGTGGTGGATTTTGCGGTGCAGCGCATCAAGGCCGAGCTGCTGCCGCAGTACCCGAACGTAGACGACGTGGTCGGGCTGGAGCACAGCTACGGCTGCGGCGTGGCCATCGACGCGCCCGACGCCGTCATCCCGATACGTACGCTGCGCAATATCAGCCTGAACCCGAACTTCGGCGGTGAGGTGATGGTGGTCAGCCTGGGCTGCGAAAAACTGCAGCCCGAGCGTCTGCTCCCGCCCGGCAGTATCCCGATTAGCGACCAGCGCGGTGACAACGCGGCCGATACCGCGCTGGACGTCGTGTGCCTGCAGGACGAGCAGCACGTGGGTTTCCTGTCCATGATTGACTCGGTGTTGCGCCAGGCCAAGGTGCATCTGGAGCGGCTGAACCGGCGCCAGCGCGAGACCTGCCCTGCATCCGAGCTGGTGGTGGGCGTGCAATGTGGTGGCAGCGACGCATTCTCGGGCGTCACCGCCAACCCGGCGGTGGGTTTTGCCACCGACCTGCTGGTGCGTGCCGGTGCCACCGTGATGTTCTCCGAAGTGACCGAAGTGCGCGACGGAATAGACCAGCTCACCTCGCGCGCCGCCAGCGTCGAAGTGGCCGAGGCCATGGTCCGTGAGATGGCCTGGTACGACGCCTACCTGGAGAAGGGCCGCGTGGACCGCAGCGCCAATACCACGCCCGGCAACAAAAAGGGCGGCCTGTCCAATATCGTCGAAAAGGCCATGGGCTCCATCATCAAGTCCGGCACTGCGCCTATCGTAGGCGTGTTGTCACCGGGCGAGAAGGTGCGGCAAAAGGGCCTGATCTACGCCGCCACACCGGCCAGCGATTTCATCTGCGGCACGCTGCAACTGGCGGCCGGCATCAATCTGCATATCTTCACCACCGGTCGCGGCACGCCGTACGGCCTGGCCCAGGTGCCGGTGATCAAGGTCGCTACCCGCAACGACCTGGCGCGGCGCTGGCATGACCTGATGGACGTGAATGCCGGGCGTATCGCCACCGGGGAGGCGACGATCGAGGATATAGGCTGGGAGCTGTTTCGCCTGATGCTGTCGGTGGCCAGTGGCAAGAAGACCTGGGCCGAACACTGGAAGCTGCACAACGCACTGGTGTTGTTCAACCCCGCGCCTATTACCTGAGTCGCGCAGGCGGTTTGTATTGTTGGTGCCGGTGAGGCGGTTTGCTTGATTTCGACGACAAAGGAGACAGATATGCAACGACGAATTCTTACTCTGGTGGGTGCCGCGGCACTGGTACTCGCGGCTCTCCCGGCCATGGCGCAAAGCGACTATCCCAACAAGCCGATCAAGCTGATCGTGCCGTTCCCGCCGGGAGGCACCAGCGACGTCATGGGACGCATGATCGCCGACGAACTTGCCAAGGCACTCAAGCAACCGGTGCTGGTGGAAAACGTGGGTGGCGCCGGAGGCGTGATAGGCACGGAACGCGGGTCCAAGGCCACGCCGGACGGCTACACGCTGGTGCAGTCCGGTGTGGGCCAGAACGCGGTGGCGCACGGCCTGAATCCCAAGCTGGGGTACGACAGCATGCGGGACTTCATTCACATCTCGCAAGTCCACTCCGGCCCCAATTTGCTGGTGGTCCACCCCGATACACCGTTCAAGACCTTCAAGGAGCTGATCGACTACGGCAAGGCCAACCCCGGCAAACTCAACTACGGCTACACCCACGCGGCTTCCGGCCATATGGCGATGGAGCTGCTCAAGCAGACGGTCAGCGAGTGCCCCAAGGACGCCAAGGATTGCAAGGGCCTGTTCATGGTGGGCATTCCCTATCGCGGCGGTGGCCCGATGATGACGGACATGCTGGGCGGCCAGATCCCGATGATGTTCATCAACCAGGATGTGGCCCTGGGCCACGTGCGCGCCGGCAAGCTGCGCGCCCTGGCAGTCAGCAGCAAGCAGCGTAATCCGCTGTACCCGGACGTGCCTACTGTCTCCGAACTGGGTTATCCCGGCTTCGAGGCCTTGTCATGGTCCGGGCTCTCGGTACCCAAAGGCACGCCGCAAGCCATTGTCGACAAGATCGAGGCCGCCCTGACCGGTGCGATGCAGTCGCCTGCGGTCAGGCAGCGCATGGAGTCGGTCGGCTTTGTGGTGCCGGTGCAGGGCTCCAAGGCCTATACCCAGTTCGTCAAGAGCGAGCTGGATCGCTGGACCAAGGTAATTGCCACGGCTGGCATCAAGCCCGAATGACGCCCGGCCACACCGCGCCCGTGGCTGCGCGCCTGAAGCCCGAACAGTTACGCTCCTGGCGCTGGTTTGGCAAGGAGGGCCTGCGCACCTTCAGCCACCATTCGCGCATGGCGCAAATTGGCTACACACGCGCCGACTACGCCGACAAACCCATCATCGCCATCCTCAATACCTGGAGCGAGATCAACTCCTGCCACAGCCATTTCAAGGCGCGCGTGGAAGAGGTCAAACGGGGGGTCTGGCAGGCCGGTGGCTTCCCGCTCGAAATGCCGGCCATGACGATTGCCGAGCCGTTCCAGAAACCCAGCCCGCTGCTGTACCGCAACCTGCTGGCGATGGAGACCGAAGAGCTGCTGCGCTCTTTCCCGGTCGATGGCGCGGTCCTCATGGGTGGCTGCGACAAGACCACGCCGGGGCTGATCATGGGCGCCACCTCCATGGGCCTGCCCATGATCTTTATGCCGGCCGGCCCCATGCTGCGCGGCAATGCGGCCGGCAAGACGCTGGGCTCCGGCTCCGACATGTTCAAGGGCTGGGCCGAGGTACGCGCCGGCACCATGGACCGCACGCAGTGGGACGAGTTGCTGAGCGGTATCGCACGCAGCCCGGGCCACTGCATGACCATGGGCACGGCCAGCACCATGACCAGCGCGGCCGAAGCACTGGGCCTGACCCTGCCCGGCGCGGCGTCCATTCCCGCGCCCGACTCACGCCACGCACAGATGGCCAGCGCCACCGGCCGCTGCATCGTGGAAATGGTGTGGACGGATCTGCGCCCGTCCCGCCTATTGACGGCCCAGGCCTTCGACAACGCGGTGGTCGCGGTGCTGGCAATCGGCGGCTCCACCAATGCCCTGGTGCATCTGGTCGCCATGGCGCGCCGTGCCGGCGTGGACCTTACGCTGTCGCGTTTCGACGAGCTTGCCACCAGAACCCCGCTGATCGCCAATCTGCGGCCGGCCGGGGCCTACCTGATGGAGGACTTTTATTACGCCGGTGGTCTGCGTGCACTGCTGGCAAGCCTGCACCGGCAGCGGCCCGATTTGCTGCATGCCGATGCCCTCACCGCCAACGGCAAGACTTTGGGTGAAAACATAACCGGCGCCAAGGTCTACAACGAAGAAGTTATTCTGCCGATCGAGAAGGCGCTGGTCGCTGGCGGTTCGCTGGCGGTATTGCGCGGCAACCTGTGTCCCGATGGCGCGGTAATCAAGCCGGCCGCGGCTGAGCCGCATCTGATGCAACACACGGGCCGCGCCATCGTGTTTGCCAGTTACGAGGAATTGCACAAACACATCGACGACCCGGATCTGGACGTGGACGCCAACAGTGTGCTGGTGCTGCAAAACGCCGGCCCGCTGGGTGGTCCCGGCATGCCCGAATGGGGACAACTGCCCATCCCCAAAAAGCTGCTGGCGCAGGGCGTGCGCGACATGCTGCGGATTTCGGACTGCCGCATGAGCGGTACCAGCTTTGGCGCCTGTGTGTTGCACGTGGCGCCCGAAGCCTTTGTGGGCGGGCCGCTGGCGCTGGTTCAGACCGGGGACCTGATTCGCCTGGACGTGCCGGCGCGTACGCTCGATGTGCTGGTGGATGATGCCGAGCTGCAGCGCCGCCGCGCGCTCTGGAAGCCGCTGCCGCCGCGTTACCAGCGTGGCTACGGCGCGATCTTTGCGCAGCAAGTAAGCCAGGCCGACCAGGGCTGCGATTTTGCGCTGCTGTCTGGGACCGAGCCGGTGGCCGAACCTGATATTTACTGAAGGGATTGGTTGTCTTGTCCGCTGTCACCACAACTTCCGCCGACCGCATAAGCTGGGTCAAGGTCTCGCTGATCTTCCTGCCGCTGGCCGAGCCCGTCAGTGACGCCAAGGTGTCGACCGGGCGCCAGAAGCCGCTGACCGAAATCGCCTTTACCTTTGCCGAGATTCGTACGCGCGATGGCCATCAGGGCATAGGTTTCGGTTACTCCAAACGCGCGGGCGGCCCCGGCATGTTTGCGCACGCCAAAGAGATCGCCCCCAATCTTCTGGGCGAAGACCCGAATGACATAGCCAGGTTGTGGAACAAACTCATGTGGGCCGGCGCCTCCATGGGGCGCAGCGGCATGACCTCGCAATCCATCGCGCCGTTCGACATAGCGCTGTGGGACATGAAAGCCAAACGCGCGCAACTACCGCTGGCCAAGCTGCTCGGCGCCCACCGCGACAGCGTGCAGTGTTACAACACCTCGGGTGGCTTTTTGCACACTCCCCTGGACCAGGTGTTGAAGAACGTGGAGGCCTCGCGTGCCAGCGGCATCGGTGGTATCAAGATCAAGGTGGGCCAGCCCGATACCGCGACCGATCTGCAACGCGTGCGCGCCGTGCGTGAGCTGCTGGGCGAAAGTTTTCCGCTCATGGTGGACGCCAACCAGCAGTGGGACCGCCCGGCCGCCCAACGCGCCTGCCGCGCGCTGGAGCCGTTCAACCTGGTCTGGATCGAGGAGCCGCTGGACGCCTACGACGTGGAAGGCCACGCCGCACTCGCGGCCTCGCTGGATACCCC